>NZ_JBIAXT010000031.1:0-106154 GCF_042896945.1 Streptomyces sp. NPDC001222
GGGCTTAGGCGAGGCGGGGCCCGGGCGGGGCCGGGGCTTAGGCGGGGCCGGGGCCCGGGCGGGGCCGGGGGTCAGGCGGGGCCGGGGCTTAGGCGGGGCCGGGGCCCGGGCGGGGCGGGGGGTCAGGCGGGGCCGGGGGCTTAGGGGAGGCGGGGGTCCTGGCGGGGCTGGGGGCTTAGGGGAGGCGGGGGTCCTGGCGGGGCTGGGGCTGAAGGCGGGGCGGAAGCTCAGCCGGGCTCAGGTGGGGCGGAAGCTCAGCCGGGGCTTGGGCGCGGCTTTGGTGGAGCGCGGCTTGGGTGCAGCAGGGCTTGGGCGGGGGCGCCGGGCGGTGTACGGGCTCGGGGCGGCGGCCCGGGCAGGGCCGGGGCCCGGGCGGGGCGGAAGCTCAGCCGGGGCTTGGGCGCGGCTTTGGTCGAGCGCGGCTTGGGTGCAGCAGGGCTTGGGCGGGGGCGCCGGGCGGTGTGCGGGCTCGGGGCGGCGGCCGGGAGGCTTCGGTGGTGCGGCCACGCAGTCGTGCGGTCGTGCCTGGTCAGGGCGTTTCCCCGAAGAGTTTTCCACAGGCTGGGGACCTCACCCGCACGATGTGGCCCGAGCCAGGCACTATGGGGCCATGACTGAGAGCAACGGGTCCACCTCGCCCGAGCGCGGCGAGGACATGCCGGACTGGGAGAAGCGCTTCCGGGCGCCGCGGGTGTCACTGCCGGACTGGGCGGAGGACGCGCCGCACCGCGCGTTGTTCGTCTCGAACGCGACGGGGACGTACGAGCTGTACGCGTGGGACCGCACCACGGGCGAGCAGCGCCAGGTCACGGACCGGCCGAACGGCACGACGGACGGGACGCTCTCACCGGACGGCGAGTGGATCTGGTGGTTCGACGACACCGACGGGGACGAGTTCGGCATCTGGAGACGCCAGCGGTTCACCCCCGGCGCCTCCGGTGCGGACTCCGGGCCCGACGAGCCGGCGGCTCCCGGTCTGGCACCGTCGTACCCGGCCGGACTCGTGATCGCGCGGGACGGGCGCACGGCGGTCGTGGGCCGCTCGACCGACGAGGACGGTTCGACGATCCATCTGGCACGGACCGGCCAGGACCCGGTCGAGATCTACCGGCACCGCGAGTCGGCCGGCGTGGGCGCCCTCTCGCACGACGGTGCGCTGATCGCGGTCGAGCACACCGAGCACGGCGACGCGATGCACTCGGCCCTGCGCGTGCTGCGGCCCGACGGCTCGACGGTGGGAGAGCTGGACGACACCAAGGGCGGCAGGGTCGAGCTGGGCCTGGAGGTGCTGGGCTTCGCGCCGATCGACGGGGACACCCGCCTGCTGGTCGGGCACCAGCGGCGCGGCCGGTGGGAGCCGCTGGTGTGGGACGTCGTCTCGGGCGAGGAGACCGACCTGGCGCTGGAGCTTCCGGGTGACGTGGCCGCCGAGTGGTATCCGGACGGTTCCGCGCTGCTGATCATGCACAGCTTCGAAGCGCGCAGCGAACTGCTGCGGTACGACCTGGCGACGCACGAGCTGGTGCGGGTGCCCACGCCACCGGGCACGGTCTCCGGCGCGACGGCCCGCCCCGACGGGACCGTGGAGTTCCTGTGGTCGTCGGCGGCCGAGCCGCCGGTGGTGCGGTCGACGTCGGGCGAGGTCGTGCTGGATCCGCCCGGGATGAAGTCGCCGGGGTCGGTTCCGGTGGAGGACGTCTGGGTGGAGGGCCCGGGCGGCCGTATCCACGCGCTGGTGCAGAAGCCGGCCGGGGCGACCGGGCCGCTGCCGACGGTGTTCGACATCCACGGCGGTCCCACCTGGCACGACAGCGACGCGTTCGCGGCGGGCCCGGCGGCCTGGGTGGACCACGGGTACGCGGTGGTGCGGGTCAACTACCGGGGTTCGACGGGGTACGGACGCGAGTGGACGGACGCCCTCAAGCACCGGGTCGGGCTGATCGAGCTGGAGGACATCGCGGCGGTGCGGGACTGGGCGGTGTCGTCCGGACTCGCGGACCCGACGCGGCTGGTTCTGACCGGCGGCTCCTGGGGCGGGTATCTGACCCTGCTCGGGCTCGGCACCCAGCCGGAGGCGTGGACGATCGGGATCGCGGCGGTACCGGTCGCGGACTATGTGACGGCGTACCACGACGAGATGGAGTCGCTGAAGGCGATGGACCGGACCCTGCTCGGCGGCACGCCCGAGGAGGTGCCCGAGCGGTTCGAGGCGTCGTCGCCGCTGACGTACGTCGACGCGGTGAAGGCACCGGTGTACATCTCGGCGGGGGTGAACGACCCGCGCTGCCCGATCCGCCAGGTCGAGAACTACGTGGACCGGCTCACCGCACGCAAGGCCGTGCACGAGGTGTACCGGTACGACGCGGGACACGGCTCCCTGGTGGTCGACGAGCGGATCAAGCAGGTGCGGCTGGAGCTGGACTTCGCGCAGCGCCATCTGGAGGGCTGACAGGCGGGCGTACGTGCCCGGTCCGGCGTACGAGGAGGGCGCGCGAGCCTCGTACGCCGGGCCCCACGGGCGGGCGCCCGAACGCGGCACCGTACCGTGGGGGGCGTGTACCGGTTTCTGCTGACGCCCCGCTGGTGGGGGATCAACGTCTTCGTGCTGCTGGCCATCCCCTTCTGCATCTTCATGGGGTCATGGCAGCTGAGCCGGTTCGAGGCCCGGGTGCACGAGCAGCAGAGGGCGAGCGAGCGGGTCTCGGCGGACCGCAAGGAAGCCGCCCGGCCGTTGCAGGAGCTGCTGCCCGTCGACCAGAGCACGTCCGGGAAGCGGACCACGGCCACCGGGCGGTACGGCAAGCAGTTGCTGGTGCCGGACCGCGTGCTGGACGGCAAGCAGGGCTTCTATGTGCTGACCTTGCTGCGCACCGACGGGGGCCGCGCCCTGCCGGTCGTGCGGGGCTGGCTGCCGGGTGACGCGAGCTCCGCGAAGGCGCCGGCCGCGCCGACCGGCGAGGTCACCGTGACGGGTGCGCTGCAGGCGTCGGAGAGCCCGGGGTCGAACGGGGTGGGAGGGGGCGGGGGGCTCCCCCCGGACGAGACCGCCGCGATCAGCGCCGCGTCGCTGGTCAACCTTGTGCCGTACAGCGTCTACGACGCCTGGATCACCCTCGACAAGGCCGACAGCGGGATGCGGGCGGTACCGGCGACGGCGCCCCAGAACAGCGGACTGGATCTGAAGGCGTTCCAGAACCTGGGCTACACGGGCGAGTGGTTCGTCTTCGCGGGCTTCACTGTCTTCATGTGGTTCCGTCTGCTGCGCCGCGAGGTGGAGTACGCCCGGGACGCGGAACTGGGCCTCGTCACGGAGGGGCCGGAGGCCGGAGGCCCGACGCCCCCGGCGGAGCCGGAAACGGCCGAGGACGAGCAGGCCGCCGCCGAGAGCGAGCCCCGGACCGCCGCGACCTGAGGCCCGAGTCGGCCGGGACCAGCCGACTCCGGGCGACCGGACCAGCCGAGCCGATCAGCCCCGGGCGACCGGACCAGCCGAGCCGATCAGCCCCGGGCGACCGGACCAGCCGAGCCGATCAGCTCCCCCGGCGGGCCGGATCCCCGCCGGACCAGTCGGCCCCGGGCGACCCGGATCCCCGCCGGACCAGTCGGCCCCGGGCGACCCGGGCCGGCTCAGGACGCCGGAAGTATCCCCGTGCGGTAGACCGTGCCGGCGCAGGCGTTGGGGACCGTCGTCATGGCGGTGCCGGAACCGGTCTCCGGGGTGTGGGAGACGACCACGCTGCCGTCGGCCACGCCGCCGTCCTCCGTCATCAACTGCGGTGCCACTCCGGTGCCGCCGCCCTCCGGGGTCGTACCGCCGCTCGTACCGGTGCTGTCCGAGGGGCTCGGGTCCGGTGAGGGGCCTCCGGTGCCGCCGCCCGTGGTGGGGCAGGTCTCCGACGGGACCCAGGCGAACTTGACCTCGTAGGCCGCGCCGGGCTTGAGCACCAGCGAGGTGGCCTGCTGGGACGGGTCGGGCAGCCCGGTGGCCGCGTCGCCCGTGACATGGTTCGCCACGCTGATCTTGGAGGCGTCCGCCGCGCCCTGCGGGGTCGTGGAGACGCTGCCGCCGGCCGAGACCGTACAGGGGGTGGTGGAGACGTTGGTGACGCGGAACGCGCCGTAGACCGTGCCGGTGGAGTCCGGTGCGCCCGCGGTGGCGGTCGCACCGCCGAGCTGCGCCCCCGTGCACTCGGGGGCGTTCGCCGCGGAGGCCGTCGGATTGACCCCGCCGGTGGCTCCGCCGGGCGCGTCCTTGCTCTTGTCGCCCTTGCCCTTCTGGCCACCCTGGTCCGTGCCCTTGGTGGTGCCGCCGGAGCCGACCGAGCCGCTGGAGCCGCCGTCCGGGCCCTTCCCCTGCCCGGTGCCCTGCTGGGCCTGTGAGGCCTGGCCGGCGATGGAGGGATCGGCGTCGGAGCCGGTGGCGTTGGAGACGTGCACGAGGGCCGGGATCGCCGTGCCGATGAACAGGGCGGCGGCCGCCATGCCGACCAGGGCCTGCCGCTTGCGCGCCCGCCGGGCGGGCACCGCGCGCCGCAGATGGTCCAGGGTGCCGTCGCGCGGCTCGATGTCGTCCACCGCGCGGTGAAGCATCCGCCGCAGCGCCAGTTCGTCCGGGCCGAACCCGGTCTCCGGGCCGGCGCCGGGACCGTCCGTGCGGCCCTCGAAGCCGCCGGGCCCCCGTGCGTAGCGGTCGGTGGCGGGCGCGTCGGGAGTGGTGTGCTCCGGCGGGGCTTCCTGGCGGCCCTGGTCGTCGGGGCGGTGGTTCACAGTTCCGTTCCCAGCATGCTGCTCGTGGTCGTCCTCGTGCGGCGTGGACCGGTCCGTCGGCTCGTGCCACACATCGGGCTCGTGTCGTTCGTGGGAGTCGTGTCCCGGGACGGCAGGGTGCCGCTCCTCGTACTCGCTCATGCCGGCGCTGTACTCGCTCATGCCGGCGCTCCCATGGCGGTGCGCAGCGCGGCGATGCCGCGCGATCCGTACGCCTTCACCGACCCGAGCGATATCCCCAGCGTCTCGGCGACCTGGGCCTCGGTCATGTCCGCGAAGTAGCGCAGCACCAGCACCTCGCGCTGCCGGCGCTGCAGGCCCTTCATGGCCCGGATCAGCGAGTCGCGCTCCAGCTGGTCGTAGGCGCCCTCCTCCGCGCTCGCCATGTCCGGCATCGGCTTGGAGAGCAGCTTGAGGCCGAGGATGCGGCGGCGCAGCGCCGAACGCGAGAGGTTGACCACCGTCTGGCGCAGATAGGCGAGTGTCTTCTCCGGGTCGCGGACGCGTTTGCGCGCCGAGTGGACGCGGATGAACGCCTCCTGGACGACGTCCTCGCAGGAGGCGGTGTCGTCGAGGAGGAGCGCCGCGAGCCCGAGGAGGGAGCGGTAGTGGGCGCGGTAGGTCTCGGTGAGATGGTCCACCGTGGTGCCGGCGGCCGTCGTCTCCTCGGCGTTCTCACGCTGGCTGGGTATGCGGGCGGGCCGCGCTGCGGGCATGGGGGCGATCACCGGCATGCCGCCGGGCACGCCGGACATGCGAGGGCGGCGGGGCGGACGCAGGGCTGTGCCCCTTGCCCGTACCGCGGTGAATTCGAGTACCTCTGCCACGCCAGTTGGACACGTCTCCCCCCGTGAGGGTTGTACGCGGCGGGCAACACCTTCGTGTCAGGCAGCACGTCCGTCTGCACATGCCCCCGTGCGCCCCCCAGCGCAGCGGACCGTGCGTCTAGTGCCCTCATGCGTACCAGCTCTTCCCCTATGCCCCATGTGTGATGGTGCCCGCCCCCCGGAGGGCGACCGCAAAGACGCTCCCCGCTCCGCAAGCGGTTGCGGGGCGGGGAGAGAAATCTTCGAACACCCGAAGGCTTCGATTCAAGTGGTCCGGACCACATGACGGGCCGTTGAAACCGACAGGGATCCTACAAACGATCCGGCCGACGACCAGCGGATTTTCTGCCAGGCGGGACGGAGGCCGGAGAATCCGCAGCCCTACGGAGCCTCCCACTCGGACGCGACCAGTTCCGCGATCTGCGCCGTGTTCAGTGCCGAGCCCTTGCGCAGGTTGTCCCCGCACACGAACAGTTCCAGCGCGGTCGGGTCGTCGAGGGAGCGGCGCACCCGGCCCACCCAGGTGGGGTCCGTGCCGACCACGTCGGCGGGCGTGGGGAACTCGCCGGCGGCCGGGTCGTCGAAGAGGACGACGCCGGGCGCGGTGGCGAGGATGTCCCGCGCGCGGTCGACCGTGACCTCGTCCTCGAACCGGGCGTGGACGGTGAGGGAGTGCGCGGTGACCACGGGCACGCGGACGCAGGTGACCGCCACCCTCAGCCGGGGCAGCCCCAGGACCTTGCGGGACTCGTGACGGATCTTCATCTCCTCCGAGGACCAGCCGTCCTCGTCGGGCGTCCCGGTCCAGGGGACGACGTTCAGGGCCACCGGCTCCGGGAAGGGTCCCGTGTTGTCGCCCACAGCGCGCCGTACGTCACCGGGACTCGTCCCGAGTTCCGTGCCCGCCACCAGCGACAGCTGCTGCCGGAGGGTGTCGATGCCCGCGCGTCCCGCACCGCTGACGGCCTGGTACGAGGAGACGACCAGCTCGCTGAGCCCGAACTCGGCGTGCAGCGCGCCGAGCGGCACGATCATCGAGAGCGTCGTGCAGTGGGGGTTGGCGATGATGCCGCGCGGGCGCACCCGGGCGGCGTGCGGGTTGACCTCCGGCACGACCAGCGGGACGTCCGGGTCCATCCGGAACGCGCCCGAGTTGTCCACCACGACCGCGCCGTGCGCGGCGGCGACCGGGGCCCACTGCCGCGCGACCTCGTCCGGTACGTCGAACATCGCCACGTCGACGCCGGAGAGCGCCTCCTCGTCGAGCGCGGCGACCTCGACCTCCTCGCCGCGCACGGTCAGCTTGCGGCCGGCCGAGCGGGGCGAGGCGATCAGACGGATCTCGCCCCAGATGTCCGCGTGCTGGGACAGGATCTGGAGCATGACGGAGCCGACGGCCCCGGTCGCTCCCACGACCGCGAGCGTCGGCCGTCCGGTCCGGGCCGTCACCGGAGCTCTCCACCCGGGCCCGGCAGACCGGCCCGCCGTACGGGATCCGAGGCAGGCCCGGAGCCCGTACGGTACGCACGACCGGATCCCGCACGGTCCGCGCGCGCGGAGCCTGCACGGCCCACGCACACGGACCCCGTACGGTCCTCGCCCCCGCGGGGGAGGCCGGTCATCGCCCGGTGCCTCCGTAGACGACGGCCTCGTCGCTCTCCGAGTCCAGGCCGAAGGCGCTGTGTACCGCGCGCACCGCCTCCGGGACGTCGTCCGCGCGCGTCACCACCGAGATACGGATCTCGGAGGTCGAGATCAGCTCGATGTTCACGCCCGCGTCGCTCAGCGCCTCGAAGAAGGAGGCCGTGACGCCCGGGTTCGTCTTCATGCCCGCGCCGACGAGGGAGATCTTGCCGATCTGGTCGTCGTAGCGCAGCGAGTCGTAGCCGATCGCGGTCTTGCCCTTCTCCAGGGCGTCGATCGCCTTGCGTCCCTCGGTCTTCGGGAGCGTGAAGGAGATGTCCGTGAGGCCGGTCGCCGCGGCCGACACGTTCTGCACGACCATGTCGATGTTGATCTCGGCGTCGGCGATGGCGCGGAAGATCGAGGCGGCCTCGCCCGGCTTGTCCGGCACGCCGACGACCGTAATCTTGGCCTCGGAGGTGTCGTGCGCGACACCGGAGATGATGGCCTGCTCCACCTGCTTTTCCCCTTGCTCGATCGGGTCGCTGCTGACCCACGTGCCCTGCAGTCCGCTGAAGGAGGAGCGGACATGGATCGGGATGTTGTAGCGGCGTGCGTACTCCACACAGCGGTGGAGCAGCACCTTGGACCCGGACGCGGCCAGCTCCAGCATGTCCTCGAAGGAGATCCAGTCGATCTTCCGGGCCTTCTTCACCACCCGCGGGTCGGCGGTGAACACGCCGTCGACGTCGGTGTAGATCTCGCACACCTCGGCGTCGAGGGCGGCGGCCAGCGCCACGGCGGTGGTGTCGGAGCCACCCCGGCCCAGGGTCGTGATGTCCTTCTTGTCCTGGCTCACACCCTGGAAACCGGCGACGATGGCGATGTTGCCCTCGTCCAGCGCGGTGCGGATGCGGCCGGGCGTGACGTCGATGATCCGGGCTTTGTTGTGGACGGAGTCGGTGATGACGCCTGCCTGGCTGCCGGTGAAGCTCTGGGCCTCGTGGCCCAGGTTCTTGATCGCCATGGCCAGCAGGGCCATGGAGATCCGCTCTCCGGCGGTCAGCAGCATGTCGAACTCACGCCCGGCAGGCATCGGGGAAACCTGCTCGGCGAGATCGATCAGCTCGTCCGTCGTGTCGCCCATCGCGGAAACGACGACAACCACCTGGTTGCCGTTCTTCTTCGCTTCCACGATCCGCTTGGCGACGCGCTTGATGCCCTCGGCATCGGCTACGGAGGAGCCTCCGTACTTCTGCACGACAAGGCCCACGTGCGCTCCTCGCTCAATCCGTCTCTTTCCGCACCCGCGCAGTGCCGGTGCGGTCGGCTCAGTCTATCGAGCGACCGAATTTCCCTTCCGGGATACCGCATGGTGAGATGTCCCGCTCGCATCGGGACCATCCCGGTTTTCTCCGGGTCCAGGACGGACGTCCGACGGTTTTCACCGCCGTCCTCCGCAGGGAATCCGGGCCGCTCCGCACGGCACCTGCCCCCGCCGCGCACCGCCTACTCGGAAACGTGCCGCGTGTCACAGCGGCCGTCCGCGGTTACCTGACCTGTCGCAGTCCGAGCGGTCGCGCGATCTCCCGGTCCATGACCCGGCCCGCCTCCTCCGCGAGGATCTCGTCGCCGAGGTCCTGGTCGGTGTCGAGGCCGTCGAGCTCCGCCAGGGGCTGGTTCAGCCGCACATGCGCGACCACCGACTGCAGCGCCCGCAGGGTCGCGGAGGCGGTCGCACCCCAGTTGGAGAAGTACGAGAACTGCCACCACCACAGCGCCTCCGTGGTGCGGCCCGCACGGTAGTGGGCCATGCCGTGGCGCAGATCCGTGATGATGTCCGCCAGATCGTCGGAGATACGGGCCGGGACCGGGGCCGTGCGCGGCTCGTACGGGTCGAAGACCTCCGAGTAGACGTCGATCGGGTCCAGCATGACGGCGAAGCGCTCGCGCAGCTCGTCCACGTCCGTGTCCGGGCCCGCGTCCGGCTCGTAGCGCTCCTCGGGCACGATGTCCTCGTGCGCGCCCAGACGGCCGCCCGCGAGCAGCAGCTGGGAGACCTCCAGCAGAAGGAAGGGGACGGCCGAGTCCGGCTCGTCGCCCTTCGCGACCTCCGTGACGGCGACCAGGAAGCTCTCGACCTGATCCGCGATCTGGACGGCGAAGTCGTCCGGGTCCTGCGTCGTGGAGTGCAACGTGGCGTCAGACATCTAGGAGTCGTCTCCCCTCGAAGGCGCGGCCGAGGGTGACCTCGTCCGCGTATTCCAGGTCGCCACCCACCGGGAGGCCGCTGGCCAGGCGGGTGACCTTGAGGCCCATGGGCTTGATCATGCGGGCGAGATACGTGGCCGTGGCCTCGCCCTCCAGGTTGGGGTCCGTGGCCAGGATCAGCTCGGTGACCGTACCGTCGGCCAGCCTGGCGAGCAGCTCCCTGATGCGCAGATCGTCCGGGCCGACGCCCTCGATGGGGCTGATCGCGCCGCCCAGGACGTGGTAGCGGCCGCGGAACTCGCGGGTGCGCTCGATCGCGACGACGTCCTTCGGCTCCTCCACCACACAGATGACCGACGGGTCGCGGCGCGCGTCACGGCAGATGCCGCACAGCTCCTCCTGCGCCACGTTGCCACAGGTCGCGCAGAAGCGGACCTTCGCCTTCACCTCGAGCAGCGCCTGGGCGAGCCGGCGGACGTCCGCCGGCTCTGCCTGCAGGATGTGGAAGGCGATCCGCTGGGCGCTCTTGGGACCGACGCCGGGCAGCCGTCCCAGCTCGTCGATCAGGTCCTGGACCACGCCTTCGTACAACGGACTGCCTTCCTGAAGAGCTTCGGTACGTACCGTAGCCGGGCTCGGTTTCTTGGTACGTACGGTAGTTGGCCCTCGCCTTCCGCAGAAGGGACGGGCCGGTGGACTCAGAACGGCAGGCCGGGGATCCCGCCGCCGCCGAGCCCCTGGGCCAGCGGGCCGAGCTTCTGCTGCTGGAGCGCCTGCGCGTTCTCGTTGGCCGCCTGGACGGCCGCGACGACCAGGTCGGCGAGCGTCTCGGTGTCCTCGGGGTCCACCGCCTTCGGGTCGATCACCAGGGCGCGCAGCTCGCCGGCGCCGGTGACGGTGGCCTTCACCAGGCCGCCGCCCGACTGCCCGTCGACCTCCGTACGGGCCAGTTCCTCCTGAGCCCGCGCGAGATCCTGCTGCATCTTCTGGGCCTGCTGGAGCAGCTGCTGCATGTTGGGCTGGCCACCACCGGGAATCACGATCAGCTCCTGGTCTCGTTCGGGTACGGACGGCAGGTCGCGTACCGCTGTCTGGGCGGGATGTGCCGCCTGGCACGAGCCTACGTGGTCACCGGGGCGACCGCTCCGGTAGTCCGTCCGGACCCGGGCCCGGGCAAGCGGCGGCACTCTTTCGAGTGGCATTGCGGAGCGGCCTCCCCCGGTAACGGCCCACTTCCGGGCGGAAAAGCCGGGAAACCCGGGTCCTCGCCGTCCGGGGAACGGTAGGAAGGATCCAGCGCTTCGGCACCATGCGTCACGAGCTCATCACGGAGCGTGTGCCACGCGTGGGCGGGCGCACACCGCGAAGTGACCATCGCGGACCGTCAGAGCCGTACGTAGGGAGTGCCGGGTGAGTCAGCCGGAGATGCAGCCCGAGGGTCCGCTCCAGGACGGGCGGGACGACGGCGCGGCGGGACTTCGGCCGGGCGACCTCGCGGGACGGCCGTTCCCGCACGGCGACTGGGGGGAGCCCGCCGAGCGGCTGGACGAGTTGTACCGGTGGGTGGAGCGCCGGGCGCTGGAGACGGCGGCCTGGTATCTCGCGAACCGGCTGTGGAAGCGCCGGGTCGCGCGGGCGCTGCGCGGGGGCGCGGCGGCGGGGGTGGTCTGCGGGGCCGCGCTGCCGCTGCTCGATCTGACCGGGATCACGGACCGCGCCGTGCCGTGGGCGTATCTGTCGCTGCTGCTGGGGATGGCGTGCGTCGCCGGGGACCGGTTCTTCGGGGTGACCTCCGGGTGGATGCGGGACGTGGCGACCGCCCAGGCTCTGCAACGGCGGTTGCAGACGCTCCAGTTCGACTGGGCGACCGAGAGCGTGCGGGAGGTGCTCGGGCCGACGGAGGGGACCGCGGGCGAGGCGGCGGAGCGGTGCCTCGCGGTGCTGCGGCGGTTCAGCGAGGACGTGACGGATCTGATGCGGGCGGAGACCACGGACTGGATGGTGGAGTTCCGCCGGGGGTCCGCGCCGCTGGTGCTCCAGTCGGTCGGGGCGGCCGCGTCCCGGGCCGAAGGGGTGCCGCCGGGCCGGTTCACCCCGCCCGCGGGGGCCCGGCCCAACATGCCGAGGCAACGGCCGCCGGACCCCAGGTGAGGCGGTCGGCGGCCGTCGTGGGCGTTCAGCCGTCGTCGTCCGCGCAGAGCGGCAGCACCGCCGGCGCGGAGCACGGCAGATGGCCGTGCGTCCGGATCTCGCTCTCGCCGGTGCTCTGGCTGACGTAGGCGAGGAACTGCGCGGTGAGGGAGCCGGCGGGCGAGCGCCGGTAGGTGTAGGCGTACTCGACGCCGCGGTAGGGGTAGTCGCTCCGGCGGTACTCGATGTCCTCTATGGAGGCCGCGGCGCCGTCCAGGGGCACCCGGCGCAGGCCCTTGTGCCGGGTGAGGTTGAGTTCGCTGTAGCCGATGGCGCCGGGGATCCTGGCCACCGTGTCCAGCACCTTCTGCGTGGAGTCGAGTTCGCAGCGCATGACGGGCGCGGACCGGTCGTCCTGGTGGACGCAGTCCAGTGAGGTGCTGGGGGCCCGCTCCCAGGTGCCGAGCACCCGCCGCTGGAAGATCTGCCGGGTGCCGGAGTCGGCGTTGCGGCTGACGAGCACCACGGGCAGATCGGGCAGGTGCGGGTCGATCTGCTTCCAGCGGGTGACCTGCCCGCGGTAGATACGGCGTACGTCCGCCAGGGAGAGCCCGTGCGGCAGGTCGACGCCCTCGTTGACGACCAGGGTGAAAGCGGACACGGCGACCCGAGTCCCGTCGAGATCGGAGACCGCGCCCGCCCTCGGGGTGGGACCGTCGGAGAACGCGATCATGGCGGGGGTGCGCTTCGACCGGGCGCCCAGGGAGACGAGGTCCCCGACCCCCGCCTCGCTGCCGCGGGCGTCCACCTTGATGTCGGAGCCCTCGCACCTGTCCTCGTACTGCTTCGCCAGATCCCGCACCACGGGGGCGAAGGCCGTCGAGCCGGTGACCGTCAGCGCGCCGCGGGCGCAGCCGATGGGGAGCGGGTGGTCGTCGCGGGCGATGACGATGCCGGCGAGCGTGAGGACGCTGAGCGTGAGGGTGATGCTGATCAGCCGGGCGGCCCGGCTGAACAGGGGCGGCTGGTCGTCCGGGGTGGCGCTGCGGTTGGGGTGCACCTCACCGTCGTGGATGCCGCCTATGAGCCGTATCTCGCGGCCCACGTCGCCGCCGGACAGCAGCACGAGCAGCTTGAAGTGCTCGCCCCGGTTGAGCGGGACACGCGGGATGCGCAGCCGGTTGCCCTCGTAGCCGAAGCCGCTCTCCGCGGTGAAGTGGTCCATGAGGTGGTCGGTGTTGGTCGGCTGGGTGACCGACACACCGCGGATGATGCGATCGGTGAACACCGCGGTCAGACCGTGGCTCTCGGGGCCGCTGTAGTCGCCGCCGCCGATGCCCTGCGAGCCGTCGTTCTCGATGCGCAGCAGGACGAGAGTCGCGTCCACCATGTCCGGGGTCTCGTCGAAGAGGCCGAGACGTCTGTTGGCGCGGCCGGAGCGGTCGCCGATCGGGTTGTCCATCTGGACGCGGTAGCCGATGCGTTTGCGCCGCGGCACCCGGCGTTCGTACCAGACCATGGCGACGGACGCGACGATGCCGAGGACCGCGGTCCCCACGGCCACGACGTTCTCTGGACTGAACCATTGCACCGTGGGTCCCCCACAACTCCCCGGAGCCGAATGTGGGGTCACCGTACGGCCGTCGGCGGCCGCACACAGGGTACGGGTGGCTAACTTCGTATGATGTTCAACTTGCCGTCGGATGACGGGAGTTCAGCCCTGCTTGGTGTACGTGAGGGATTCGCCACCGCTTGTGTTCACACGGCGCAGACGGCCGTCCGGCAGGATCGTCAGCTCCGTGGCGCCGCCCGGGGTGCAGGCGGACGCGGGACGGCCCGCCGCGACCGTGGAGGGGCCGATGTCCAACGGGCCGTCCGCGCCCGGCGATCCGGACAGCGCGGCCCGGAAGACGCAGTGGTACGTGCCGCCGCCCAGCGGGCCGTCCGCGGTCAGCGAGAGCACCGGGTCGCCCACCGCGCCCTGCTCGATGACCAGTTGGCGGGTGCTGTGGCCGCTCGCGCTGTCGATGGCGGCGGTCCATGTGCCGAGGAAGGCGTTCGGCACGGCGCCGGCCGCGGGCGACCCTCCGGAGGGGCTCGCGGTGGCCGGGGCGGAGCCCGAGGGGGTGTCCGGGGCGGAGGTGGGGGGCGCGGCGGAGCGGTGCGCATGGCCGTGGCCGCCGCCGGTGGCGGTTCCGTCGCCGCGCATCAGCGCGTACACCGAGCCGCCGGCGCCGAGCGCGACCACCACGGCGGCGACCAGCAGCGCGACGGTGGAGCGGCCGCTTCTGCGCCGCGGCTCCGCCGGGTCCGGGTCGCCGAAGGGGTACGGGCCGTGCTGCCGGGTCGGTCCGAGGGTGGGGCCGAAGCCGCCGTGGCCGTACCCGGGCTGGGGGTGCTGCTGGGGGTAGCCGTACGTGGCGGGCGGCGGGGGCGGTCCGGCGGGGGCGGCCTGGGCGGGCGGGCCGCCGGGGGAGACGGGCGGGGCGGCGCCGTACGGCACGTCGGAGGCGGGCGCGTGCTCGGGCAGCTCGGGAGCCGCCGGGGCCTGTTCGGCCAGGTCCACCGGGACGCGGGGGTCGATCGCGCCGGGCACCCGGGCGATCCCGGCGCCCGGGCCGGCGGCGGACCGGACGGGAACCGTGACCGGCCCCGCGGGGCCGGCGGTGACTGCGGCGGAACCCGTGGCACGCCCGCCTCCGTCGGCGCCCGAAGGGCCCGTACCGTCCCCCGAGGCCCCCGTTTCCGCCGAGGTCCCCGAGTCCGCAAGGTCCGCCGGCCCCGCCGCGCTTCCCGCGCCACCCGCCGAGGCCACCCTCGTCGCGGTCTGCGTCGCGGTCTCCTCCGGGTCCTCCGTATCCAGCAACCGCACTGCCTGGCGGCCCAGTTGGGCGACCAGGACGCCGGGCAGCCAGGGGTCCCGGCTGCGGCCGCCGGAGACGGTGTCCTCGGCGCCGGCCCGCTCCAGGATCTCCGCCGGGGTCGGCCGGGCCGCCGGGTCCTTGCGCAGACAGTCGCGGACGAGATCACCGAGGCTCTCGGGCACGCCCGCCAGATCCGGTTCCTCCTGGGCGATACGGAACATCAGGGCGTGCACCCCGCTGCCCTCGCTGCCGAAGGGAAGGGCGCCCGTGGCGGCGTACGCGAGGACGGACCCCAGGCAGAAGACGTCGCACGCGGGCGTGACGCGGTCGCCGCGCACCTGCTCGGGCGCCATGAACCCGGGCGAGCCGACCAGCGCGCCGGTGCGGGTGAGCCCCGCGCCGCCGAGGGTCTCCAGGGCGCGGGCGATGCCGAAGTCGATGACCCGGGGGCCGTCGATGGTCACCAGCACGTTGGAGGGCTTGAGGTCGCGGTGGATCAGCCCGGCCGCGTGGATGTCCTGCAGTGCGTGGGCGAGCCCGGCGGCCAGGACCCGCACGGACCGCTCCGGCAGGGCGCCGTGGTCACGGGAGACGATGCTCTGCAGGGTGGGACCCGCGACATAGCCGGTGGCGACCCAGGGGATATCCGCCTCGGTGTCCGCGTCGAGGACGGGCGCGGTCCAGTACCCGCCGACCCGGCGCGCGGCCTGCACCTCCTGCCGGAAGCGCGCCCGGAACTCCTCCTGCTCGGCCAGCTCCCGCCGGACGAGTTTCACGGCGACGGTACGGCCCCGGTCGGACCGGGCCAGATACACGTTCCCCATGCCGCCGGCCCCGAGCCGGGCGAGCAGCCGGTACGCACCGGCGCTCCCCTTGAGCCGCACGCCCGGGGGGATCCCCAGCGGATCCCCGCCCCCCGGCATCTCCATCGCCGCCTCACCTACCCCCTGCGTGTGCGACAGACAGCCAGAGAATAACCGCAGAACATCACCGCCCCGCGAGGAGCCGGCCACGGCGGTGCCCCGGTTCGGTCACGGGACGCAACGGGGCGTCACGGGACGAGCGCCCCACGGGTCAGCGCGCCCCCGGGGCCGCCCCGCCGGCAGGCACGACGGGCCGCGGAACGCCGCCGCCGGGCCCGCCTGTCGACAGACTGTCGCGTTCCGGGCCCGTCCGCAGACAGGACGCCGGTGTCGCGTCGGGGAACCGGACTCCTAGGCTCGGGCGCATGACGCCTCAGACCGACCCCCAGGCCGGCGCCGCCGTCAAGGCCGCGGACCGTGCGCATGTCTTCCACTCCTGGTCAGCGCAGGAGCTCATCGACCCGCTCGCCGTCGCCGGTGCGGAGGGGTCGTACTTCTGGGACTTCGACGGCAACCGCTATCTCGACTTCACGAGCGGACTCGTCTTCACCAACATCGGCTACCAGCACCCGAAGGTCGTCGCCGCGATCCAGGAGCAGGCGGCCTCGATGACCACGTTCGCGCCCGCCTTCGCCGTGGCGGCGCGCTCGGAGGCCGCCCGGCTGATCGCCGAGCGCACCCCC
The DNA here is from genome assembly GCF_042896945.1 of Streptomyces sp. NPDC001222. Classification (NCBI taxonomy): domain Bacteria; kingdom Bacillati; phylum Actinomycetota; class Actinomycetes; order Kitasatosporales; family Streptomycetaceae; genus Streptomyces; species Streptomyces sp. NPDC001222. The sequence goes on from NZ_JBIAXT010000031.1 coordinate 15,969, forward strand.
GGCGACCTCGACAAGATCTTCTTCACCAACGGCGGCGCCGACGCGGTCGAGCACGCCCTGCGCATGGCGCGCATCCACACCGGCCGCCCCAAGGTGCTGTCCGCCTACCGCTCGTACCACGGCGGCACCCAGCAGGCGATCAACCTCACCGGTGACCCGCGTCGCTGGGCCTCGGACAGCGGTGCCGCGGGCGTGGTGCACTTCTGGGCGCCGTTCCTGTACCGCTCCCGCTTCTACGCGGAGACCGAGCAGCAGGAGTGCGAGCGGGCGCTGGAGCACCTGGAGACGACCATCGCCTTCGAGGGGCCGGGGACGATCGCCGCGATCATCCTGGAGACCGTCCCCGGCACCGCCGGGATCATGGTCCCGCCGCCCGGCTATCTCGCGGGTGTCCGTGAGCTGTGCGACAAGTACGGAATCGTCTTCGTCCTCGACGAGGTGATGGCCGGATTCGGGCGCACCGGCCGGTGGTTCGCGGCGGACCTGTTCGACGTCGTCCCGGATTTGATGACCTTCGCCAAGGGCGTGAACTCCGGGTATGTGCCGCTCGGCGGTGTCGCCGTCTCCGGGCGGATCGCGCAGACCTTCGGGAAGCGGGCCTACCCGGGCGGGCTGACGTACTCGGGGCATCCGCTGGCGTGCGCGGCGGCCGTCGCGACGATCAACGTGATGGCCGAGGAGGGCGTCGTCGAGAACGCGGCGGAGCTGGGCGCGTCCGTCGTGGAGCCTGCCCTGCGCCGGCTGGCCGAGCGCCACCCGAGCGTCGGCGAGGTGCGCGGGGTCGGCATGTTCTGGGCCCTGGACCTGGTGCGGAACAAGGAGACCCGGGAGCCGCTCGTGCCCTACAACGCGGCCGGGGAGGCGGCAGCGCCGATGGCCGCGTTCGCCGCCGCCGCGAAGGCGAACGGTGTGTGGCCGTTCGTGAACATGAACCGTACGCATGTGGTCCCGCCGTGCAACGTGACGGAGGCCGAGCTCAAGGAGGGGCTGGCGGCCCTGGACGCGGCACTGTCGGTGGCGGACGAGTACACGGAGTAGAAGGGATTCCCGGGACTCCGAACGCGTAAGGTGGCGAGCTCGTAGACCTGTACGAGCACGCCACCCGTACGTGACGAGGGAGAGACCGGACCATGCCCGGCAGCACCGGAAACGGCGCCGTGACCCGCAGCACCCTGCGACAGCAGATCGCGGACGCGCTCCGCGACGAGGTGCTGGGCGGGCGGTTGCAGCCGGGGCAGGAGTTCACGGTCAAGGAGATCGCCGAGCAGTACGGCGTCTCCGCGACCCCGGTCCGCGAGGCCCTGGTGGATCTGTCCGCCCAGGGCCTGCTGGACGCCGTGCAGCACCGCGGCTTCGAGGTGCACGCCTACTCCCTCGACGACTACCGCGGCATGATCGAGGCCCGCGGCCTCGTCACCGACGGCCTCTTCCGGCGCCTGGTCGACAACGACGGCAGGGCCTCGCTGGAGGGTCCCGGACTCACCGCGGCCCTGGCCGCGGTGCGCCGCCGCGGCGAGGAGGCCCAGCGCGCCGCCGTCGCCGGGGAGCTGAACGTCCTCATCGGCTACGACCTGCGCTTCTGGCGGGAGCTGGCCGCCCTGTACAGCAACCCCTACCTCGCCGACTTCCTGCACCGGCTGCGGGTGCAGTCCTGGGCGTGCGCGGCCCAGCATCTGCGCCGGGTCACCCGGCTCCGCGGCCACCTGTGGTCCGGGTACACCGAGGTCGTCGACGCGCTCGCCCGCCGCGACCCCGCTGCGGCGAACGCCGTGATCACCGCGTACAACGCGCACTCCCTCGCTCTGGTCGAGCGGCTGGCCGAAGGATGAGCCGACCCGGGGCCGCGGACGTCATAGAGAACATGCCGGCCATCTCCATCGACCTGTCCGTCGTCGTCCCCGCCTACAACGAGGAGGGGCGGCTCGGCACCACCCTCGACGCGATCGCCGGGTATCTGCGCGACAACGAGAACCGCTTCGGCGCGTGGGAGGTCCTCGTCGTCGACGACGGGTCCACCGACGGCACCGGGGACGTCGTCACCGCCGCCTCGGTCCGCGACCGCCGCGTCCGGCTCGTCACCAGCCCCCGCAACCGCGGCAAGGGCCATGCCCTGCGTCTCGGGGTGCTCGCCTCGTCGGGCCGCCGGGTGCTGGTCACGGACGCCGATCTGGCCGCCCCGATCGAGCAGCTGGAACTGCTCGACAAGGCGCTGGCCGAGGGGCACTCGGCGGCGGTCGGTTCCCGCTCCGCGCCGGGCGCCACCATCGAGCGGCATCAGAGCCTCGCCCGCGAGCTGCTCGGACGGGCCGGGAACCTGCTGATACGGCGGGTCGCCGTGCCCGGCGTCCGCGACACCCAGTGCGGCTTCAAGCTCTTCGACGGCGACCGGGCCCGTGAGGCGTTCGCCGCGTCCCGGCTCACCGGCTGGGGCATCGACGTGGAGATACTCCAGCACTTCCGGCGCTCGGGCTGGCCCGTCACCGAAGTGCCGGTGCGCTGGGCGCACCAGCCCGGCTCCAAGGTCCGCCCGCTGGACTACCTCCGGGTCCTCGCCGAGCTGACCTCGCTCAAACTGCGCTCGGTCCGCCCCGCCGGCCTCCTCGCCGCCGCCGCGTTCCTGCTGATGGCGGGGGCCCTGTACGCGGGCCGCTGGGCGGATCCGAACCACCACTATCTCCCGGACTCGCTGCAGGACCAGAACCAGTGGGAGTGGTTCTTCGCGGTGACGGCCGACAACCTGGCCCATCTCCGCAACCCCTTCTTCACCACCCTCCAGGGGTTCCCCGACGGGGTGAACCTCATGGCCAACACGGTGATGCTGGGGCTGACCGTCCCCTTCGCGCCCGTCACCCTCGCCCTCGGCCCCGCGATCTCCCTCGCCCTGGTGATGACGCTCGGGCTCGCCGCCACCGCCACCGCCTGGTACCGGCTGATCGTCCGGCGGGTCGCACGGCACCGGGGCGCGGCCTTCACCGGCGCGGCGCTCGCCGCCTTCGCTCCGCCGATGGTCAGCCACGCCAACGCGCATCCGAACTTCGTCGTGCTGTTCATGATCCCGCTGATCATCGAGCGGGCGCTGCGGCTGTGCACGGGCACGTGGGTGGTGCGGGACGGGGTGGTCCTCGGGCTGATGACGGCGTACCAGATCTTCCTGGGCGAGGAGCCGCTGCTGCTGGCGTCCGTCGGCATGGTGCTGTTCGCGGGCGCCTACGCGGCGTTGCACCCGCAGGTGGCGAAGGCGGCCGTGCGCCCGCTGGCGAAGGGTCTGGCGATCGCCGCAGCGGTGTGTCTGCCGCTGGTCGCGCTGCCGCTGTACTGGCAGTTCTTCGGCCCGCAGAGCTACACACGGGTGCTGCACGCCGACCACATGGGCAACAGCCCCCGGGCCCTGCTGTCCTTCGCCGAGCGTTCACTGGTCGCGGGTGACAGGACGACGGCGGACGCGCTCTCCCCGAACCCCACCGAGCAGAACGCCTTCTACGGCTGGCCGCTGGCGCTGCTGACGTTCGCGATCGTCGTACGGCTGTGGGAGCGGGCGCTGGTCAAGGCGCTGGCGTTCACGGCGGGGGCCGCCGCGCTGCTCTCCCTGGGCTCGCGGTTCCAGATCCCCCTCACGAACATGACGGTCCCGGGGCCGTGGGCACTGCTCGCGGACAAGCCCCTGTTCGAGTCGGTCATCGAGGGCCGGGTCGCGATGGTGTGCGCGCCCGCGCTCGGCATGCTGCTGGCCGTGGCGGTGGAGCGGCTGGTGCACACACCGCACATAGGCCGCCAGTTCATCGGCCTGACGGCGGTCGCCGCGGCCCTCATCCCGATCCTTCCGGCCCCGCTGCGGTCGGTGGAGCGGGCCCCGGTGCCGGCCTTCATCGCGGACGGGACCTGGCAGGCGTACGTCGGCAAGGACGAGACGCTGGTGCCGATCCCGCTGCCCGACTCGGGCAACGCGGAGGCCCTGCACTGGCAGACCGCGACGGGCCTGAAGTTCAGGCTGCCCGGCGGGTACTTCAACGGCCCCTACGGCGACGAGCGCGTCGGCATCTACGGCGCCGCCCCCCGCTACACCTCCAGCATGCTGCGCGACATCAGCTTCACCGGGGTGGCGCCCGTGATCGGCAAGAACTGGCGGGCGCAGGCACGGACCGACTTCGCCTACTGGCACGCGGGGGTGCTGGTGCTGGCCCCGCAGCAGTACCAGGACCGGTTGCGCCAGGCCGTGGACCAGTTGGTGGGGCGGCCCGGGAAGTGGGTCGGCGGGGTGTGGGTATGGGACCTGCACGACGTCGGGCGCCCGGCCCCCGCGCGCACTACGCTTCCTGCACCACACCGATGACCCGAGGAGCTTACTGTTGGCCTGTGACCTGTGGCTGGTGCCGCTCGTCGACGTGCTGTGCCATACGCCCGACAACCCGTTCGCCGAGGAACTCGCCCTCTACGACAAGGCGCTGGGCGAGGCAGGGCTGCCGCCGGTGCCGGTGTACCAGTACATGCCGGGGCTGACCGGTGAGGTGGCGCCGGTCGCGGGCTTCGACTACGACGCGCTGCACTTTCTGCGCCGCGCCTATCTGCTCCAGGTGTGCGGGCTCGCCGTGACGCCGGTCGACGAACTCGGCGGCGACTACGAACAGCTCCTGGAGATGTTCGAGCCGACGGCCCAGCAGTCGCATCTGGTGTGGCACTACGACCATGCGGGCGCCTATGTCCCGGTGGACTTCCCGCACCCCCTGGCGAACGAGGAACTTCTCACGGGCGGCGGCCCGCTGGGGTCCTCCCAGGCACTGCTGCGGGAGCTGGAGTTCGTGGCTCCGTCGATCGGCATCGACCCGGCGAACCCGCCCGTGCCCCCGGACGCGCCGCTCGCCCCCACGGCGCTGGAGGAACCGGCGCGGCCCGCCCCGTACGACCCGAGTCCCTTCGCCCGGGAACGGCATGTGTGGCTGGGGCTGCACGCGGCGGCGACCCGCAGCCTCGCCCAGGGCTCGATGATCGTCTTCAGCTGAGGACGGGCCCCGACCGCCCTCCCGGGAACCGCGGACGGTGACCGCCGGGACGCGTGCACGCCCGGCGGTCACGAGAGGACCTAGAAGACGGGGGTCCCGTTCTGGGTCAGCTTCCAGTTGGTGACCGCGAAGTCGGCCGGGTTCAGGGAGCCCTTCGCCGTCACGTAGTCGATCATCAGCTGGCGGATCTCGTTGGTGGAGCTGTAGGCGATGTCGGCCGCGGCGATGTGCGGGTAGCCGCTGCCGCCGTTGGCGCGGTAGTTGTTGACGGCGACGACGAAGACCTGGTCGTCGGCGACCGGGGCGCCCTTGTAGCTGAGGTTCTTGATCCTCGACCCCTCGGGCTGGGCGATGTCGATGTCGTAGTCGACCCCGGCGGCGGTGTCGTACATGTAGTCCCAGAAGCTGTTGGCGTTGGTGAGGGTCGCGGTGTCGACCTTCGTGCCGGCCGGGACCTGGTGGTAGTACTTCGCCCCGTACTCCAGGTAGTCCTTGAGCTGGGCGCCCGTGAGCTTCTTGCCGTAGAGCGTGTTGTCGTAGATGTAGAGCCCCGCGATGTCCTTGATCGTCACGTTGCCCGCGGGGATGTCGGCGGTCCGGCTGAACGGCGCGGCGACCGAGATGAGCGGGAGCGCGGCGTCGGCGGTGGACAGCCCGGTGGCGACGGTGGCCATCTGGACCTGGTGGATGAAGTCCATGATCGGGACGTCCTTCCAGCAGGACTCCGCCGCCGAGAGGTCCTGGGTGCAGGTGCCGACCGGGGTGTTGACGTACTTCACCACGAGGTCGTGGTCGGCCTTGAGGAGCCGGGTGATCTCCGGGTCCTCCTCGACGCCGTTGGGGTTGAGGGTCTGGGCCTTCTTGTCGGTGACCCGCCACTGTCCGTGGTGCAGTTCGACCTCGAAGTCGAAGACGGTCAGCCGCATGCCCCAGCAGTAGGGCTCGGACAGCAGGACGTCCTCGCCGGTCTGCTCGTTCTTGACGGTGTAGGAGGGAACCTCGACATGGGTGTGGCCGACGAGGATCGCGTCGATGCCGGGGACCTGCTCGGCGACGAGGTTGGAGGCGTTCTCCACGTAGGGCAGCTCGCTGCCGTACGAGGACGAGCCGTCCAGGCCGGAGTGGTCGGTCAGGAAGACGACGTCGCAGCCGAGGGCGCGCAGCCGGGGCACGTACTTCTTCGCCTGCTCGACGAGCCCGGGGAAGACCATCTTCCCGCTGACGTTGTCCTTGTCCCACAGGGCGATGCCAGGGTTGGTGAGACCGAGGATGCCGACCTTGATGTCGGGGGCGCCGGGGACGCAGATCCGCTTCACCGTGTACGGCTGGAAGGCGGGGCGCAGGGTCTTGGCGTCCAGCGCGTTGGCACCGAGCAGTGGGAAGTGGCACTGGCTCTCGAACCTGCGCAGGACGTCGATGCCGTAGTTGAACTCGTGGTTGCCGAGCGCGGCGGCGTCGTAGCGCATGTGGTTCATGGCGACGGCCATGGGGTGCCGGGGGCCGTGCTTGCCGTCGGTGCCGGTGATGGGGTCGACGCGCGCGTAGTAGTACGCCAGTGACGTGCCCTGGATGATGTCGCCGGCGTCGACGAGCAGGACGCGGTCCTCGCCCTTGGCCTCCCGCTGCTGCTTGATGAGGGTGGCGACCCGGCCGACGCCGACGGAGTTGCCGGCCTTGTCGCTGTAGGCGGCGTCCTTGTAGTAGTCCCAGTCGAAGACGTGGCTGTGCAGGTCGGTGGTGCCCAGGATGGAGAACGACCAGGTGCGGGGCGCCTTTCCGGGCCTGTGGCCGACCTCGGCGGCCTGGGCCGTACCGGTGCCGACGGCACCCGTGGCGGCCACGGCCGCACCGGTGACGGCCGACTTCTGCATGAACTCCCGGCGGTTCATGGGACTGACGGGCATTCGGGGCTCCTGGGACTGGGGTCAGGGGGTCAACTGTGCGTGTTGTGCGGGGATTTACTGGACTACACGCGTAGATGGTTGCGGCACGCCGGTTGCGCGCGAAACCCCCAAGACCCCATGTGCAGGTCAAGGATGCCCCATGGAAAGACCACGCCCCCGGTGCGGCCGAAGCCTCACCGGGGGCGTGACGGAGATACGACTCCGCGCCTACAGGAACGAGTTGATCTCGATCGTCTCGTCCCGGCCCGGGCCCACGCCGATCGCGGAGATCGGGGCGCCCGACATCTCCTCCAGGGCCTTGACGTACCCCTGGGCGTTCTTGGGCAGGTCGGCGAAGGTCTTGGCCTTCGTGATGTCCTCCTGCCAGCCCGGGAGGTACTCGTAGACCGGCTTCGCGTGGTGGAAGTCCGTCTGGGAGTAGGGCAGTTCCTCGACCCGCTTGCCGTCGATCTCGTACGCCACGCAGACCGGGATGCGCTCCCAGCCGGTCAGCACGTCGAGCTTGGTGAGGAAGAAGTCCGTCAGGCCGTTGACCCGGGTCGCGTAGCGGGCGATCACCGCGTCGAACCAGCCGCAGCGGCGGTCACGGCCGGTGGTGACACCGCGCTCGCCGCCGATGCGGCGCAGCGCCTCGCCGTCCTCGTCGAACAGCTCGGTCGGGAAGGGGCCCGAGCCGACACGGGTCGTGTACGCCTTCAGGATGCCGATAACCCGGCTGATCTTCGTCGGGCCGACGCCGGCACCCGTGCAGGCGCCGCCCGCGGTCGGGTTCGACGAGGTGACGAAGGGGTACGTGCCGTGGTCGATGTCCAGCAGGGTGCCCTGGCCGCCCTCGAACAGGACCACCTTGCCGTCGTCCAGCGCCTGGTTGAGGATCAGGACCGTGTCGGCGACGTAGGGCTTGATCTGGTCGGCGTAGCCGAGCAGCTCCTCGACCACCTGGTCCACGGCGATCGCGCGCCGGTTGTACAGCTTGGTGAGGAGCTGGTTCTTGACCTCGAGGGCCGCCTCCACCTTCTGGGTGAGGATCGACTCGTCGTAGAGGTCCTGGACCCGGATGCCGATGCGGTTGATCTTGTCGGCGTAGGTCGGGCCGATGCCCCGGCCGGTGGTGCCGATCTTGCGCTTTCCGAGGAAGCGCTCCGTCACCTTGTCGACCGTGACGTTGTACGGCGTGATGATGTGCGCGTTTCCGCTGATCATGAGCTTGGACGTGTCGACGCCACGCTCGTTCAGACCGCTCAGCTCGGAGAGCAGGACCGACGGGTCGACGACGACGCCGTTGCCGATGACGGGCGTACATCCGGGCGACAGGATTCCGGAGGGGAGGAGGTGGAGTGCATACTTCTGGTCGCCCACGACGACCGTGTGGCCGGCGTTGTTGCCGCCCTGGTAGCGCACTACATAGTCAACCGAGCCACCGAGCAGGTCGGTGGCCTTCCCCTTGCCCTCGTCACCCCACTGAGCACCGAGCAGCACAAGTGCGGGCACGCGCGTACACCCCTTCCGGGCGGGGCATGTCCAAGGTCAGGGGCGTACGCGGAGGGTCCACCGCCGCGTGCACCGCGGCCGTCGTTGGCCGCAAACCGTCGGACCGGATGCCCCGGAATAGACGAAGCCCCTGGCGCAATAGCGCAAGGGGCTCTTGCACAAAGATGCTACCCGAGGAAGCGAGGCAGGACCGAGGTGGCGACTTCCGACCAGCTCCTCGTGGTCATCGACCCGGTCGCCCGTCACAGCGACGGTGAGTCCGTACGGATCGCGAAGGACGTGCTCAGCGCGCGTGCGGCGACGAAGGTGTGCCTCCCGGACGGCCCGGAGGAATTCGCCCGGGCCCTGGATCGCCGGGGCTCGCGGCGGCCGGTGGTGGTGGGCGACGACCGGGCGCTGCTGCGCGCGGTGACCCTGCTGCACCGGCGGCGGGAACTGGGCACCACGGCCCTTTCGCTGGTCCCGGTCGGGGCCGCGCTGTCGCTGGCGCGGACCCTCGGGGTGCCGACAGGAGCGGTGGCGGCGGCCCGGGCCGTCCTGGACGGGGCGGAACGGCGGCTGGATCTGCTGGCCGACGACAGCGACGGGGTGGTGCTCGGGGAGCTGCGCATACCCTCCGTGCCGTCGGTGCCGCCCCAGCGCGACGGGGCACACCTCGGCGAGGAGGCCGCGTCCGCGCGGCCGTGGCTGCGGGTGCGCCAGTCACTGGTACGGACCCTGGCCCGCCCGCCCCGGCTCGCCTCCCCGCCCCCGGACGGGCCGTCCCGGCTGCGGGTCGAGGTCGACGGGGTGACGCTGGTGGACCTGGACCAGCCGGTGGCCGGAGTGTCGGTGACGCCGGACTCCTCCGGGGCGGCCGTGGTGGAGGTCCGCCCGGTGTCGGTGGGCGCGGAGGCGTCACCGCTCGCGGCGCGGGGACGGACGGTGACGGTGTCGGGGGCGGACTTCCGCTACCGCTCGGACGCGGTGGTGAGCGGGCCGGTGCGGAGCAGGACGTGGACGGTGTGGGAGGGAGCCTGGGTGCTCACGGTGCCGGCTTCTTCGTAGCCGGTGCCTCGGGGGCATGGTGCGCCCTCCGCCCGGTGCCTCAGGGGCATGGTGCGCCCTCCGCCTGATTGGGGACCAGATACCTCGTAGCCGGTGCCTCGGGGGCGTGGTGCGCCCTCCGCCTGATTGCAGACCAGACGCCACTCGGAGCGGCGAGGCACTCACGGCGCCGTGATCGGTTTCGCTCAGTCCCGCCCGAAGGTCCGGTCCCGGTGTATGCGCCAGCGTTCCATCATCGCCTCGACCTCTCCCTCGACGAACTCGAAGAAGGCGAGGGTCTCCGCGAGTCGCATGCCCGCCGGGGTGTCGGCGCCCAGGCTGGTGACCCCCTCGCGCAGGGCCTCCTCCCAGCGTTTGATGAGGGCCTCGCGGTTGGTGAGGGCCTCGTACCACTGGTTGCTGTGCACCCGGTAGCGTTCCCGGCGCGAACCCGGCTCCCGCTCCCGTGACACCAGATGCACCTGCGCCAGATAGCGCACCGCCCCGGACACCGCGGCCGGGCTGATCTGCAGCTGTTCGCCAAGCTCCGCGGAGGTGAGGGTGCCGGTGTCGGAGGCGAGCAGCGCGCCGAAGATCCGGGCCGGCATACGCGGCACGCCCGCCTCGACGAGCTGCGCGGCGAAGTGCTCCACGAACCGGGAGACCGACTCCGGGTCCCGCTCCACCGTCTTCGGCTCCGTCATCCCTGGATCATCTCCCCTGGTCAGCACCACCAACGAGTCTACCGATGCTTTATACACTTCCTTAACTTCACAAATTTCTGAAAGTAGCGTACGTTCCGAAGCATGACCAAGAGCTCCGACCTCGCCATCGAGGTGTCCGGACTGCACAAGTCGTTCGGCAGGACCCACGCGCTGGACGGCCTCGACCTGGCCGTCCGGTCCGGTGAGGTCCACGGCTTCCTCGGCCCGAACGGCGCCGGGAAGTCCACCACCATCCGGGTCCTGCTGGGTCTGCTGCGCGCCGACTCGGGCGCCGCACGGGTCCTCGGCCGCGACCCCTGGGCGGACACCGTCGAACTGCACCGACGGATCGCCTACGTCCCCGGGGACGTCACCCTGTGGCGCAACCTCTCCGGCGGCGAGGTCATCGACCTGTTCGGCCGGCTGCGCGGGGGCTTGGACCAGGCGCGCCGGGCGGAGCTGATCGAGCGGTTCGAACTGGACCCGACCAAGAAGGGGCGGACGTACTCCAAGGGCAACCGGCAGAAGGTCGCCCTGGTCGCCGCCTTCGCCTCGGACGTCGATCTGCTGATCCTGGACGAGCCGACGTCGGGCCTCGATCCGCTGATGGAAGAGGTCTTCCAGCGCTGCGTCGAGGAGGAGCGGGACCGCGGCCGGACCATCCTGCTGTCCTCGCACATCCTCAGCGAGGTCGAGCAGCTCTGCGACCGGGTGAGCATCATCCGCAAGGGCCGCACGGTCGAGAGCGGCTCGCTCGCCGACCTGCGCCATCTGACCCGGACCAGCGTCACCGCCGAACTCGCCGGTCCGCCGAACGGACTGGCCCGGCTGCCCGGCGTCCACGACCTGGACGTCCAGGGCCACCGGGTCAGACTCCAGGTCGACACGGACAAGCTGGACGCGGTGCTGCGGTCGCTGAGCGAGTCGGGGGTGCGGTCGCTGACGTCGACACCGCCGACGCTGGAGGAACTGTTCCTGCGCCACTACCAGGACGAACCGGCCGCCGGCGAAGAGACGGTGGGGGCGTCCGCCCGGCCGAGCGCCGCGCAGAGCCTGGGGGAGCGATGACCGCCGCGACGACGGCTTTCGCGGCGCGGACCGGAGGATCACGGCAACTGGCCGGCACCGGAACCCTGTTGAGGTTCTCCCTGCGCCGCGACCGGGTGATGATCCCCCTCTGGATCGCGGTCAACGCCCTGATGGTGCTGTCGATGCCGGGCACCCTGAAGGGCCTGTACGGCACGGCGGCCGAACGCGCCGATCTGGCGGATCAGACGACCGCCAACAGCTCGCTGCGCGCGATGGTCGGACCGGTCTTCGGCCAGTCGCTCGGCGCGCTCACCGCCTGGCGCATCGGCGTCTACGCCGGACTGCTCGCCGCGGTGATGAGCCTGCTCGTCGTCGTACGGCACACCCGTGACGAGGAGGAGAGCGGCCGCCAGGAGCTGATCTCGTCGGCGATGGTGGGGCGGCGCGCCCCGCTGACGGCGGCGCTGCTCGCGGCGGCTGTCGCGAACGCCGTCCTGGCCCTGGTGATCACCGTCGGTCTGGCGGGGCAGGGCGCCGCGGGAGCCCTGGCGCTGGGGCTGGGCGTCGCCGGAGCCGGACTGGTGTTCGCCACGACGGCGGCGATCGTCGCGCAGCTGACGGAGAGCGCACGGCTCGCGCGCGGGCTGACGGGGGCGGTGCTGGGCGCGGCGTTCGTGCTGCGCGCCGCGGGCGACGCCGGATCGAACGGCGGCTCGTCCGTGCTCACCTGGCTCTCCCCGCTCGGCTGGCTGGAGAACCTGCGCCCCTACGCCGGCGAACGCTGGTGGGTGCTGCTGCTGTTCGCCGCGGCGGTCCTCCTCCAGTGCGGGGTGGCGTACGCCCTCGCCGGACGCCGGGACATCGGCATGGGCTTCCTGACCGTACGCCCCGGACCGGCGAGGGGCCGCCTCGGCTCGGCCGCCGCCCTGGCCTGGCGGCTGCAGCGCGGCGGTGTGCTGGGCTGGAGCATCGGCTTCTTCCTCGCCGGGGTGGTCTACGGCGGAATGACGGACGGCGCGACCAAGCTGGTCGGCGACAACGACAAGGCACGCCAGATCTTCGAGCGGATGGGCGGCCGGTCCGGGCTGACGGACACGTTCCTCGCCGCGATGGTGGGCATCATGGGCCTGGTCGCGGCCCTGTACATCGTCGCCTCGGTCCTGCGGCTGAACGGCGAGGAGACCTCGGGGCGCGCGGAGGCGGTGCTGGCGAACGCGGTGGGGCGGCTGCGGTGGGCCGCCGGCCATCTGGTGATCGCCTTCGGTGGCGCGGCACTGCTCATGCTGCTGGCGGGCCTGGGCTTCGCGGCGGGCTACGGCGAGGAGACCGGCCCGATCCTGGGCGCCTGTCTGGTGCAGCTCCCGGCGGTGTGGGTGATCGGGGGGCTCGCGGTCCTGCTCTACGGGGTGCTGCCGCGGGGCGCGGTGGGGGCGTGGGGCGTGGCGGGCGCGGCCCTGCTGATCGGCTGGGTGGGCCCGGCACTGAACCTTCCGCAGACGGTCCTGGACCTCTCCCCCTTCGGTCATCTCCCGAAGCTGCCGGGCGGGGAGATGCACTGGCCGCCGGTGCTCGTCCTGACGGGGCTCGCGACGGTGCTGGTGGCCGGGGGGCTGGTGGGGTTGCGGAGGCGGGACTTGAGCGGCTGAGGGGGCCTCAGTCGGCCCAGTGCTTCAGCTCCTCGGTGTCGAGTTCGATGCTGACAGGGGCGGGAAGGGTGACACTCTCGCCGAACTTCACCGTATGAGTGACCCGGTACCCGTCCTCCGGGTCGGGGTGGCTGTGCACGACAACCGAGAGGTAGTCCCGATCGATCAGCAAGTAGACGGGGATGCCCGCCTCGGCGTAGGCGCGGGGCTTCTCCACGCGGTCACGATTGTGCGTGTCCGAGTCGTACGACGTGACCTCGACCGCCATCAGTACGCCTTCGGGAGCCGCCCAGTCGCCCTGACCCGTGAAGTGGCCCCACCGGTGTCAGTACCGCGCCGGGCAACGCCTGGCCCTTGCGACAGGCCTCCACCTGCAAACCCTGAGTCGGGTTGAGGTTGAGCTCGGGCCGGGACCGCATGCACTGGCGGATCAGCCATATGACGATCTCGCCGCGGTTGCCATTCGTCACCTTCTTGAGTCCGATCCGTCCATCGATGAGTTCGAACCTGACGGTCTCGTCCTCACGGGCGGCGAATTCGGCGATGCGCTCGAACAAGTCCACCGGCATCTGAGACGACGCGCGCTCTGCCCTGACCGTCACGGTGCCTCCCTTCGCAGGCACGCACCAGCTTTCCGAGCCACGGCGCCCATCGACCCGGATCGCCACGTGATCAGCCGAACGGATGGTCAGCCGATCTCCACGCTCAGCCCCTCCAGGCCCCGGATCACGAAGTTCGGCTTTCGTTGCGGGTCCGCCACCAGGCGTAGCGTCGGGGCCTTTTCCAGCAGGGCCGTCATCGACGCCGCCAGTTCGATCCGGGCGAGCGGTGCGCCGATGCAGTAGTGGATGCCCGCGCTGAAGGAGATGTGCGGGTTGTCGCGGCGGGTCAGGTCCAGCTTCTCGGGGGCGTCGAACACCGCCGGGTCGTGGTTCGCCGAGCCGAACAGCATCGCGATCTCCGCGCCCCGGGGGACGGTCGTGCCGTCGATCTCGATCTCGTCCAGCACCCAGCGCTCGAAGAGCTGGAGCGGGGTGTCGTACCGCATCAGCTCCTCCACCGCCGACGGGACGAGCGAGTGGTCGGCGCGCAGGGCCGCCAGCTGGGCCGGGTGCCGGAACAGCGCCCACCAGCCGTTCACCGTCGCGTTCACCGTCGCCTCGTGCCCCGCGTTCAGCAGCAGCACACAGGTCGAGATCATCTCCTGCTCGGTGAGCCGGTCCCCCTCGTCGTAGGCCGCGATCAGACCCGAGATCAGGTCCTCGCCGGGTTCCTTCCGGCGCGTCGCGATCAGCTCGCGGAGATAGTCGGAGAACTCGACCGACGCCCGTACCGCCCGGTGCGCGGTCTCCTGCGGCGGATTCAGCTCGTACATCCCGCAGATGTCCGCCGACCAGGGCCGCAGCAGCGCGCGGTCCGCCTCCGGGACGCCCAGCATCTCGGCGATCACCGCGACCGGCAGCGGCTCGGCGACGTCCTTCAGCAGGTCGCCGCCGCCCGCCTCCACCAGCCGGGACACCAGGTCGCCGGCCAGCTGCCGGACGTACGGTGCAAGGCGCTCCACCGTCCGCGGGGTGAACGCCTTCGACACCAGCCGCCGGATGCGGGTGTGGTCCGGCGGCTCCAGGTCGAGCATGCCGTGGTCGTTGAGCGTGTGGAACGGCTCGTGCTCGGGCGGCGGCGCCGTGCGGCCGAAGTCCTCGTGGGTGAAACGGTGCTGGTACGTCCGGCCCAGGCGCCGGTCGCGCAGCAGTGCCGAGACATCCGCGTGGTGCGGGACCAGCCACTGGTCGGTGGGCTCGTAGTGGAGCACCCGGCCGAGCGCACGCAGCTCGGCGTAGGCGGGGTACGGGTCGGCGAGGAACGCCGGGTCCCACGGGTCGAACGCGAGGTCGGATGGGGCTGCCATGCACGGACGCTAGCCCGGCGGGCCCCTCCGTGACCAGGGGTGCCGCGCCGGCGGGATCAGCCCGGTGTCACCAGCCGCGCCTCGTACGCGAACACCGCCGCCTGGGTGCGGTCCCGCAGGCCCAGCTTCACGAGGACGCGGCTCACATGGGTCTTGATCGTCGACTCGGCGACCACCAGGCGCTCGGCGATCTCCGCGTTCGACAGGCCCTGCGCGATCAGCACCAGCACCTCCGTCTCCCGGTCGGTCAGATCCCCGTACGCCCCCTGCGCGGGGACCAGACGCGGCTTCTCGGACAGCTTCGCGAACTCCGCGATCAGCCGCTTGGTCACCGAGGGCGCGAGCAGGGCCTCGCCGGAGGCCACCACACGGACCCCGTCGGCGAGCTGGCGGGCCGACGCGTCCTTGAGCAGAAAGCCGGAGGCCCCCGCCCGCAGCGCCTGGTACACGTACTCGTCCAGGTCGAACGTCGTCAGCACGAGCACCTTCGCCGTGCCGTCCGCGGCGACGATCCGCCGGGTGGCCTCGATGCCGTTCAGCTCCGGCATCCGGATGTCCATCAGCACGACGTCCGGGGCCAGTTCACGGACCCGTTCGACGGCCTCCCGGCCGTTGACCGCCTCCCCCACGACCTCGATGTCCGGCATCGCCCCGAGCAGCACCGAGAATCCCTCGCGGACCATCATCTGGTCGTCGGCGATCAGTACGCGGACGGTGCCACTGCTCACGCGGCGTCCTCCGCCATGGCCACCGGCAGGAACACCGTCACCTCGTACCCTCCGTCGTCCGTCTTCCCCGCCGTCATCTCCCCGCCCAGCATCGAGACCCGCTCGCGCATGCCCGTGATGCCGTGCCCCGCGCCGTGCGTCGACTTCGTCAGCGGGACATGTGCCGCCGGGCCGTTGACGATGCGCAGGCCCAGCCCGCCGAGGACATGGCCCAGCTCCACCCTGGACGTCGCGCCAGGCGCATGCCGCAGGGTGTTGCTGAGGGCCTCCTGGACGATGCGGTACGCCGACAGCTCGACGCCCTGCGGCAGCTCCCGCACCGCGCCCGTGACCACCTTGTCCACGGTCAGCCCGGCCTCCCGCACGTTCGCCAGCAGGGCGTCCAGGTCGGCCAGGGTGGGCTGCGGGGCGTCCGGGGCCTCGTAGTCCTCGGCCCGTACGACGCCCAGCACCCGGCGCAGCTCGGTGAGGGCCGCGACCGCGTTCTCCCGGATGGTGACGAAGGCCTTCTCCAGCTCCGGCGGCGGGTTCTCCACCCGGTAGGGCGCGGCCTCCGCCTGGATGGCGACCACCGACATATGGTGGGCGACCACGTCGTGCAGCTCGCGGGCGATCGTGGTGCGCTCCTCCAGCAGGGTGCGCCGGGAGCGCTCGTGCGCGGTCTCGGTCTGCTGGGCGGTCACCTCCTGCTTCGCGTCCCGGCGGATGTGCCAGACGGTGACGGCCAGCAGGGCGAGGGCGGAGAGCACCAGCATGGTCGAGGTGTCGCCGCCGTAGTGGTTCCAGCCGGACACGGCCTGGGCGGCGAACCCGTAGGCAGCGGTGAGCAGCCACATCCAGCCCGCAGTGCGCGGCCGGGTGCGGGCGGCCACCACCGTCAGCACCGTCAGATGGGAGACGAAGCTGCCGGGCGACCAGGGCCAGGCGCTCCAGTAGGAGCTCAGGACGGCCGAGGCCGTGGTCGCCGCGAAGGACAGCCAGAGCGCCCCGACCGGGCGGACCAGCGTCAGCAGCACGGGCACCAGGGCGAACAGACCGCACAGCGGCCCGGTCGCGCCCCCGTTGCCGTTCGCCATGGCGACCAGCATCGCCGCCGCTCCGGCAGCCGCCACCACGATGTGCCGACTCCAGGCCCGGTACGTGCGGACACGACCGGACAGCCGCCCGCCCAGCGGCCCGCCGACCTTCTTCGGGGGCAGCGGACGGTAGGCGAACGCGTCGTGGAACAGATCCTGCCGCAGCCCGCTCAGGGCCTCCATGGCCGCCCGGTACTCCGGGCTGCGCGGTATGTACGGGCGGAACGCGTCGTCCGGCGCCGTCTGCGTCTGCGTCGTCTCGGTCACATGAAGAAGGTAGGCCCGTACGCGGGCGGAGTCGTCAGCAGTGAGGGGGGTCCTCGGGGATCCGTCTCAAGTACTACGGGCCGGGCCCGTTTCCGTCCTGGGGGCGGAGTCGGTGTCCCTACGGCCGGAGTCAGTATCCCGAGGGGCGGACCAGCCCCGACTCGTAGGCGAACACGGCCGCCTGGGTCCGGTCCCGCAGCCCCAGTTTCACCAGAATGCGGCCCACATGGGTCTTCACGGTCTGCTCGGCCACCACGAGGTGCCCGGCGATCTCCGCGTTCGACAGGCCCTGGGCGATGAGGGTGAGGACCTCGGTCTCCCGCTCGGTGAGGTCACCGACGCGGTCCTTCAGCGGGGTCCGCGGCGCGCGGCCGAGGCGGGAGAACTCCGCGATCAGCCGCCGGGTGATCCCGGGCGCGAGAAGCGCGTCACCTGCGGCCACCACCCGGACCGCATCGGCGAGTTGGTCGGCGGAGGCGTCCTTCAGCAGAAAGCCGGAGGCGCCGGCGCGCAGCGCGTCGTACACGTACTCGTCGAGGTCGAAGGTGGTGAGCACCAGGACCTTGGGATGGGGGCTGTCCTCGGTGATGCTGCGGGTCGCCTCGATACCGCTCATCTCCGGCATCCGGATGTCCATCAGCACGACGTCCGGGGCGAGTTCGGCCGCCTTGGTGATCGCGTCCCTGCCGTGCACGGCCTGCCCGACCACCTCGATGTCGGGCTGGGCGTCGAGCAGCACGGTGAAGCCCTGCCGCACCACCGTCTGGTCGTCGGCGATCAGTACCCGGATACTGCCGCTCGTCATGGGGTCTCTTCTCCTGTCGGGGGCGGTGAACCGGCAGCGGAGACGTCGTGCCGGACGGTGGGCGCGGCCGGTGGTGCGAGGGGGACGACGGGTGCTTCGGCGGGGTCGGCGGAGGCGTCGCGCGGGGCGGGCGACACGGGCTCGGTGAGCGGGGCGCTGCCGTCGCGCGGGGCGGGCGGCACGGGGTCGGTGAGCGGGGCGCTGCCGTCGCGCGGGGCGGGCGGCACGGGGTCGGCGGAGGCGTCGCGCGGGGCGGGCGACACGGGGTCGGTGAGCGGGGCGCTGCCGTCGCGGGGCAGGAAGGCGGAGACCGAGAAGCCACCGCGCGACGTCCTGGCCGCGGTGACGTAGCCGCCCAGCATCGCCGCCCGCTCCCGCATCCCGAGCAGGCCGTGCCCGGCGCCCGGGGACGGCGGGGCGGGGCGCTTCGGGCGGGAGTTGACGACGTTCAGGTGCAGCCCGTCGGGGACATGGGTCACCTCCACGCGGACCGTCGAACCCGGAGCGTGCCGCAGGGCGTTGCTCAGCGCCTCCTGGACGATCCGGTACGCCGACAGCTCCACCCCGGGCGGATACGGCTGCACCGTGCGCCGGGTGTCGCTGACGTCCATGGTGACCGCGAGCCCGGCGGCGCGCGTGTTCTCCACCAGGGCGTCGAGGCGGTCGAGGGTGGGCTGCGGGGCCTGCGGGGCGGCCCGGGTGCCCGACTCCCCGAGGCCGTAGGGGGCCTCGGGGTCCGCCGAGCGCAGCACGCCGAGCACCCGGCGCAGTTCGGCGAGCGCCTCCAGGGCGTTCTGCCGGATGCCCGCGAGGTTCTCCTTCAGCTCGTCGGAGGGGTTCTCCGTCAGATGCACGGCCACCTGCGCCTGGATGGAGATGACCGACATGTGGTGGGCGACCACGTCGTGCAGTTCCCGGGCGATACGGCTGCGCTCCTCCAGCAGCGTGCGGCGGGACCGCTCCTCCGCGGTGAGCGTCGTCTGCTGCACCAGCTCCGCGCGGGCCTCACGGCGGCCGCGCAGGGCGGTGCCGAGCACCACCACGACCGCCGACAGCACCACCGTGACCACGCCGGTGGACTGATAGTTCCCCGCGCCCCACAGGCCCTGGAGGACGTAGGTGACCAGCACGGTCAGGACCAGCGCCTCCGCGGTGACACGGGTGCGGACCCTCAGGGCGAGCAGCAGCAGCACGAACAGATGGGCGATGATCCCGGCCGCGGTCCACGGCCAGGTGAAGTCGTCCGCCCGGCCGGCGAGCAACGGGCCGTGCACCACGACCGCCCCGAGAAGCGTCGCCGTGGTCGACAGCCACCACGCCGGGATCGGCCGCCACAGGGCCAGCACCATGGCCCCGCTCTGGCCGAGCCCGATGAGGAAGGCGTCTCCGGAGGACACATCGCCGTGACGTTGGAGTTGGGCCATGGCGCCGATCAGAACCCCGAGCGCGGCCAGCCACACGACTCCGTGCGGCACCCAGCGCAGCCAGACGGACGGGGGCAGCGGATCCGCCCGCACGGTCCACAGGTCGTCGCGCAGCACCCGCAGCCCTCGCCGGACGCGGTTCCCCCCTTGCATCACCCGCCCACCCTAGGGCCTGTCGGCCTGGGCCCCGGGGTGCGGGCCGTGCCGGGTCGGTGGGAGCGGACCACCCGGGGAGGGCGCCGGGCGCCGCGCTGTTCGCAGGCGCGGAAGGCCGTCCAGCACACCATGAGGACGAGAGCGAAGACCGGGAGCCAGGCCAGGCGGGCCGCCGCCCAGGCCAGGTCGTCCGGGACGGTGTGCAGCCCCGGCAGGCGGCCGGCGAGCAGACCGGTCGCGCTGGTCGCCATCAGGGCCGTCTGGTGCCACAGGAATATCGTCAGCGCGGAGAGGTTCACCAGGGCCACCGCCGCCCAGGCGAGGGGCCGGCGCATCGCCCGGCGCAGCCGTGTCCGCAGCAGCAGGGCCAGCCCGCACTGGGCCATGCCGAAGGTGACCGCGGCCAGGGTCGGCGGGTCGAGGTTGGAGACCGCGGCGCCGGGCACGCCGACCATCGACGCCGGGTACCCGCCCCACGCCACCAGCCCCGCCGTCGCCGCCGCACCGCCCGCCAGCAGCACCCAGCCCGCGCGGCGGCCGTCCAACTCGCCGCGTGTCCAGGCCGCGCCCAGCGTGTACGGCACGAGCCAGCCCGCCGGCAGGTTCACCCAGCCCAGCCAGCCGGGGCCGCTGAGTCCGAACCGAAGGAGGTCCACATGGAGAACGACGGCCAGCGGCCACAGCGGGTTGAGGCGCCCGACCAACGGGGTCGCCGCGGTCAGGGCCGCGAAGACCAGCAGGAACCACAGCGGGGACAGGGCCAGCTTCACCAGGGTGTGCACGGTCCCGGCGTCGGCACCGCCCGCGAGCAGGCCGCAGGCCGCCACC
This sequence comes from Streptomyces sp. NPDC001222, assembly GCF_042896945.1. Taxonomy (NCBI): domain Bacteria; kingdom Bacillati; phylum Actinomycetota; class Actinomycetes; order Kitasatosporales; family Streptomycetaceae; genus Streptomyces; species Streptomyces sp. NPDC001222. Next base: position 35,959 of record NZ_JBIAXT010000031.1, read on the forward strand.
GTCCACAGGGCCAGCAGGGCCAGGGCGGGCCTGAACAGCCGGGCCAGCCGGGCGCGCAGCCACTGCCCGTACGAGTCACCCCGCGCGCGTGCCGACGCCAGGCCCTTCGTCGCCACATGACCGCCCACCAGGAAGAACACGGCGAGCGTCTGGAAGACCCAGGAGACCGGGGCCAGCCAGGGCATGAAGTGCAGCGGGCTCGCGGTGTGCAGCGCACCGCCGTCCGCGACCAGGGCCGTCACCAGCCAGTGGCCGAGTACGACACCGAGGATCGCGACGGCGCGCAGGGCGTCGACCGCGCGGTCCCGCTCGGCGGGGGTGACGGCGGCCACCTGGTGCGCGAGGGCACGCACGCGGCCCGACGCCGTCGGCTTCAGTCGCGTCCGCTCACGCATGGGTCACCTCCGACGTCCTGCCGAGCACGATCCGGGCCAGGTTGGCCAGGGAGACCGACCCGGGCACGAAGTAGTCGCTGTGGCCGCCGCCGCCCGCGGCGAAGACACGAGCGCCGTAGGCCGGGGACACCGGGTCGGTGCCGAAGCCGACGGCCGTACCGAGCAGGCCGGTGCGCACATGGGGCACGTCCGCGATCCAGTCGCCGCCGCCGCGGGCCGCCCAGATGCGGGCACGGGTGTGCAGGGCGGCGGCCGAGTCCGCCCCCGTGCCGGGACTGCCCACCAGGGCGATGTCCTGGACGTTTGCGGTGGCGGCCGCCCGGGCGCAGACCACGGTGCCGTAGGAGTGGCACAGGAGGGAGATGTCCGGCGACGAGCCCAGCGCCGCCCGGAGTTCGGCCACGAACCGGTCCAGCCCGCGCGCTCCCTGCCCGGCGCGGCCCGTGGTGAGCGCGGCCGTGCTGAGCATGCGGGGCGGGTCGTAGCCGAGCCAGGCGATGACCGCGGTGTGCGGAGCCGTGGCACGGTGCAGGGCGAGCGCGCCCGCGCGGAACCGGGCGTAGGTGTCCAGAGTCGTGTCGGAGCCCGGGACCAGGACCGCGATGTGCTTCGCCGCCGTCAGGTCGCCGAGGACCTCGATCACCCGGCCGCCGCCCCGGCCGTCGAAGGCCAGGAGGTCACGGGCGGGGGAGGCCAGGGCGCGGTCCACCGCGGCGCGCCCGCGGTCGCCGTGCGCCGCGGCCATCCGGGACGCCTCGGCGGCGTCGGCGCGGTTGGCGTCGTACGTCCCGTCGAGCGTGACCGTCGAGAGGGGGCCGAGCCGGGCGGGTGGCGGGGCCGGGATCCGGGGGTGCGCGGCGGCCGACAGAGGCACCACGACGGCCCCGGCGATCAGCACGGCGAGCAGGGCCCGGCGCAGCCGCGCGAGCCGCGGTCGGCCGCGGCTCTCCGGACGAGCGGTCCCGCCCGCATGGCCGTTCCCGGCCTGGTCCCGGCCGCTGTCGTCGCGAGCCGCCCCGTCGGCGTACGCGACCGCGGACGCCCCTCTCCCCCGCAGACCCATCGCGTCCTTCCCCTCCCGACGGCCCGCTCATCGGGCTGTCACGAGAAGGAAGTTACGGAGCGTGATACGTCGTCGGCGTCACGCCGGAGAGCCCATCCGCGAACTGGCTCTCAGGTATGACGGGTATGACCCGGACGCCGTCCGGGAGCTACCACGCCAGTTGCGCGATCTCCTCCGCCACCACCGCGCACGCGTCCGCCGCCGGGTCGATCAGCGGGAAGTGGCCGACGTCCTCCAGCAGCGTCAGGCCCACGACCTCGCCCGCCCGCGCCGCCGCCTCCGCGTACGACTCGGCGACCGCGAGGGGGACCACGATGTCCCGGCGGCCCTGGACAAGGGTCGTGGCGATACCGGTGGGCAGCAGGAGCGCCGGGTCAGCGTACGGCCGGCGCTCGGCGAACAGGGCTGCCCCGCCGAGGAGTTGGGCCGCCGCCCCACTGCACACATCGAGCTTCTCGGCGACGTGGAAGTCCGCGATCGGCGCGAGCGCCACGACACCCCGCAGCGAAGCCGGGCCGTCCGTGCGCCAGGGGGCGCCCGCCGGCAGCACATGGCGGGCCGCCGCCCACAGCGCGAGATGGCCGCCCGCGGAGTGCCCGGTGATCACCGTGCGGCGCTGGTCGGCCTGCGGCAGCGCCTCGCGTGCGAGCGCCGGAAGCGCGTCGAACGCCGTCGCGATGTCGTCGAAGGTGTCCGGCCAGCGGCCCGCCACCGGTCCCGTACCGCCGCCCAGGCCGTCGAAGCCCTCGGCCTGGGACGGGATGAGCGTGCCCCTGCGGTACTCGACGTTGGCCACGGCGAAGCCCCGGCGGGCCAGGAAGTCCGCGAAGGGGGTGATGTGCCGGCGGTCGTACGGCGCCCGCCACGCGCCGCCGTGCAGGACGACCACCAGGGGGACCGAGCCCGCAGGGTCCACCTCCCGGGGGGCGTAGAAGTCGATCACCTGGTCGGGATGGCCGCCGTAGGCGGCGGTGGCATCCGGTTCCACCGGCGGGTGCGAGAAGGCGGACGCCTCCTCCGCAGCGGACGCTTCGTCCGGCTCTGCGGGATCGCGGGGGGCGGCGTCGTCCGGCATGCTCCAACCTCTCTGCGGCGAAACGGGATGCGTACGCGGTGGCCGCGAGGAAATCGGCCGTTGGCGGGGACGGTATCAGGCAGGTGACGTGCGTACGCACGGAGTTGTCACGCTCCGTGAGGACGCAGGGAGCGCCTGTCCGGGGCCGCCGCACGCCCGGACAGGCCGCTGTGATCACCCGGCGCTCAGGACACCACCTCCGCCAGCACCCGGGCCGCCCGCTCCACGTCCGCGAAGCCCACGTACAGCGGGGTGAACCCGAAGCGCAGCACGTCCGGCGGGCGGAAGTCGCCGACCACACCGCTCTCGATCAGCCGCTTCATGACGTCACCGGCCTCCTCGCATCGCAGCGCGACCTGGCTGCCGCGCTCCGCACGGGTTGCCGGAGTCAGCGACTCCACCCGGCCCTCGGGGACGTACGCCGCCACGCACTCCAGGAAGAAGTCGGTGAGCGCGAGGGACTTGGCGCGCACCGCGTCGATCGACACCCCGTCCCACACCTCGAGCGCCGCCTCCAGGGCCAGCATGGACAGGATGTCCGGGGTACCGACGCGGCCGCGCGGGGCGCCCGCCGCCGGTTCGTACGCGCTGCGCATGCCGAACGGCTCCACATGCGAGTTCCAGCCCGGCAGCGGGGAGTCGAAGCGGTCCTGCAGCTCCCGCCGCACATACAGATAGGCGGGTGCGCCGGGGCCGCCGTTCAGATATTTGTAGGTGCAGCCGACCGCCAGGTCGACGCCGTGCGCGTCCAGGCCGACGGGCAGGGCGCCCGCGCTGTGGCACAGGTCCCAGACCGACACCGCGCCCGCCGCGTGCACCGCGGCCGTCAGACCGGGCAGGTCGTGCAGCCTGCCCGTGCGGTAGTCGACGTGGTTCAGCAGCACCGCGGCGGTGCGCTCGGTGAGGGCGCCCGGCACCTCGGCCGGGGCCACCGGGCGCAGGGTGCAGCCGGTCATCCTCGCCGCGGACCCGGCGATGTAACCGTCCGTCGGGAACGTCGTCGCGTCGATCAGGATCTCGTCCCGGCCGTCCCCGTCCCGCGCGGCCATGCGCACGGCCGCCACCAGCGCCTTGAAGACGTTGACGCTGGTCGAGTCGCCCACCACGATCTGCCCGGGCGCCGCTCCGACCAGCGGGGCGATCCGGTCGCCGATCCGCTCGGGCGCGGTCCACCAGCCGCTCTCGTCCCAGGAGCGGATCCGCAGCCGGCCCCACTGCCTGCGGACGACGTCCTCCATCCGGCCGGGCACGGCCGCCGGGAGCGCGCCCAGCGAGTTCCCGTCCAGATAGACGACCTCGTCGAGGACGAACTCGGCCCGCAGTGCGGCCAGGTCGTCCGCCGCGTCCAGGTCCCTGGCCTTCTCGGTCAGATCAGACATGGGACCTCGCCGTCCACAGCTCGGGGAACACGTTCTTCTGCGCCCGCTTCTCCAGCCAGGCCACCCCGGCGGAACCACCGGTGCCGGCCTTGGCGCCCATCGCGCGCCGGGTCGCCACCAGATGGTCGTTGCGCCAGCGCCACACCAGTTCCGCCACATCGGTCAGCACCTCGCCCATGCGGGCGAGTTCGTCCGTCGGGTCCCCCGAGTACAGGGCGGTCCACACCGCCTCCACCTGCTCGGAGGGCTCGTAGCGCAGGGACACCTCGCGGTCCAGCACCGAGGCCGGGACCGGGTGGCCGCGCCGCGCGAGAAGCCGCAGCACCTCGTCGTACAGGCTCGGCTCGTGGAGCGCCTTCTCCAGTTCGGCGTGCACGCGCGGCGCGCCCCGGTGCGGGACCAGCATGGAGGCGGACTTCTCGCCGAGCAGGAACTCCATACGGCGGTACATCGCCGACTGGAAGCCGGAGCCCTCGCCGAGGGCGGAGCGGTAGGAGTTGAACTGCGCGGGCGTCAGATGCGCGAGCGGCCGCCATGACTCGTTCAGGGCCTGCAGCTCCCGTACGGACCTCTTCAGCGCGTCGATCGCCGCCGGTACCCGGTCCTCGCGCAGGGCGCGCGCCGCGGTCTCCCACTCGTGGACGATCACCGTGAACCACAGTTCCATCACCTGGGTGGTGACCAGGAAGACCATCTCGCCGGGGTCGTCGGAGAGGGGCTGCTGAAGGTGGGTGAGCACGTCCGCCTTGACGTAGTCCTCGTACGGCGTCGTGCCCTGGAAGTCGAGATGCGGAGTCTCGGGCTCCTGAGTCTCTTCGGACCGATGAGCCTGGTGGGACATCGCTGTCTCCTGTGTGTGTGCTCCGGGTAGCGGTCCGCCCCTGCCGATGCCGGCACGGGGGCCCCGGTCCCCACCCGCATCCTGCGTGAGGCACTCGGGCCCCGCAAGGCCCGCCTGGTCACAGGCGGGCCTCGACCACCCTTTCGCCACCGGCCGCGTCGTCCGCGCGCCGACCAGGTGGTCTTCGTCGCCGGTGCTGTGACCGGAAAGGTTCACCGGCTCGCGGCTCCCCCAGCCTGGCGGCTGGGAGGTGCCCCCGGGCACGGCACCAGCCGGGTCGTCCTCGCCGCCGGCCGGGCGCCCGAACCGTCAGCCGAGCGTCTGGGCGGCGGTCGGCGAGGAGTCCTTCAGGAACTGCGAGCAGCGCTCGTACTCCTCCTGCTCGCCGATGGCGTGCGCGGCGCGCGCGAGGGCGTGCAGGGCGCGCAGGAAGCCGCGGTTCGGCTCGTGCTCCCAGGGGACGGGTCCATGGCCCTTCCAGCCGTTGCGGCGCAGGGCGTCCAGGCCGCGGTGGTAGCCCGTTCGGGCGTAGGCGTACGACTCGACGACCGAGTCCCGCTGGAACGCGTCGTCGGCCAGCTGTGCCCAGGCGATCGAGGAGGCCGGGTAGCGGGCCGCGACCTCGGCGGGCGCCACGCCGTTCGCGAGGAGTTCGCGCGGCTCCGGGTCGTCGGGCAGATGGGTCGGGGGCGGGCCCCCGAGGAGGTTCTCATGAAGGGTCATGGGACCCAGTGTGCGCCATCACCCCTGACCGGCACCGGCTGCCCGCACCCCAGGGGCCGCGACGGGCGCACCGTCATGTGGCCGCGCCGGCGCCGGAGGCGCCGCTCTCGCGCGGGGGTTCCAGGGGCGGGGCCGTCACACAGCCGTGGGCGCGGCATTCGGGGTGCGGGCAGCCCGCCCGCGGGCGGCGCACGGTCGCGAAGGCGAGCACCGCGCCGACCACCAGGACGGCGGCGCACAGCGGCATCGCGCGGCGGAAGGCGGCGTCGAAGGCGTCCGCCGAGCGATACGCCTCCGGGCCCATCCCGGTCAGCAGCGGCAGCGCGGCCACCGCGAACAGTCCGGCCGCGCGGGCGGCCGCGTTGTTGATGCCGCTGGCCAGGCCCGCCCGTGCGGTGTCGACCGAGGCGAGCACGGTCGCGGTCAGCGGGGCGACCAGGGTGACCATGCCCGCGCCCATCACCAGCAGGGCGGGCAGCACGTCGACCACGTACGAGGCGTCCTTGCCGACGCGCGTCATCAGCAGCATGCCCACCGCGCACAGCAACGGGCCGACCATCAGCGGGATACGCGGTCCGATGCGCTCGGCCAGCGCCCCGGACCGGGCCGAGAACAGCAGCATGAGCGCGGTGGTGGGCAGCAGTGCCGTGCCCGCCCTGAGCGGGGAGTAGCCCGCCACCACCTGGAGCTGGAGGGCGGTGAGGAAGAAGAAGCCGCCGAAGGCCGCGTAGACGCAGAGGGTCACCAGGTTGACCGCCGTGAACTGGCGGGAGGCGAAGATGTCGGGCGGCATCATCGGGTCGGCCCGGTGCTTCTCGACGTAGACGAAGGCGATACCTGCGGCCACGCCCAGGGCCCCCAGGACGGGCACGGCCGGGGAGCCGGAGCGGGCCTCGATGAGGGCGTACGTCGTCAGGGCGAGGGCCAGGGCGCCGAGCGCGGCGCCGAGGGCGTCGAAGCGGCCGTGGCCGTCTCCGCCGGCGGACTCGGGGACGTGCCGCAGGGCGATGGGCGCACAGAGCAGCGCCAGCGGGACGTTGAGCAGAAAGACCCAGCGCCAGCCCGGGCCGTCCACCAGCCAGCCGCCGACGAACGGGCCGATGGCGGCGCCGATTCCGCCGCAGCCGGACCACAGGCCGACCGCCCGCGCCCGGTCGTCCGGGTGGAAGGAGGCCTGGATCAGCGCGAGCGAGCCGGGGGTCAGCAGGGCGCCGCCGATGCCCTGGAGCGCGCGGGCGCCGATGAGGACGCCCGGGTTGGGGGCGAGACCGCACAGCAGGGAGGCGGTCGCGAACCACACCACCCCGATGACGAAGATCTTGCGGCGGCCGAAGTGGTCGCCGAGGGCACCGCCGAGAAGGATCAGACCGGCCAGCGTGACCATGTACGCGTTGACGGTCCACTGCAGGGTGGACAGACTCGCGCCGAAGTCATGGCCGATACGGGGGAGGGCGACATTGACGACGGTGGAGTCCAGCAGCGCCATGCTGGACCCGAGCACCGTCGTCACGAGGATCCACGTGCCCTGCGAGGATCCCACCCGAATGGCGGGGGCCTCCCGTGCGGTGACAGCCATGCAGCGATCATCCCGCGTCGGCGGCGCCAGGACCAGACGGCCGACGGGCCCGGTGAGCGGGCCCGTCGGGAATCCGCGTGAACCTGCGGAGAGCGCCGGTTACTTGATCTTGTTGCCGGTCGAGCGCAGGTTGCCGCAGGCCTCCACGACCCGCTTGGCCATGCCCGCCTCGGCCACCTTGCCCCAGGTGCGCGGGTCGTAGGTCTTCTTGGAGCCGACCTCGCCGTCGACCTTCAGGACGCCGTCGTAGTTCTTGAACATGTGGTCGGCGACCGGACGCGTGAAGGCGTACTGCGTGTCGGTGTCGATGTTCATCTTGACCACGCCGTTCTCCAGCGCCGTCAGGATCTCCTGCTCGGAGGAGCCGGAGCCGCCGTGGAAGACGAAGTCGAACGGCTGGCTGCCGGCCGGGCGGCCGTACTTGTTGGCGACGCCCTCGTTGAGCTCCTTCAGCAGCTCGGGGCGCAGCACGACGTTGCCCGGCTTGTACACACCGTGCACGTTGCCGAAGGACGCGGCCAGCAGGTAGCGGCCCTTGTCACCGAGGCCCAGCGCCTCGGCCGTGCGGATCGCGTCGTCGACCGTCGTGTAGAGGGAGTCGTTGATCTCGTGGGAGACGCCGTCCTCCTCGCCGCCGGTCGGGGTGATCTCCACCTCGAGGATGATCTTCGCGGCGCGGGCGCGCTCCAGCAGTTCCTGGGCGATCTTCAGGTTGTCGGCGAGGGTCTCCGCCGAGCCGTCCCACATGTGCGACTGGAACAGCGGGTTACGGCCGGCCTTGACCCGCTCCTCGGAGATCGCCAGCAGCGGGCGTACATACCCGTCGAGCTTGTCCTTCGGGCAGTGGTCGGTGTGCAGCGCGATGTTGACCGGGTACTTCTCGGCGACGATGTGCGCGAACTCGGCCAGGGCCACGGCACCGGTGACCATGTCCTTGCTGTACTGGCCGCCCAGAAACTCGGCGCCCCCCGTCGAGATCTGGACGATGCCGTCGCTCTCCGCCTCCGCGAAACCGCGCAGGGCCGCGTGCAGGGTCTGGGAGGACGTCACGTTGATGGCCGGGTAGGCGAACTTGCCTGCCTTCGCCCGGTCGAGCATCTCGTTGTAGACCTCGGGGGTTGCGATGGGCATCTGTCCGCTCCTTGTTGTGCGGGTGGGGTTCTACGTGCTGAGGACCCTGACCTAGGGGGTGACGTCATCGTCGGCCCCATCTTTGCAGACGGAGCCGGATGCATCGGACACCCTGTCCAGCCTGTGGAAAACCCCTGCCTCAGTCCAGACCCAGATCGTCCTTCGAGTACGCGAACAGGTACGGCACGCCGGCCTTCTCGGCGATCGCCTCGGCCGCGCCCGTCGCCCGGTCCACGATCGTGGCGACCGCGACGACCTCGGCACCGGCCTCCCGCAGCGCCTCGACGGCGGTGAGCACCGAGCCGCCGGTGGTGGAGGTGTCCTCGACGGCCAGCACCCGCCGGCCCGCGACCTCGGTGCCCTCGATACGCCGCTGCAGGCCGTGGGCCTTGCCCGCCTTGCGGACGACGAACGCGTCGAGCGTCCTCCCGCGCGCGGCGGAGGCGTGCAGCATCGCGGTGGCCACCGGGTCGGCGCCCAGGGTCAGGCCGCCGACCGCCTCGAAGTCCAGGTCATCGGTCAGGTCGAGCATGACCTGACCGACGAGCGGGGCGGCCACCCCGTCGAGGGTGATGCGGCGCAGGTCGACGTAGTAGTCGGCTTCCTTGCCCGACGACAGGGTCACCTTGCCGTGCACCACGGCCTTGTCCTTGATCTCCTGCAACAGCTCACCGCGTACGTCAGTCATGCCGCCAGCTTAAGGGCGGCGCCACGTCCAGGTCGTCGTGGCCTCCAGCGGCTCGATGGGGGTGACCAGGCGCGGAAGGGTGTTGAGGCCGTTCGGCGGGCCGGTCTGCGGTTCCACGCACACCGCCTCCGGCTGCTCGTCGTACACGACGACCCACTCCTCGCGGCTGGTGACCCGCAGTTCCAGCTGCCCCGGCCAGGTGACGGTGACGTCGACGCCGCCGGGCATGCCGAAGCAGTCGTCCCAGGGGCCGGGCTTCGGGTCGATGCGGTTTCCGGTGGGCAGGTGGTCCTCGCCGCGCTCCTCCTGCCAGGCGGGCGAGAAGTCGAGCCGCGCGTCCTCGCCGCCGAGGCTGCGGTTGAACCACGGGTGCCAGCCGACCTGGGCCGGGAACGAGGAGTCGTACGTCTCCACCGACATGGTCAGCGTGAGCGCGTCGTCGGTGAGCGAGGCGAGTTGGGTGACCCGGCCGGGGTAGGGCCAGGGGGTGACCAGGTCGTAGGTGAGGACGGCCTCGGACCGCTCGGCGCGGGCGACCCGCCAGGCGCCGTTGCGTGCGGTGCCGTGGATGGCGTGCGGCGGGGCGTTGAGGGGCATCTGGTGGACCGTGCCGCCGTCGCGGAACATGCCGTCCCGGATGCGTCCGCACCAGGGGACCATCGGGAAGCACCCGTACCGCTCGCCCTGCCGCAGCAGTTCCGCGCCGCCGACGCGCAGGCTCCGCACCCGCCCGCCGTTCGCCGGCGCCAGTACGACTTCCGCGTCTCCCGCGGCCAACGTGATCTCGTCGTTACTCACGAGGCCGACCCTACTTCCCTGATCAAGGGGACATGCCGTCGCCGGTCAGCGGCGGCGGCGCAGCAGGCGGCCCGCCACGACGGCCGAGGCCACGAGCAGGGCCGCCGCCGGGGCCGCCCAGCGGAGGGTGGCGGTGGCCGTCGTGGTCTCCGGGGCCGGAACGGGCGCGTAGCGGCCCCGTGGGGGCGCGTGGTCGACCTCCTCGGCGCTGCGGCCGATCATCGTGCGCCGGGCGTGCGCCGCCTCGGCCGGAGGCTCGTCGTCGCCCTCGAAACCGGCCTCGTCGTCATCCTCGAAGCCGGCGTCGTCGTCCGCGAAGGGGTCGAGGGACGACGGGGGGATGTCGGCGTCGTGGACCGAGGGGGAGGACGCGGAGGGAGGGGAGAGAGGGGAGGGGGAGGAAGGAGACGCGGGGGACGCGGGAGGCGTCGGATCCGTGGTGTCCGTGGAGTCCGCCGTCTTCGGGGACACGTCCTCGCCCGGCTCCTCGAACTCCTCCGCGCCGGGCCCCGAGGAGGCCGCCTCGGCCAGGTTCTCCGCGCTCCTGCCCAGCAGCCGGGTCCCCGCCGACGTGACCGCGTCCGCGGGCAGTTCCGCGATCCGGCCGTCCCCCGCGGCCCCTCCCGTGAGCACGACCGTGGTGCCGCCCTCGGCCGGGCGCAGCCGCAGGGACAGGGACAGCTTCATCGCGCCGCTGCCGCGGGCCTCCGTGGCCTCGCCCTCCACCAGGTACGAGCCGTCGTCCTGCCCCTCGATCCGCAGCGTGCCGCGGTAGGTGATCGTATGGCCGCCGATCCGTACCTTCAGCCGGCCGGCCACGGGATCCGTGCCGGCGTCCTGTTGCAGGCCTGGGATCGCGCGAGCCACCCGCGCGGGGTCCGCCAACGCGCGGCGGAGCCGATCGGCAGGAACCGGAACGAACACCTCATGCTCCATGTCCCCCGAGCCTACCCAGCAGGACCCGAACCGCACCCGTACATCTCGGGATTCACACCACAAGGAAGGACGGGGCTCAGCGCGTGTACCGAGGGCGCAGCAGGGTCGAGGGCGGCAGGTACGGCAGCCGCGTGCGCGCCGCGTCCCGGGCGTACGCCCGCAGGGAGGCCCGGTTCAGCGCGGGCAGCAGCGGCTCGCGCGGGTCCAGGGTGAGCACCGGGCGGGTGGGGGCCGCGAGCACGAAACCCCAGTCGCGCGGGGCCTGGGACAGTCCCGTGGGGCGTCCGGTACCGCCCGTGCCGCCCGCGGACGCCCCGGCGGCGACGCGGTACGGGACCGTCCGCAGACCCGCCGCCCGGACCGTCGCCTCGACCGTCCAGAAGACGCGTGGGCGGGAGCTCACCGGGCCCGCGTGCACCACCAGCCGGCCGTCCGGCGCGAGAACGCGGCGGGCCAGCCCGTAGAACTCCTGGGAGTACAGCTTCGTGCTCGCCGCGACACCGGGGTCCGGAAGGTCCGCGATCACCACGTCGTACGTTCCCCGGGTGCCTCTGAGCCAGCAGAACGGGTCCGCCGTGCGCACCCGCACCCGGGGGTCCGCGAAGGCGTGGCCGTTCAGTGCGGACAGGGCGCGGTCGCGGCGTGCCAGCAGGACCACCGCGGGGTCCGGTTCGACCACGTCGACCCGGAGCACGCCCGGCCGGCGCAGCACCTCGCGCACCGCGAGACCGTCGCCGCCGCCGAGGACCAGCACGTGCGCGTGCGGTCCGCCGTCCATCGCGGGGTGCACGAGTGCCTGGTGGTAGAGGCGCTCGTCGCTGCCGTCCACCCGCAGCCGGCCGTCGAGGAAGAGGTTCAGGGGGCGGCCCCGGGTGCCGCCGGTGAGCACCGTCTCCTGGACGCCGCTGCGCACCGCGACCCGGACGTGGTCCCCGTAGACCGCGTGGCGGGCGGCCCGTTCGAAGTCGCTCACCAGGGCGGCCGCCGTACCGAGCAGCGCCAGCACGACGACGTTGGCGGCCAGCAGCAGCCAGCGCCCCCGGCGGCTCAGGTCCCGCCGGAACAGCCCGAGGACCAGGGCGCCGCCCGCGACCGCGTTGACCGCCCCGGTGAGCAGGGCGCCGGTGAGCTGCCCGAGCTGCGGGAGCAGCAGGAAGGGGAAGGCGAGGCCGCCGACCAGCGCGCCCACGTAGTCCGCGGCGAAGAGGTCCGCGACCGCGCCGCCCGCGTCCTGGCGGCGGATGCGCTGGATCAGCTCCATCAGCAGGGGCACCTCGGCACCGATCAGCAGGCCGATCGCCAGCGAGAAGCCGACCAGCAGACAGCGCGGGCCGCCGGACCAGACGCCGCCCCAGTCACCGGTCCAGGCGAAGACCGCGTACAGGGCCATGGCGCTCGAACCGCCGACCAGCGCGAGCACCGCCTCCACCGCGCCGAAACCGGCGGCGGCACGGAAGCGGAGCCGCTTCGCGGCGAGCGAGCCGACGCCCATCGCGAAGACCATCACGGAGAGCACGACGGAGGCCTGGGTGACGGAGTCGCCGATCAAGTACGAGGCGAGCGCGACGAGTTCGAGTTCGTACACGAGTCCGCAGGCCGCGCACACGAACACGCCGACGAGGACGAGGAACCGTCCGGTGCCGGGTCGTACGGGCAGCCGCGCCTGGGCCGTGCCGCCCTCGCTCCAGGAGCGCGGTACGCCGGGTGGTGCGGGCGCGTGCGGTTCGATCACGTGGGAACGCTACGTCAGGGTCGTGGCGGGCTTTGTCACCCACACGTGTGGAACTGCCGCCTCCTCACGCCCAGGAGGGGCTCAGTGGGGAGCGGTCGTCGTCGGTCCGCGCCGTCGGCGTCCGCACCCCGACCCGGGTCCGGGTCGCCACCAACTGGCCGTCCTGCGGGTAGGCGTGCCAGGTACGCCAGTGGATCTGGCCCTCGTGATGCTGGGCCAGCATCGCCGTGAACGCGTGCGGGCTGCCGGGGAAGACACCGGCCAGACCATGGGGATGGTCGGAGACCAGGGCCAGCAACTCCTGCGCGCGGCCCGCGAAGGAACGGGGGGAGAGGACCTCGATCCGGGCCGCGAACTCGTACTCCCAGTCGTCGACCCGTTTGGCCACGCCCAGCGGCAGCGGGGAGCTGGAGCCCGCGATACACGCCACCGTCTCCGAGCAGATGCCCGGCTCATCCTCGAGAAGTACCTGGTGGGACGCGCCGAGAAGTCTCAACTGAAGCCGTGTTCCGGACAGTTCGAGGTCGAGCGTGGCGAGCGCGGGCAGCGGCTCGCGGCCCAGGGTCCAAGCGAGATCGGCCGCACGCGTGTCGGTGTAGGAGGTGTTCAGGGTCGTGAGCATGGATCGGCTCCGCTAGCACGCAAAGTGAGAAGTGGGGTCCGGCGCACCCCGGTCATGGCGCCGGCGGACGAGGCCGGCCCGGCCAGTCGGGTGGTACGCCCGGTCGGCCCGGTGGGGAGGACGCTTGCGGGACAGGTGTCCGAAGGACGTCCGCGGGCTGCTTCGGTGGTTGAGAGGGAATCATGAACTGTGGCGTCGCCACAGCGTTTTTACCCAAGACCGCCCGGTTTCCATCCCCCCGAGGGCTCCACAGCGCATCTGTTCAACTACGGCGTACGCCAGGAGCATTGACGCGGCTGACACATGCGCCACTACAGCCCCTGCCCGGGCGCGCAGCCGCACGCGCTACGGAGGCCACACACCCACGCGCTCCCCCGATGGAGTGACCCTCCCGCACGTCACTCACCCCGCTGCCGGCAGACACGTTGTCGCGTGCCCGCCGGGGCAATCTCCCGGCGGGCACGCACGCCCCGAAGACGCGCCGGTCCGTACTCCCCGTCACTCCCCCACAGGCCCCCGGGAGCCGCGCCCCCTCAGCCGACCCCCGTCGGCCCCATCCCCCTGGTCAGCTCCCGCCACCGCATCCGCCCCCACCGCACGACGACCCGCAGGACGAGTGACCGCCGCAGGAGTGCCCCCCGCCGCAGGAGTGATGCCCTCCGGAGTGGCCCCCCGAGTGGTGGCCACCACCCGACGAGGCATCGCTCCCGCCGGCCCACCAGCTGGTGTCGCTGCTGTTGCCGCTCCGCGAGAACCCACGCGACCGCGCCCCTCGGGCCACCGGCCGCGGCGCCGCCTTCGGGCCCCGCCTGCGGGCGTTCGCCACGAGGCTCACCACGAGACCGATGCAGACGACCACCACAGCGATTCCCAAGATCATGACCTCGTCCCCCTTCTCTTCCTCGTCCCCGGGCGGCCCCGGCGGGCCCCTCCGTGTACCCGGGTGCACGAGGGATGCCCCCACCTCCGACCGACCAAAGCAGAGTTGAGGAACTTCTGAGGGTCCCACCGCGAAAAGGGCCCCTGACCTGCGAGGAAGGGTCGTTCGGGGCCCAGCTCTCGCGCGCGGGACACGGATCCGCCCCGCTCGCTTTCGCAGCGGGCCCCTGGCGCGAGCCACGTATAGCGTTCACCCTCACTCATTGCAACACATTGAGTTGAGGATTGTTGCGTTAAATCTCTAGTCGTTGCAACGATTTACCGGCTCCGAGCTGTGCTAATAATCTTTTCGCGCAACAACTTTGTTGCCAGATAGCTGAATGCAACGTAGCGTTTCCATCTTCAGAAACTACGGACTCAAGGAGCGCACGATGCAGAAGTTCGACACTCCCGCCCCGGTCTCGGCCGTCCTCGACATCCCCGCGGGACGCATCCGGATCGTCGCCGGCGAGCGGACCGACAGCATGGTCGAGGTCCTTCCCGCGGACGCCTCCAAGAGCCGCGACGTGAAGGCGGCGGAGCAGATCGAGGTCGCGTACGACGACGGTGTCCTGCGGATCGAGGCCGCCCCGGCGAAGAACCGGATCCTCGGCAACTCCGGATCCGTCGAGGTGACCGTGCAGCTGCCCGCCGGCTCCCGCATCGAGGCGAAGGCGGCCGGCGCCGAACTCCGGGGCGCCGGACGGTTCGGCGACGTCGTCTTCGAGGGCCAGCAGGCCACGGTCGAGCTTGACGAGGTCGAAGGCGCCCGGCTCAGCACCCTGGCCGGCGACATCTCCGTCGGCCGCCTGGGCGGCCCCGCGGAGATCAGCACCGAAAAGGGCAACCTCCGCATCGCCGAGGCCGTACGCGGCACGGTCACGCTGCGCACCCAGGCCGGCGACATCTCGGTCGGCGCCGCCCGCGGAGTCTCCGCCTCCCTGGACGCCGGCACCGCCCACGGCCGGATCCACGACGCGCTCAGGAACACCGACGGCACCGCCGCCCTGTGCATCCACGCGACCACCGCCCACGGCGACATCACCGCCCGCAGCCTGTAAAGGAGAGCACCTCTCATGACCGACCTGGCCATAGCGGCGAACGGGCTGCGCAAGTCCTACGGCGACAAGACCGTCCTCGACGGCGTCGACCTGGCCGTCCCGGAAGGGACGATCTTCTCCCTGCTCGGCCCCAACGGCGCCGGCAAGACCACCGCCGTCAAGATCCTCTCCACCCTCGTCGCCCCCGACCCCGCCTCCGGCCGGATCCACGTCGGCGGCCACGACCTCGCCGCCGCCCCGCAGGCCGTACGCGCCGCGATCGGCGTCACCGGACAGTTCTCCGCCGTCGACGGCCTGATCACCGGCGAGGAGAACATGCTCCTCATGGCGGACCTGCACCACCTCTCCAGGCGCGAGGGACGCCGGGTCACCGCCGAGCTGCTGGAGCGCCTCGACCTCACCGAGGCCGCGAAGAAGCCCGCCTCCACCTACTCCGGCGGCATGAAGCGCCGCCTCGACATCGCCATGACCCTGGTCGGCGACCCGCGGATCATCTTCCTCGACGAGCCGACCACCGGCCTCGACCCGCGCTCCCGGCACAACATGTGGCAGATCATCCGCGAGCTCGTCACAGGTGGCGTCACCGTCTTCCTCACCACCCAGTACCTGGAGGAGGCCGACGAACTCGCCGACCGCATCGCCGTCCTGAACGACGGCAGGATCGCCGCCGAAGGGACCGCCGAGGAGCTGAAGCGGCTCATCCCCGGCGGACACGTCCGGCTCCGCTTCACCCACCCGGCCGCGTACCGGAGCGCCGCGGCCGCCCTGCGCGAGGCCACACTCCCTCACGCTCGGCTTCACTCGCGCGGGGGGACCCCCGTCGACGAGCCCCTCACCCTGCGGCTCCCGAGCGACGGCAGCCAGCGCGAGCTGCGCTCCATCCTCGACTGGCTTGACTCGGTCGGCATCGAGGCCGACGAGCTGACCGTGCACACCCCGGACCTCGACGACGTCTTCTTCGCCCTGACCGGCGGCGTCGCCGTCCCCCACCAGCCCGAGGAGGCTGCCCGATGAGCGCACCCCTGGCCCCCACCCGCCCGACCCGGCTCTCACTCGCCCTGCGCGACTCCGCCACGATGCTGCGCCGCAACCTCCTGCACGCCCGGCGCTATCCGTCCCTCACCCTGAACCTGCTGCTCACGCCGATCATGCTGTTGCTGCTCTTCGTCTACATCTTCGGCGACACCATGAGCGCGGGCATCGGCGGCGGCGCCCCGGACCGCGCCAAGTACATCGCCTACATCGTTCCGGGTCTCCTGCTGATGACCGTCGGCAGCACGGTGGTCGGCACCGCGGTCTCCGTCTCCAACGACATGACCGAGGGCATCATCGCCCGCTTCCGCACGATGGCGATCCACCGCGGCTCCGTGATCATCGGACACGTCATCGGCAGCGTGCTCCAGTCGGTCGTCAGCGTGGTCCTCGTCGGCGCCGTCGCCGTGGCGATCGGCTTCCGCTCCACCGATGCCACCGTCCTGGAGTGGCTCGCGGCGTTCGGGCTGCTCGTGCTCTTCGCCACGGCGCTCACCTGGATCGCGGTCGGCATGGGCCTGGTCAGCCCGAACGCGGAGGCCGCCAGCAACAACGCGATGCCCCTGATCCTGCTGCCGCTCCTCTCCAGCGCCTTCGTCCCCCTCCACGCGATGCCGGGCTGGTTCCGGCCGATCGCCGAGTACCAGCCGTTCACGCCTGCCATCGAGACCCTGCGCGGCCTGCTGCTCGGCACCGGGATCGGCGACAACGGATGGCTCGCCGTCGCCTGGTGCCTGGGCCTCGCGGTGCTCGGCTACTTCTGGTCCACCTCGAAGTTCAACGACGACCCGAAGTAACCGCCGTGACCACGCGGGGCCGCCTCCCGCATCTCGTCCCGCCCGAGGGCGGCGTACTCCGGCACCCCGTCGGCGTACGCCGCCCCTGCGCGTGTCAGCAAGGTGAGTTGAGGAACTCCGTGGCTTCGGCGCAGGATGGCGGCCATGACCTCCAGCGCGCGCCCCTTCCTCAACCGTCGGCTCGCCGAGTTCGGGACGACGATCTTCGCCGAGATGTCGGCCCTCGCCCTGAGCACCGGAGCCATCAACCTCGGCCAGGGCTTCCCCGACACCGACGGCCCGGAGCAGGTCCGCGAGGCCGCCGTGCGGGCGCTGCGCGACGGGCGCGGCAACCAGTACCCGCCGGGCCCCGGCGTCCCCGAGCTGCGCACGGCCGTCGCCGAGCACCAGCGCCGGCGCTACGGCCTCGGCTACGACCCGGACACCGAGGTGCTGGTCACCGCGGGCGCTACCGAGGCGATCGCCGCGACCCTGCTGGCGCTGCTGGAGCCCGGCGACGAGGTGATCGCGCTGGAGCCGTACTACGACTCGTACGCCGCCTGCATCGCCATGGCGGGCGGCCGGCGCGTACCGGTCACGCTGCGGCCGCACCACGACGGGGACGCGAGCTTCCGCCTCGACCTGGACGAGCTGCGCGACGCGGTCACCGACCGCACCCGGCTGCTGCTGATCAACACCCCGCACAACCCGACCGGCACCGTGCTGACCCGCGAGGAGCTGTCCGCGATCGCCGAGCTGGCCGTCGAGCGGGATCTGCTCGTCGTCACGGACGAGGTGTACGAGCACCTGGTGTTCGACGACGCCGAGCACGTACCGCTCGCGACCTTCCCGGGCATGCGCGAGCGGACCGTCACCATCTCGTCGGCGGGGAAGACGTACTCCTTCACGGGATGGAAGGTCGGCTGGGTGACGGCGGCACCCGGCCTGGTCACCGCGGTGCGGTCGGCCAAGCAGTTCCTGACCTATGTGTCCTCCGGGCCGTTCCAGTACGCCGTCGCCGAGGCGCTCGCGCTGCCCGAGACGTACTTCGAGGAGTTCCGGGCGGATCTGCGCGCCAAGCGGGACCTGCTCACCGCCGGACTCACGGAGGCGGGCTTCGCGGTGTTCCGGCCGGCGGGGACCTACTTCGTCACCACCGACATCCGCCCCCTCGGCGAGAGCGACGGCTTCGCCTTCTGCCGTGCCCTGCCCGAGCGTGCGGGGGTCGTCGCCATTCCGAACGCGGTCTTCTACGACCACAAAGAGGCGGGGGCACCCTACGTCCGGTTCGCGTTCTGCAAACGCGCCGAGGTGCTGGCGGACGCGACGGAACGGCTCAGCAAGGCATTCACGCGCTGACCACCGTCGGGATCGGCCGCTCCTTTCATCTGTTCCCGCTCTCCCACTGCCCCCTCACGTCCACCCCCGGGCGTCGCGAACCAGGTGCTCGTGGAGCCGCGCCAGCCGGGGTTCGGAGAGGGTACCGGAGCGTATGGCCAGGTAGAGGGTGTTGATGGGGGATCTCCGGTTCCAGGGGGGACCCACGCCCCCGAGGCCAGTGCCGCGGCGCACAGATAGGCCGGCAGGACCGAGATGCCCGCCGACGAGGTGACGGCCGCGATCACGGCGCGCAGCGTCCTGATGGAGGAGACGGTCCACATGGCCGTCGCCGCCGACATGGTCGCCGCACTCGGCGGGAGCCCTGGCGCCTCCCAGCCGCCAGGCTGGGGTCTCGGCGGTGGTGCTGAAGTTGCCTATGGTGGCTCTGTTGCGTGAGTGCACGGATGAGGGGTCGGCCGGGTGACGGCGGCACCAGGCGTTCAGCGGCTGAAGGCCCTGGCGGACTGACACCGCCGGGCCGATGTGGCGCGCTCCGGCCCATCGGCCGGGGGCGGGCGCCCCGTACGCGGGAATTCGCCCCCGCACGGCCGCGCAAGCTTCGTAAACCGGGCGTGATCGGAGGATGGTTCCGGTGTGACCGACACCAGGACCATCCCGGCCCCCGCCCCACCGGGCCCGAGGAACAGCGACCGTGTCCGGCCGGCCGGGGACGGCCGGCGGCTGCCGACGACGGCCGCCGCGGCCCTCGGGCTGTTCTTCGTCTCCCGGCTGTGCGGCGGCCTCGTGCTCGCCCTCGTCGCCCGGTCCACGGGCAAGCACCCCCTGCTGCTGCTCGGTCACTCCTGGGACTCCGTCTGGTATCTGGGGATCGCCGCGCACGGCTATGGACACATCCTGCGCAACAGCACCGGCGTCCACTACGACCTGGCGTTCTTCCCGCTCTACCCGGGTCTGGTCCGCACGGTCACCACCCTCACCCCGCTCGGCGGCGTCCAGGCGGGACTGCTGGTGTCCTGGACGGCCGCCGTGGTCGCCGCGTACGGGATCTACCGGATCGGCGTACGGCTGCACGGCCCCGCCGTGGCCACCGTCCTCGTCGTGCTCTGGGGGCTGCTGCCGCACTCCGTGGTGCTGACGATGGGCTACACGGAGCCCGTGCTGACGGCGTGCGCCGCCTGGTCGCTGTACGCGGTCCTGACCCGGCGCTGGGTCTGGGCGGGGACACTGGCGGTCCTCGGCGGCCTGTCCCGGCCCAACGGCTGCTCGGTGGCCGTCGCGGTGCTCGTGTCGGCGGCGCACGAGGTGTGGCGGGCGCGCGGTCGCGGAGTTTCCCACAGGCTGTGGACGGGCGCGGCGCTCGCGCCCCTCGGCTGGAGCAGCTATGTGCTGTGGGTCGGCCACCGCAGGGGCGATCCGCTCGGCGGCTACTTCGCCGTGCAGCGGCTGTGGGGCTCGCGGTTCGACTTCGGGCACGGTGCGCTGCGCTTCACCGAGCACATGGCGCTGCACGGCACCCGACTGCTGTTCCCGATGGCCCTGGTGATCGTCGGGGTGAGCAGCGTGCTCTTCGGGCTGCTGATCGCGGACCGCGCCCCGCTG
Source organism: Streptomyces sp. NPDC001222 (assembly GCF_042896945.1). Lineage (NCBI taxonomy): Bacteria > Bacillati > Actinomycetota > Actinomycetes > Kitasatosporales > Streptomycetaceae > Streptomyces > Streptomyces sp. NPDC001222. Next base: position 55,645 of record NZ_JBIAXT010000031.1, read on the forward strand.
CCGCTCGTCGTCTACAGCGGCGTACTGCTGGTGATCGCGCTCGGCGGCTCCGGGTTCTTCGAGTCCAAGCCGCGCTTTCTGCTCCCGGCGTTCCCGCTGCTGACGGTGGTGGCGCGGGCGCTGGTACGGACGGCGAGAGCCCGACCGTGGCACGCCATCATCGTGGCGAGCGCCCTGGCCGGGCTCTCTTTTGTCTACGGGGCGTATCTGGTCGTACTCGCCCGATCGCCCCTCTAGGGGGATCTACTCCCCGTCGTCCTCGGGCTTCTCCGCGTCGTCGACTTCCTCCGCGAGGCCGAGCTGCTCGACGAGCCACCGGTCGAACTCGATGGCTGCGCGCACCCAGCTCACGGTCGACGAGACGAAGTGGTCCAGACTCACGCCGGTGCCGATCAGCATCTGCGCCTCACCGATGAGGCGGACGGTGCCGTCGTCGTGCGTGTGGGTGTAGACCTTGGGCCACAGGGTGCGCCGGTTCCAGTCGTCGATGGACTCCAGCAGCTGCGGCTTCTCGTCGATCTGGTGGGGACGGTCGTAGAACGTCCGCACGGAGAAGACGGCCTGGTCGCCCTCGCCGCGGAACATGAAGTACGTACGGAACTGCTCCCACGGTGCGACGAGGTCTCCCTCTTCGTCAACGAGGTGCTTGAGCTCCATCTGGTCCAGGAGCTGCTTCACGAGGTCCTGATCCGGAACCACGGGGCCCGCCGGCGGCTGCGGCTCGGGCTGGCCCCCGAAGTTCGGAATCGAGGACGGGTCGATGCTCACCGTGTTCTTCCCTTCGTACGGATTCCGCCATCCTCCCTCATCCGGGGAGGGGGCTGGCAACCCTGAACGGGTCGTGTCCGCCGGGGGCTGACATGATCTGGCCGGTCTCCGCCGCCGGGCGGACCGGGCCGTCGGCTTCGCGGGCGTCGCGCCGCCCGACCGTACGTGCGAGGCGCACTGCACCTCGTACAGCCGGCCGGACCAGTCGTACGAGGGCAGCCGGCGGATGCCGCGGGCCGGCGTCGACGACGTCGAGCCGACCGTGGTGCACGAGGACGGGCGTACCGCCCTCGTACACCTCTGCACCCACGCGGGCTGACCGGGCCCGGCCGGATCGGCGGCGGTCAGAGAGACTTGCCGGACGCCGGGCCCACCAGCAGCCCGTCCCCGAACGTGTCCACCCGGACCGTGTCGCCGTCCTTGACCTCGCCTGCCAGGATCTCCTTGGCGAGCCGGTCACCGATGGCGGTCTGGACGAGGCGGCGCAGCGGCCGGGCGCCGTACGCCGGATCGTTGCCCTCGTCGGCGAGCCAGGCCAGGGCCTGCGGCGTGACCTCCAGGGTGAGCCGCCGTTCGGCCAGCCGCTTGGCCAGGCGGTCGATCTGAAGCCGGGCGATCCGGCTCAGCTCGTCCTTCGACAGCGCCGAGAAGACCACCAGGTCGTCGAGCCGGTTCAGGAACTCGGGCTTGAAGGAGGTGCGGACCACCTCCAGGACCTGCTCCTTCTTCTCCGCCTCGGTCAGGAGCGGGTCGACCAGGAACTGGCTGCCCAGGTTCGAGGTCAGCACGAGGATCACATTGCGGAAGTCGACCGTACGGCCCTGACCGTCCGTCAGCCGGCCGTCGTCCAGCACCTGGAGCAGGATGTCGAAGACCTCCGGGTGCGCCTTCTCCACCTCGTCGAGAAGCACCACGCTGTACGGGCGGCGGCGCACCGCCTCGGTCAGCTGGCCGCCCTCCTCGTAGCCGACGTATCCGGGCGGGGCGCCGACCAGCCGGGCGACGCTGTGCTTCTCGCCGTACTCCGACATGTCGATGCGGACCATCGCCCGCTCGTCGTCGAAGAGGAAGTCGGCGAGCGCCTTGGCCAGCTCGGTCTTGCCGACACCCGTCGGGCCGAGGAAGAGGAACGAGCCGGTCGGGCGGTCCGGGTCGGCGATACCGGCCCGGCTGCGGCGTACGGCGTCGGAGACGGCCTGTACGGCCTCGGCCTGGCCGATGAGCCGCCGGCCGAGCTCCTCCTCCATGCGCAGCAGCTTCTGCGTCTCGCCCTCCAGAAGGCGTCCGGCGGGGATGCCCGTCCAGGAGGCGACGACGTCCGCGATGTCGTCGGGGCCGACCTCGTCCTTGACCATCGTGCCCTTGGACGCCTCCTCCTCGGCCTCGGAGGCGGCCTCCAGCTCCTTCTCCACGCCCGGGATCTCGCCGTACAGCAGCTTGGAGGCGGTGTCGAAGTCGCCGTCGCGCTGGGCGCGTTCGGCCTGGCCGCGCAGGTCGTCCAGCTTCTCCTTCAGCTCGCCGACCCGGTTGAGGGACTGCTTCTCCTTCTCCCAGCGGGCGGTCAGGCCCCGCAGCTCCTCCTCCTTGTCGGCGAGGTCGCGGCGCAGCTTCTCCAGCCGTTCCTTGGAGGCCCGGTCGGTCTCCTTGCTGAGCGCGAGTTCCTCCATGCGCAGCCGGTCCACGGCGCGCTGCAGCTCGTCGATCTCGACCGGGGAGGAGTCGATCTCCATCCGCAGCCGCGAGGCGGACTCGTCGACCAGGTCGATGGCCTTGTCGGGCAGGAAGCGGGAGGTGATGTACCGATCGGAGAGGCTGGCCGCGGCGACCAGCGCGCTGTCCGCGATCTGCACCTTGTGGTGGGCCTCGTAGCGGCCCTTGAGACCGCGCAGGATCGCGATGGAGTCCTCGACGGTCGGCTCGGCGACCAGCACCTGCTGGAAGCGGCGCTCCAGGGCCGGGTCCTTCTCGATCCGCTCGCGGTACTCGTCGAGGGTCGTCGCACCGACCATGCGCAGCTCACCGCGCGCCAGCATCGGCTTGAGCATGTTGCCGGCGTCCATGGCGGAGTCCCCGCCGGCGCCGGCGCCCACCACGGTGTGCAGCTCGTCGATGAAGGTGATGATCTGGCCGTCGGAGTCCTTGATCTCGGCGAGGACGGTCTTCAGGCGCTCCTCGAACTCACCGCGGTACTTGGCGCCCGCGACCATGGCGCCGAGGTCCAGCGCGACCAGCCGCTTGTCCTTGAGGGACTCGGGCACGTCGCCCTTCACGATCCGCTGGGCGAGGCCCTCCACGACGGCGGTCTTGCCGACGCCGGGCTCACCGATGAGCACCGGGTTGTTCTTCGTACGGCGGGACAGCACCTGCACCACGCGGCGGATCTCCTGGTCCCGGCCGATGACCGGGTCGAGCTTGCCGTCACGCGCGGCGGCGGTGAAGTCGGTGCCGAACTTCTCGAGGGCCTTGTACTGGCCCTCCGGGTCCGGGGTCGTCACCCGGCGTCCTCCCCTTGTCCTCTGGAACGCGTTCAAGAGCTTCTTGGCGTCCGCGCCCTGGCCGGTCAGGACCTCCCCCGCGGCGCCGCCCTTGGCGGCGATGCCGATGAGCAGATGCTCGGTGGAGAGGTACTCGTCGCCGAGGTCCTTGGCGCGCTTGCCCGCGTCGGCGATCACGGCCAGCATCTCGCGGTTGGGCTGGGGCGGTGCCACGGTCGACCCGGTCACGCTGGGCAGACCGCCGAGCACGCGCTCGGCGCCGGCCCGCACGGAGGCCTGGTCGGCGTCCACGGCGGCCAGCAGGTCGATGATGTTCTCGTTGTCCTGCCCCTCCAGCAGCGCGAGGAGCAGATGGGCGGGGGTGAGGTCCGGGTGCCCCTCGGCAACGGCCCGGCTGCTGGCCGCGTTGATCGCGTCCCGGCTCCTGTTGGTCAGCTCGGCGTCCACGTTCCCGTTCTCCTCCTTGCGTCGGCCGCTCAGCTGTCGTCAGCCCTTCGGTCTGACGCGAGCAACGTACATAAAGTTGAGTCTATTCCACTCAAGGAGCCAAACGGGAGGGAGACCGGCGAGGTTCCGCGACCGAGAGCCGTTCGCTCACCCACCCGGGGGCGTCCGACGTCCGGTACCCCGGATCCGGGCAGGAGCAGCACCCGACCACCCTTCCCGGCCCGGAGGGCGGCACGAAGGCCGCTCCGGCCGTAGGGGAATACGCGCCGGGCGCGGGCGCGACTCGGTGATCGCCGGCGGACAGGGGGCGCGGACCCGACGGCGGGCGCGCAAAGGGGGCGCGGACGGCCCGGCAAGGGGCCGCAGCAAGTGACACGAGGGGGCGCGTGTGACATCGGGGAGGCGCGCGCAGCGACGTCATCACGGACGGTGAGGGGGTAGCCCGCGGGCGAACCCCAGGTAAGGACCGATTCCAGCCACCGTGGCAACACGGCATACCCGGAGTTTCCGCACAAACTGCAGCGGCGTCACCGTGTTCAGGTCACGGTGACGCCGCTGCGGGGGGAAGCACCTGAGCGATTTGTTACGACGGGGGAATCGCGTCAGGCACTGCGGGGGGTGGCTGAGACAGTCCGCATGACCGGGGTGTCCGGTTCGACCAGCCGGTGGTCGCGCTGGTCCAGATTCACAAAGATCATTCCGTACCGTATGGCGCACCGGACAGGCTGCGGCGCCCCCCGAGGCCGTCGCAGCAGCCGGTAGGCCCGCACATCGTCGTCCTCGTCACGGGCGACGACGACGGGCTCCCCGAACACGGTCACCATCAGCGAGTCACCGTTGTGCGGGATGGCAGTGGCCAGGTCGATGAAGTGCCAGCCGGAGCGGTAGGCCGTGGCCATCTCGCGACGGAAGGTGCGGTCGTCCGGAGGAGTGGTCACATCAGCTCCACACGCTGTCATCTGGGCCGACGGGTGTGGCACTATCGCCGGCCGCGGAAGAAGCGGGTACCAACGACCAGACACTGTCCGCTCGTACGTCCTCCTTCGCGCCGGCGAGCCCACTCAACGTTCCGAAGGCCACAACGGCGGAGAAGGTGGCGACAAGCACCGAGCGAAGCATTCTCTTACCCATAGTCGGCTTCGTCCTCACTTGAAGGTCCCCTCTTCCCCCGTCGACTAAGACGATGGCTCATTCGGGCACGTCATGGCCACACAATCGGTGCATCATGTTCCTGCATGTTCAGGACCCTGGGGGGTGGAGGTTTGACAACCAATCGGGCTAAAGCGACACATCCCCATGCCTTGACCGAACTGTGCGAGGAGGGCGGGCGTCTTTACGCGAACGCCCTGCGCACAGGGCGTATCGCACGCGCCGACGCGGAAGAGGCCCCGTGTCTCATGGAGTTCGCCCTCCTCCATCCCGATCCGGACGACGCCAACTGGCTGCGCCCGGTTCCGCCCTCGGTCGCCCTGGCCCAGCGGCTGAACCCGATAGAGCGTGAGATCTCCGAGCGCAGGCGGCTGTCGACCAACCTGGCCGAAGCCTTCGAGCCGTTCATGGCCCTCAGCGCGCAGGTGACCGCGCCCACCCACTCGATCACGGTGCTGGAGGGGCTCGACCGGATCAACGCGGCACTCGACCTGGCCACCGCCCAGTGCCAGAACGAGATGCTGACGGTCCAGCCGAGCGGCCACCGCCCCGAGCGCCGGCTCATCGAGGGCCTGGAGCGCGACCGGCCGCTGATCGAGCGCGGGGTGCGCATCCGGACCCTCTACCAGCACACGGCCCGCTACAGCCCGGAACGGCTGGCCTACGTGGACCAGTTCACCGACGGCAAGGCCGAGTACCGCACCATCGACGAACTCGTCGAGCGGCTCATCATCTGCGACGAGGCGGTCGCGTTCATCCCCATCAGCGACGACCGACAGGTCGCCCTGGAACTGCGGCACCCGGGGCTCGTCCGCTATCTGGTGAAGGTCTTCGAGTTCATGTGGGGCCGGGCGGTGCCGCTGCGAGCGGGCACCCCCTACGAGACCGATCCGGACGGCATCACGGACATCCAGCACTCCATCGCCAAGCTCCTGGTGGAGGGCCATGTCGACGAGGCCATCGCCCGCCGCCTGGGCATGAACGTGCGTACCTGCCGCGCCCACATAGCCAAGCTGGCCACGGCCCTCGGCAGCGGCAGCCGGGCACAACTCGGCTATCTGATAGCGAAGTCGGGGATCCTGAGCCAGAGCAACCCACTGGCCGGGGAAGGCGGCCCGGGGCCCCGCGAGGGGGGCTCATAGGCCGACGGGAGGCTCCGGGGCCCGAGCGGTGAGGGGCAGCAGTTCGGGCGCCTGCGAGGGCCCGTCCAGGCCCGCCTGGGCGATCCGGACGCCCAGTTGGGTACGGCTCGCCGCGCCCAGCGTCTCGGAGAGCCGGGCGATGTGCGCCCGGCAGGTGCGCACGCTGATGCCGAGGCGTTCGGCGACCACGGCGTCCTGGTGGCCCTCCGCGAGCAGCGCCGCGATCGAGCGTTCCCGGTGGGTGATGCCGTCGATACCGGTCTCCGGCAGCGGGGACGTCAGCGGGATCGCCAGACGCCACAGCCGTTCGAAGATGGTCACCAGGTAGTCGATCAGGGCCGGGTGCCGCAGTTCCAGCGCGATGGTGCGGTCGGGGTTGGCGGGGATGAAGGCGACCGTGCGGTCGAACAGGATGAGGCGCTCGGGCACCTCGTCCAGGGTGCGGGCCTCGGCCGCCTCGCCCATCAGCTCCATGTAGGTGTGCAGCCCCTGGCCGTGCCGGGCGACATGCGTGTACAGATCGCGCATGCGGACGCCCCTGCGGCGCATCTCCAGCGCCCGGTGCAGGCCCTCGGAGAGTTCGTCCTCGCGGCGGATACCGCCGGGCTGGACCGTCAGCACCTCGCGTGTGCACCGCTCGGTCGCCTCGTCCATGGCGGCCCGGATCCGCGGCAGCCCGTCCAGGACACGGATCGCCACGCCCTCCGCGGAGCCCTGCTCACGGCCGCCGAGCCCGGCGTACCACTCGACCGCGGCCACCGCCGCCCCGACCCGCGCCTGACTCGCGCTGACCTCCTCGTGGACGCCGCGCAGCAGCCGCGTCATGACCTCCTGCGGGGAGGTCGGCACCAGCCAGTCCATGTCGTCGGGATCCGGGTGCAGCAGCGCGAGTTCCAGCAGACAGGGCACCGGCGCGGCGTCCGCGCGGGGCACCCGGCCCCGGCGTACGGCCCGGGAGTACACCCGGTTCCCGGACTCGCAGAGCCGGTCAGCGCCGTGCGGATGCGCGTCCGTCCCGTGCCCGGCCATCTTCCACTCCTGGCTCCAACTCCCGGCTCAGCGTCCTGCAGCGTGTTCGCAGCGCAACTATGCGCGGAGCCGCCCGCCTCCGCAACAAGGCTCCGCCGCCCCAACGCCCGCACTTGCCGGGAATGTCCCGAATTCTCCCTCCCTCCGGAAGTTCCGTCTGCACCCAGTTGACGGAGGGTCGGGGCGGCCCGGTCCGGCGGAAGACGAAACGGCCGTGGTGGACGGGCGACGCTGCCCTCCACCACGGCCGTTGCTCCAGGAGCGGCGTGCCCGCTACTTCAGACCGATCGCCGTGCACGCGGCCTTGTACTTGGGGGTGCAGATGTCCCCGACGGTGTAGATGTTGTCCTGGATGACCGTGTCCTTGATGTTGGACTTCGTCAGCGCGACCACCGGCACCAGCATCGACGGGATCTTCTGCTGCGTCGGGCTGTCGACCTTGTCCCGGGTCAGCGCGTCGAACTCGATCGAACGGCCCTGAACCTTGGCCACCGCCATCTCCGCGGCGTTGTTGGCCTCCTCCGGGTACGACTTGTACACGCTCATGTACTGCTCGCCCGAGACGATCCGCTGCACGGCGGCCAGCGAGGCGTCCTGCCCGGTCACCGGCGGGATCTTGCTGATGCCCGCTTCCTTCATCGCCTCGATGACGGCGCCGGCCACGTCGTCGTTGGCCGAGTAGACACCCGCGATGTTGCTCAGGCCGACGGCCTGGATCGCCTCGACCATGTTCGCCTTGGCGTTCTCCGGCTTCCAGTCCTTCGTGTCGTAGGACTTGACGATGTTGACCTTGCCCTGGAGTTCGCTGAGCGCGCCCTCCTTGAACTGCGCCGCGTTCGGGTCGGTGACCGAACCGTTCATCATGACGACCTTGCTGGTCTCCGCCTTGCTGCCGAGCGCCTCGACGAGGGCGCGTCCCTGCACCTGGCCGACCAGCTGGTTGTCGAAGGAGATGTACGCGTCGATCGGCCCCTGGGCGAGCCGGTCGTAGGCGATGACCGGGATGCCCGCCTCGTGGGCCTTAGTCACGCCCGCCTTGAGGGCCTTGGCGTCCACCGGGTCGACCAGCAGCACATCCACCTTGTCGGCGATCATCTGGTCGAGCTGCTCGCTCTGCTTGGCCGCGTCGGCGTCGGCGTTCTCGTAGACGACCTTGCCCTTGTCGTGGGTCAGGGAGCGCACCTGGTCCCGGATGATCAGGTAGTCGAACTTGTCGTACCTCGGGTTCTCCTTCTCCGGCAGAAGAAGACCCACTGTGATGTCGTCGCCCTTCTTCGGAGACGCGGAGCTGCTGCTCCCGCCGACTCCGTCCATGACGCCGCACGCGGCGAGAGAGACGGCCGCCGCGGACGCGGCCAGGGCTATGGCGGTTCGACGCACAGCGGTCCTGCGGGTGGTACGAGCGTTCACATCAGATGCCTTCCGGGCGGGGGAGCAGCATTGCGACCCAAGTGGCTGAAAGCCAACGCGGCGACGGCATGCAGCGTCAAGAAGAACGGGTTAACGAGATGGCAACAGCATCCGAGTGGAAGTCAAGTGAAGACCAAGAAAGCGCGCCGCCAGGGCCTTTGCCAAACCTCCGCCTGATGAAGATCTCCGCCGTCACCTGCGGAGATCCGGAAACCTACGCTCCGTCAACTCCTTTGTGGTTAGCCACCGTTCACACCTGACGCCAAACGTGAGCTGCATCACGCATCGGCACATCTCTCACTCTCCTTACGTCGACCGACCCTTGCCGCACACCGCGCACCTCACACAAAGGGCAAGTCGTGGGGTCGTAAAGATCTGTCCAACCTCTTCCGAGTCTCGCGTGTCCTGGTCACGAACGCCTTTCCGCGTCTCGATCCGAGCAGAGGACCGAATGAACCCGGCCAGACGACGCGTCACCGCCGCGGCCGCCACCGCCGTCGTGCTCGCCACCGCGGGCGCCCTGCTCACCGCCGCCGCTCCCGCCTCGGCCGCGACCTCCTGCACCTCGCCGGTGTTCGAGCGGCAGCTCTTCGCGAACACCGGTCTCACCGGCACCCCGAGGAGGACCGACTGCGACAGCGCCGTCGACCAGAGCTGGAGCGGCGCCCCGGTCTCCGGGCTGCCGGCGGACCGGTTCGGCGTCCGCTAAACCGTCACCCGCGACTTCGGCTCCGGCGGACCCTTCGCCTTCGGTGCCGGCGGGACCGACGGGATCCGCGTATGCCTCGACGGCGTCCGGAAGCTGAACCTCTGGTCGGACACCCGCGGTTCGCGCTCGACGGGGCCCCACCTGACCGTCCCCAAGGGCACGCACACCCCTGCGGATCGACCATGTGAACCGGACCGGCAAGGCCGCCGTCGAGTTCACCTACGCACCGCGCGCTTCCGCCACCGTCGACAAGGTGAGGCCGCCGGCCCCGGGCGGGCGTCACGGTCGCCTACGACAAGGCGACCCGCAAGGCGAAGGTCTCCTGGGCGAGGAACAAGGAGATGGACCTCGCCGGCTACCGCGTCTACCGCCGCCCGAGGGGCGGCACCGGCTGGACGAGGCCGACCACGACGACGGCGACGACGACGTACGCCGACGCTCCCCCGGCGACCGGTCAGGTCTTCTCCTACGAGGTCCGCGCCCACGACAGGGCGGGCAACGAGCTCGGCCTGTACTACTACCGCGTCGTCCACACCGCCGCGTCGGGCGCCGAGAAGGCCGTGCGGAGCCAGGCCTACGGCATCCGGGACTCCTGGCTCCGACCGCATGCGAAAGGGGCGGTACCGGAACGAGGTCCGCTACCGCCCCTTCGGGACAGGTCAGTCGCCCTGCTGCTGCCGCTTGGGCCGCCAGACCACGAGCGCGCTGGTCTGCTGCACCTCCTGGTACGGCACCAGGTCGCGGCGGTACGAGGCGTGCACCGCCGCCTCGCGCTGACGCATCGTCGCCGCCGCGCCCTCCAGCGCGTCCTGGAGTTCCGCCACGCGGGACTGGAGCGCGACCACCTGGTTCTCCAGTTCGATGATGCGCTTGATGCCGGCCAGGTTGATGCCCTCGTCCTGCGACAACTGCTGCACCTGGCGGAGCAGTTCGATGTCACGGGCCGAGTAGCGCCGGCCCCGGCCCGCGGTGCGGTCCGGGGACACCAGGCCGAGGCGGTCGTACTGGCGCAGTGTCTGCGGGTGCAGTCCGGAGAGCTGGGCCGCCACCGAGATGACGTAGACCGGGGTGTCCTCGGTCAGCTCGTACGGGTTACGTCGACGGCCGTCCATCTCCTCAAGCTCCCTTCGCCGCCTGGAACAGCTCAGCCCGCGGGTCCTCGTCCGCGGTCGCCTCGCGATACGCCTCCAGCGCGTCACGAGCCTTGCCCGAGACATCCTTGGGGACACTCACCTCGACGGTGACCAGCAGGTCCCCGCGGGTGCCGTCCTTGCGGACCGCGCCCTTGCCGCGGGCGCGCATCGTGCGTCCGTTGGGCGTGCCCGGAGGCAGCTTCAGCGTCACCGGGGGCCCGCCCAGGGTGGGCACCCGGATCTCGGCGCCGAGCGCCGCCTCCGCGAACGTCACCGGCACGCTCACCGTCAGGTTGTCGTCCTTGCGGCCGAAGATTGGATGCGGATTCACATGCACGACGACATACAGATCGCCGGCCGGGCCGCCCCGCTCGCCGGGCGCGCCCTTGCCGCGCAGGCGGATGCGCTGCCCGTCGGAGACACCCGCGGGGATGCGCACCTGCATCGTCCGGGACGACTTCGCCCTGCCGCTGCCGTGGCAGACCTCGCAGGGGTTCTCCGCGATCAGACCGCGGCCCTTGCAGTCCGGGCAGGGGTCGGTCAGCGAGAAGCCGCCGCCCGAACCCCGCGCGACCTGCCCGGTGCCGACGCAGGTCGGGCACACACGCGGAGTGCCGTTCTTGTCGCCGGTGCCCGAACAGGCCTTGCAGGGTGCCTGCGAGGACATGCGGAGCGGTACGGTCGCGCCGTCCACCGCCTCCATGAAGCTGAGCGTGACCTCGGACTCGATGTCCTGGCCGCGCCTCGGCTGCGTACGCGTGCCCGCGCCGCCGCCACGGTTGAACAGGCCCCCGAAGACGTCACCGATGCCCCCGCCGAAGTTCCCTCCGGTGCCGGCCTGGCCGCCGAAGAGATCGCCGAGGTCGAAGTTGAACGAGCCGCCGCCCGCCCCGGGACCGGGACGGAAGCCGCCGTTGCCGAAGAGGGCGCGGGCCTCGTCGTACTCCTTGCGCTTCTTGGGGTCGCCGAGGACGTCGTTCGCCTCGGAGATCTCCTTGAAACGTTCCTCCGCCTTGGCGTTGCCCTTGTTGGCGTCCGGGTGGAACTCGCGGGCGAGCTTCCGGTACGCCTTCTTGATCTCGGCCTCGGTGGCGTCCTTGGGGACGCCGAGGACCTTGTAGAAGTCCTTCTCGATGAAGTCCTTGGTGCTCATCCCCGACGTCCCTCCTTCCCTACGCGTTCGTGGTGTACGTCAGCCCTCGTCCGGGCCACCGTTCTCCTTGTCGTCGCCCGCCTCGGTGCTCTCCTCGGCCTTGACCGTCTGCGCTCCCGGCTGCGGCTCGGCAACCGCCACCCGCGCGGGGCGGATGGTGCGCTCGCCGAAGCGATACCCGGGCTGCAGAATCGCCACGCACGTCGTCTCGGTGACGTCCGGCGCGTAGCTGTGCATCAGGGCCTCGTGGATCGTCGGGTCGAAGGGCTCGCCCTCCTTGCCGAACTGCTGCAGACCCATCTTCGCCGCGACGGTCTCCAGCGACTCGGCGACGGACTTGAACCCGCCGACCAGCTCACCGTGCTCCCGCGCGCGGCCGATGTCGTCGAGCACGGGCAGGAGCTCGGTCAGGAGGTTCGCGATGGCGATCTCCTTGACCGCGATCCGGTCACGCTCGACGCGGCGGCGGTAGTTCTGGTACTCGGCCTGGAGGCGCTGGAGGTCCATCGTGCGCTCACCGAGCGCCGTGCGAACCTGGTCCAGCTGAGCCACCAGACCGGCGTTCTGTGCGCTTGCGTCCCCCGCCGGGGCCGCCGCCCCCTCCGAAGAGGGGGAGGCGGCCTTCGGCTCGGCGTCCTCAGGGGTGGCGCCGGAGGGGACGTCGGGCTTCTCCTCGAAGCCCGGGGTCTCCTCCGTCACGCGGCACCGTCCTTGCGCTCGTCGTCCACGATCTCGGCGTCGACCACGTCGTCGTCGGCCTTGGCCTGGCCGGCACCGGCGTCACCGGCGGCCTGCGCGGCCTGGGCGTCGGCGTACATGGCCTGGCCGAGCTTCTGCGAGACGGCCGCGACCTTCTCCGTGGCGTTGCGGATCTCGGCGGTGTCCTCGCCCTTGAGCGTCTCCTTCAGCTCGGCGACGGCGGACTCGACCTCGGTCTTGATCTCGCCGGGGACCTTGTCCTCGTTGTCCTTGAGGAACTTCTCGGTCTGGTAGACGAGCTGCTCGCCCTGGTTGCGGGTCTCGGCGGCCTCGCGGCGGCGGTGGTCCTCCTCCGCGTACTGCTCGGCCTCCTGGCGCATCCGGTCGACCTCGTCCTTCGGCAGCGAGGAGCCGCCGGTGACGGTCATCTTCTGCTCCTTACCGGTGCCGAGGTCCTTCGCCGTGACGTGCATGATGCCGTTGGCGTCGATGTCGAAGGACACCTCGATCTGCGGGACGCCACGCGGCGCCGGCGGCAGACCGGTCAGCTCGAACATGCCGAGCTTCTTGTTGTACGCCGCGATCTCGCGCTCGCCCTGGTAGACCTGGATCTGCACGGACGGCTGGTTGTCCTCGGCCGTGGTGAAGATCTCGGACCGCTTGGTCGGGATCGTGGTGTTGCGCTCGATGAGCTTGGTCATGATGCCGCCCTTGGTCTCGATACCGAGGGACAGCGGGGTCACGTCGAGGAGCAGGACGTCCTTGACCTCACCCTTGAGGACACCGGCCTGGAGCGAGGCGCCGATGGCGACGACCTCGTCCGGGTTCACGCCCTTGTTGGCCTCCTTGCCGCCGGTCAGTTCCTTGACCAGTTCGGCGACGGCGGGCATACGGGTCGAGCCACCCACGAGGACGACGTGGTCGATCTCGTTGATGGAGATGCCGGCGTCCTTGATGACGTTGTGGAACGGCGTCTTGCAGCGCTCCAGCAGGTCGGCCGTCAGCTGCTGGAACTGAGCCCGGGTGAGCTTCTCGTCCAGGTGCAGCGGGCCCTCGGCGGACGCGGTGATGTACGGCAGGTTGATCGAGGTCTCGGTGGACGAGGACAGCTCGATCTTGGCCTTCTCGGCGGCCTCACGGAGGCGCTGGAGGGCCATCTTGTCCTTGCCGAGGTCGACGCCGTGGCCGGCGGCGAACTGCTTGACCAGGTAGTCGACGACGCGCTGGTCCCAGTCGTCACCACCGAGGTGGTTGTCACCGTTGGTGGCCTTCACCTCGACGACGCCGTCGCCGATCTCCAGCAGGGACACGTCGAAGGTGCCGCCACCGAGGTCGAAGACGAGGATCGTCTGGTCGTCCTTGTCGAGGCCGTAGGCCAGCGCGGCCGCGGTCGGCTCGTTGACGATGCGCAGGACGTTCAGGCCCGCGATCTCGCCGGCCTCCTTGGTGGCCTGACGCTCGGAGTCGTTGAAGTACGCCGGGACGGTGATGACCGCGTCGGTCACCTTCTCGCCCAGGTACGCCTCGGCATCCCGCTTCAGCTTCTGCAGGATGAACGCGGAGATCTGCTGCGGGTTGAAGTCCTTCCCGTCGAGCGCGATCTTCCAGTCGGTGCCCATGTGACGCTTCACGGACCGGATGGTCCGGTCGACGTTGGTGACCGCCTGACGCTTGGCCACCTCACCGACCAGCACCTCGCCGTTCTTGGCGAAGGCGACGACGGACGGCGTGGTCCTGGCACCCTCGGCGTTGGTGATGACGGTGGGCTCGCCGCCCTCCAGAACGCTGACGACGGAGTTAGTCGTGCCCAGGTCGATGCCGACCGCACGTGCCATTTCGATTCCTCCAGTGACTTGAGTGGAACAGGCTCAAGGATGCACGAGGGATCGCACGGCGTCAACAGACCTGAGTCGCACCGACTCAACTTTCGTCCGGCACTATGTGGCAATCACAAGAAAGCCCCAGGTCAGAGCCCGGGTGACGGGCGGATCGGACGGTGCTCAGGCGTCCACTCCGGCACCTTCCAGCAGCCGGGCGAGACTGGTCACCTGCCCGTCGATCTCCCGGGCACACCCCTGCAACTCATGGTGCGGTCTGCCCCAAGGGTCCGCGATGTCGTCCTCGTACGGCTCGACCGGGGCGACGCGGCCCCGGCGGGCGGCCGCGGCCGCCACCACGCCGTCGATCCGGCCGCGGTCCGGCGCCGCCGCGGCCCCGGACGCCAGCCGGACGAACTCCTTCAGGGTGAAGCAGCGCCGCAGGGCCACCGGGGCGAGTCGCACGGCCGCCTCCCGGTGCTCCCGGGCCAGCCCGAGGACCAGCGCCGCGCCCCCGACCAGCTCCGCGCCGAGCGGCCGGGCCGCGAAGCCCGAGCCGTCACCGCCCAGCGCCTCCAGCAGGGCCCGGGTGGCGCACTCCATGCCTGCCCGGGGCCACGCCTGGGTGCCCGCGCTCTCGGGCCGTACGCCCGAACCGGGCCGCAGTCGCGCGGCCAGCAACCGCTCGGCCAGCGCCGAGCGGTGCACATTGCCCGTACAGACGAACAGAACCCGGGTCATGCTCCGCCGTCCCGCATCATGATCCGCCCACGCCACGCGCCGCCGGGGGCGCGCCGGCCCCGCCCCGGGGGGTCGAGGCGCGGGGAGCGGGCAGCTCGCCGTACCTGCCGTAGGCGCCGTACTGGTCGCCCTTCGGGGCCGGGTCCATGTTGAAGACGGTGCCGAGCACGCGGACGCCCACCCGCTCCAGCGACTCGGCGGCGAGGCGGACCTGCTCCCGGCGCGTCCGCACCGCGCGGACGACGAGCAGCGCGCCCTGGGCGAGCGAGGCGAGTCCTACGGTGTCGGCGACCGGGAGCAGCGGTGCGGAGTCCACGATGACGACCTCGTAGCTGTCCGCCAGCTCGCGCAGCACCTCCTTCATCCGCGCCGACGCGAGCAGCTCCGTGGGGTTCGGCGGCGCGGCACCGCTGGTGAGCACGGCGAGCCGGCCGCCACCCTCCTGCAGCACGTCCTCGATCCGGGCCTGCCCGATCAGGACCGTGGTCAGACCGGCGTCCTGGACCAGACCGAAGGCCCCGGCCACACAGGGACGGCGCAGATCGGCGTCGACCAGGCAGGTGGACACACCCGCCTCGGCGAGCGAGAGGGCGAGGTTCGCCGCGGTGTTGGTCTTGCCCTCGCCGGGCACCGAGCTCGTCACCACGATGATCCGCGGGCGGTCGTCGACCTGCGCGAACTGCAGATTGGTGCGCAACTTGCGGAAGGCCTCGGCGCGTTTGGAGTGCACATCGGCGCTGACCAGCGGCTGCTTGGGCACGCTCTTGTCGTAGGGGATGCTGCCGAGGCCCGGCAGCGCGGTGAACTCGCCCAGCGCCGCACTCGTCTTGAGGGTGGTGTCGAGGTTCTCGCGCACGGCGACGAGCGCGGCCCCGAGCAGCAGACCGGCCAGCGCCCCCGCCGCCAGATTGAGCACCGGGCGGGGTGAGACCGGGGCGGTGGGGGCGACGGCCTCCTGGGTGACGCCCAGCGAGACGGGGGAGGCCGGCGTCCCGGAGCGCGAGGAGGACCCCCCGGAGTGCTCGGACCCGGCCGCGCGCCGGGGCGTCTCCAGTCGCTCGACGACATCGCCGAACCGATCGGCGACCGCGTTGGCGATGCGTGCCGCGCGCCGGGGCACCGTGTCCCGGACGGTGATGTCGATGAGCACGGTGTTGATCGGGGCCTCGGCGGTGATCCGGGAGGCGAGTTCCTCCGGCGTGGTGCGCAGACGCAGCTTCTTCACCACGAACCCGGTCACCTGACGTGTCGTCACAATTGCCGCGTACGACTGCACTCGGGCCTGCGAGAAACTCTGCCCCTGGTTCAGCTGGGCGGTGTCGTCACCGGTGCGGGTGGCGACGAAGAGCTGGGTCCGGGCCTCGTAGACGGGAGTGCTCAGAGCCGTCGCGGCGAACGCCGCCCCGATCGCGAGCACCAGACTGACCAGGACGGTCGGCCAGCGTCTGGCAAGAGCCTTCAGGAATCCGTGGAGATCCAAGCTGCACCCCTCATAGAACCAAGGGAACCGCCCGAATTGAGGCGTTCTGTTCCCTGTGCGCACAGCCGAAGATAGGGACTCGCGCACACCAACCGGGGGAGGCGGTGCATGTCGGCCCGGCGAACGACCCTGGCGACGCACACCACCCCGTCACTCCATCGACACGATCGCGTGGGCCATCGAGGAAGCGGCCGCTCCCCCATCCGGTGACTTCTGGGCGGTACCGGGTCCGTCGCGGCCAAATGTCTCATTTATTCGATGTATCCAGGTTTTACTTATGGCCGACGCAGCAGCCGCCTGGCCGGGACCGAAGTCGAGGAGAGTGAAGAAATGACGTCATCGCCCAGATGGGGGTGCGCACTGGCATCCGCAGCATCGGCTGCTGTGGTCGTGGTCGCACCGCTGATGGGGGCTCAGACCGCCCATGCGCAGTACCCGCCGCCGCCCCCCACCCTGACTCTCAACACGACCACGGTACGGATCGGCGAGACGCTGACCTTCCACGGCACGGGCTTCGCTCCTCCCCCGGCCGGCTTCCCCGCACGGTTGGTCACGGCGCAGGTGGAGTCGCGTCCGATCGAGATCGGGCGCTTCCTGATCGCCGCCGACGGAACGGTGGACGGCACCGTGACCATCCCGAGGAGGGTCCGCGTCGGCTGGCACACCTTCCGCCTCGTCGAGCGCAATCCCCGCGTGAGCGTCGGAACCCGTATCCGGGTGTTGCCCAGGCTCGGCGCGCCCGGCGGACCCGGCGGACCCGGCGGACCCGGTGGCGGTCACGGCCGTAACAGCTCCTGGGAACACTCCAGGCACCGTGCAAACCTCGCGGCCACCGGCAGTGAGAAGGCCCTGGCCGTCGGCGGCACCGCGGCGGGCCTGATCGCGGCGGGCGGCGGCACCGTGCTGGCCGTACGCCGTCGCCGCAGTTCATGACGGAGCAGGACACCCCTCCCGCGGAATCACGGCGTCCCGGCGGCCCCCGCCGGGACGCCGTCCGCGCGCCCGGCGACGGCTCGCCCGGCGCGGGGGCCCGGATCCGCCGGCGCGTGCTCAAGGCCGCCCTGCTGACCGCCGCCGCGCTGCCGGTGGCCGCCGCCGTCTGGATCGGGGTCACCGGGGTGTTCGCCCGCTCCGAGCTGGTCGCGGCCCAGCGGGACCTGGAGACGCTACGGCAGTCCGCGACGTCCGGCCCGGCGTCCCGCTCCACCGGACAGCGGCTGGCGGCGGTGCGTTCCGCGGCCGTGCACGCCGCCCGGGCGCACCGCCTGACCAGCGGCCCGGCCTGGTACGCGGCGGCCCTGCTGCCGGTCGCCGGGGAACCGCTCGGCACCGTGCGCGGAGCCGCGTCCGCGGCGGACCGGCTGGCCGGCGAGGTGCTGACCCCGCTGGCGGGCGCCCTTCCGGCGACCGGTCCGGACGGCCACGGCGGCGGGATGGCGAAGGTCCTCGCGGGACTGCGGCAGTCCGGGCCGCGGCTGGTGCGGGCCGCACAGGTCACGGCCGAGGTACGGGCCGATGTGCACCGGCTGCCCGAAAGCACCTGGCTGTCCGCCGCCGACCGGGCCCGCGACCGGCTCGCCCGGCAGCTGGACCGCCTCGCGCCCGTGATGACCGATGTCTCCGTGGCGGCCCGCGTCCTGCCGCCGATGCTCGGCGCACAGGGGGAGCGGCACTACTTCCTCGCCTTCCAGAACATCGCCGAGGCACGCGGCACCGGAGGTGTGCCGGGGGCCTTCGCCGTGCTGCGGGCCGACCGGGGCCGGCTGTCCTTCGAACGGTTCGGCAACAACACCGAGATGTCCACGGTCGACGCGGACCTCGACCTGGGGCCCGACTTCACGGCCCGCTACCGGGGCGACGCGCCCACCCGGGTCTGGGCCAACTCCAACATGAGCCCGCACTTCCCCTACGCGGCCTGTATCTGGGCGGCGGCATGGCGCAAGCACACCGGGGAGCGGGTGGACGGCGTGATCGCCGTGGACCCGGTCACCCTGAGCCGTTTCCTCCAGGTCACCGGGCCCGCCCGCACGGCCGACGGCACCGAGCTGACCGCCGCCGATGTGGTGGACCTCACCGAGCGGACCAGCTACGCGCGCTACGGCGACCTCACCCGGCGCAAGGCGTTCTTCGTGGAGGCGGCCCGTGCCGCCGCCGGGCGGCTGATGGCCGCGGCCGACGACGCCGGGGCGCTGCCGGGACTGATGCTCGCCGCGCACGGCGCCGAGCGGGACGGACGGCTGAAGATTTGGAGCGCCCACGCCCAGGAGCAGCAGCTCCTCGAGTCCCGCCCGTACGCCGGCACGCTCCCGGACACCCCGGGCCCCTTCGCGGGCCTGGTGGTGAACAACGCGGCGGGCTCCAAGCTGGACTACTACCTCGACCGGAGCCTGGCGTGGAAGGCGGAGGGGGACGGCTGCTCGACCGGCGACCGCCCGGTCACCGCCACCGTGACCCTGGCCAACCGGGCCCCGGCATCCGGCCTGCCCTCCTATGTCACGCTCCGGGAGGACTCCCCGCCCTACCGCACCCGGCCGGGCGACAACCGCCTGCTGGTCTCGTACTACGCGGGGGTCGGCGCCACCCTCACCGGCGCCGAGCTGGACGGCCGCCCGGCGATGCTCTCGTCCGGCGTCGAACGCGGCCACTCGGTGTTCACCCTGGACCTGGAGCTGCCCGCCCGCTCCCGGCGCACCCTGGTCCTGCATCTGCTGGAACCCCACGCCGACCGCACCCCCACGCTGCTGCGCCAGCCCCTGGTGACCCCGATGCGGACGGCCCTGAAGCCGGGCGGTGCCTGCCATGCGTGACCGTACGGGACCGGTGCCGTCCGGAACGGCCCTGCTGGCCGGGGCGCTGCTGCTGGTGTCGTGCGCCGCGGGGGGCCGCGCCCCCGGCGGCGCTCCGGCGCCCGCAGGGGACCGAGGCTCCCGCCACTCCCCGGCCCCCGCCGCGGGCGCCCCCGCCGCGCACCGGGGCGCCGAGCTTCTGCGGGTCAAGGTGCTGCAGACCCTTCCGCACAACCCGGCCGCCTTCACCGAGGGCCTCGAACTGGCCGGCCGCACGCTCTACGAGGGCACCGGCATCTCCGGCGACTCCTGGGTGCAGGCCGGGCCCCCGGGCCGGAAGCCCACGGTGCGCGCGCCCCTGCCCGAGCCGCTGTTCGGCGAGGGGATCACCGTGCTCGGCCGCACTCTGTGGCAGCTCACCTGGCGGGACCGGATCGCCGTCGAGCGCGACGCCACCACCCTGAAGGAGCTGCGCCGCGTCCGGTACCCGGACGAGGGCTGGGGGATCTGCTTCCAGAAGGACCGGCACCGGCTGGTGACGAGCGACGGCTCGGCCCGGCTGACGTTCCGCGACCCGCGTACGCTCGCGGCCACGGGCCGGGTCACGGTCACCGAGAACGGCGCTCCGCTGCCCCGGCTCAACGAGCTGGAGTGCGCAGGCACCGCCGTGTACGCCAACGTGTACACCACCGACCGGATCGTGCGGATCGACCCGGCCACGGGCGCGGTGACCGCGGACATCGACGCCTCGGGCCTGGTGCGGGCGGACCGGCTCGCCCCCGGAGCCGTGCTCAACGGCATCGCGGCCGTCCCCGGAACGGACCAGTTCCTCGTCACGGGGAAGTATTGGCCCACAATGTTCCGTGTGACGTTCGCGCCGGTCGGCGGCACGGGCCGCTGAGCGCGGGCGGCAGGGCCACAGCGACGCAGATCACCGCCACCGCCACTACAGTGCGGCGGCGTAAGTGGGTAGTCTCAGACGGACTGCATAAGTTACCGCTTAGTAATCGCACCTTCGGAGTACACAGGACGTACATCGGAGGAAACCCCCTCGCAGGCCCGAGGAGCCCCCAAATGCAACTCGCCGCGATCATCGTGTCGCTGGTTCTGATCGTGGTCGGCGTGGCCCTGTTCGCCCGCGCCCTCCTGCAGATCTACAACTTCATGCGGCTCGGCCAGAACGTGCCCGCGGGCACCCGCACCGACGAGCCCGTCCAGCGCACCGTCACCGTGGTCAGGGAGTTCCTCGGCCACACCCGGATGAACCGCTGGGGCATCGTCGGCGTCGCGCACTGGTTCGTGGCGGTGGGCTTCTTCTCGCTGTTGCTGACGATCGTCAACGCCATCGGCCAGCTCTTCCAGGCCGACTGGATCCTGCCGATCATCGGCGACTGGGCGCCGTACAACGTCTTCGTCGAGTTCATCGGCACGATGACGGTGCTCGGCATCGCCGTCCTGATCGTGATCCGTCAGCTGAGCAGGCCGAACAAGCCGGGCCGCAAGTCCCGCTTCGCCGGCTCCAACTTCGGCCAGGCGTACTTCGTCGAGGCCGTCATCCTCATCGTCGGCGTCTGCATCTTCATGCTGCACGCGCTGGAGGGCGCCCAGCACCACGTGGACGGCTACGAGGCCTCGTTCTTCATCTCGTACCCGGTGGTGTCGTGGCTGAAGGGCATGGACGTCTCCACGCTCCAGAACCTCACCTACTTCTTCGCGGGTCTGAAGATCGCGACCTCCTTCATCTGGATGATCACGGTCGCCCTGAAGACCGACATGGGTGTGGCCTGGCACCGCTTCCTGGCGTTCCCGAACATCTGGTTCAAGCGCAACGCCGACGGCGGGACCTCCCTGGGCGCCCTGCTCCCGATGACCTCCGGCGGCAAGCCGATCAACTTCGAGGACCCCGGCGAGGACGACGTCTTCGGCGTCTCCCAGGTCGAGCAGTTCTCCTGGAAGGGCCTGCTGGACTTCTCCACCTGCACCGAGTGCGGCCGCTGCCAGTCGCAGTGCCCCGCCTGGAACACCGGCAAGCCGCTCTCCCCGAAGCTGCTGATCATGTCGCTGCGCGACAACGCCCACGCCAAGGCGCCCTACCTGCTCGCGGGTGGCGGCAAGACCGTGGAGGGCGAGGAGAAGGCCTCCGCCGAGCAGCTCAAGGACGTGCCCGCCGCCGCTCTCGCCGAGGCCGAGCGCCCGCTGATCGGCACGGTCGAGGAGAACGGCGTCATCGACCCGGACGTCCTGTGGTCCTGCACCACCTGCGGCGCCTGCGTCGAGCAGTGCCCCGTCGACATCGAGCACGTCGACCACATCGTCGACATGCGCCGCTACCAGGTGATGATCGAGTCCGCGTTCCCGTCCGAGGCGGGCACGATGCTCAAGAACCTGGAGAAGAAGGGCAACCCCTGGGGCCTGGCCAAGAAGCAGCGCCTGGAGTGGACCAAGGAGGTCGACTTCGAGGTCCCGGTCGTCGGCAGGGACATCGAGGACCTCACCGAGGTCGAGTACCTGTACTGGGTCGGCTGCGCCGGCGCCCTGGAGGACCGCGCCAAGAAGACCACCAAGGCCTTCGCCGAGCTGCTGCACATCGCGGGCGTCAAGTTCGCGATCATGGGCGGCGACGAGAAGTGCACCGGTGACTCCGCCCGCCGCCTGGGCAACGAGCCCCTGTTCCAGGAGCTCGGCATGGAGAACGTCATGGCCCTGAACACGGCGTTCGGCGAGGAGCTGGACGACGAGGGCAAGGTCACGGCAGAGTCGAGGAAGCCGAGGTCGGCGAAGAAGATCGTCGCGACCTGCCCGCACTGCCTCAACACCATCGGCAACGAGTACCCGCAGCTCGGCGGCGACTACGAGGTCATCCACCACACCCAGCTGCTCCAGCACCTGGTCGACGAGGGCAAGCTGGTCCCGGTCACCCCGGTCGAGGGCATCATCACCTACCACGACCCGTGCTACCTGGGCCGCCACAACAAGATCTACACGCCTCCGCGCGAGATCATCGGCAAGGTCCCGGGTCTGCGCAACGAGGAGATGCACCGCCACAAGGAGCGCGGCTTCTGCTGCGGCGCCGGCGGCGCCCGGATGTGGATGGAGGAGCGGATCGGCAAGCGCATCAACAACGAGCGCGTCGACGAGGCCCTCTCCCTCAACCCCGACATCGTCTCCACGGCCTGCCCGTTCTGCCTCGTCATGCTGACCGACTCGGTCAACGGCAAGAAGAACGAGGGCCAGGCCAAGGAATCCGTCCAGGTCGTCGACGTGGCCCAGCTGCTGCTCGACTCCGTCAGGACGCCGGTCGACCCGGCGGGCGAGGCGGAGACGGAGAACGCGCCGGAGCCGGAGCCCGTGAAGTAGCCCGTCCGCCCACCGTCACGAGGGGCCGGGGTCGCCAGCCGAGCGACCCCGGCCCCTCGTGCGTGCGCCGGCCATGTCTCCGGTGCCCCGGACCTGCGCTCCGAAGCTCTGCTCATCGGGTGAGACTTCACCGCCACCCGCGTCGTGGCCCGTTCCCCCACTGACAGCCGTACAGACTCGATTCGTCCTTTCCGATCCTCCTGGAGGGCGCATGTGGCTGTTCGGGGAGACAATGCCCCACGCACCGACGACGAGCCCCGCGCGGACGCAGGTCATCCGAGAACAGCCACCCGCCGGGCGCCGCACCGGCAAGCCCGCCTGGTACGCGCCCGCGGCCGTCCTCGGCGACGCGGTCGCCTCGGGAGCGCCGGTCTGGGCGGCCTTCGCCCCGGCCGACGGCAGGAACGCGGCGGCGTACGCGATCGTGGCGGCCCTGGCCTGGCTGCTCGTACGGGCCGCACGCGACCGCTACGCGGAGCGCCGGCTCGGCGAGCGCGACAACGTCGGCCCCGCGCTGCAGGACTGGCCCGTGCTGGTCGGACTGCTCGCGGTGGTACGGGCGGCGACGGGCGAGGAGTCCCCCTTCCTCCTCGCCCTGGCCGCCCTCGTCCCGTGCGCCCCGGCGAGCGCCGCCGTGCACACACTGATCCACCGTCATCTGCTCGCCCGGCGCCGCACCGGCCAGGGCGTCCGCCGGGCCCTGGTGATCGGGGAGGCGGGCGCCGTCGACGGTCTGGTGAGCCATCTCGCCAGACGCACCGACCACGAACTCGTCGTCGTCGGGGTGTGCCCCATCGGCGACGAGGACCCGCACGACCTGGCCCCGGTCGCCGCCCGCCTGGGCAGACAGACACCGCCGCGCATGTCGGCCGACTCCGCGCCGGTGCTGGAGGCGGCCCGGCGGCTCGGCGTGGACGTGGTGGTCGTCGTACCGGGACCGCATCTGAGCGGAGTCCGGCTGCGGCGGCTGTCCTGGGCCCTGCACGGCGCCCAGTGCCCGCTCGTGGTCGTACCGGGCCTGACCGAGGTGGCCGGACGCCGGGTCGGTGTCTCCTCCGTGGCCGGACTCACCCTGCTGAACGTGGCCCCGCCGGTGCGCCGGGGGCTGCGCGCGGTGCTGAAGGCGGTGACGGACCGCCTCGGCGCGGCACTGCTGATCGCGCTGCTCTCCCCGCTGTTCGCGGCGGTGGCCCTCGCCGTACGGCTCGACTCGCCGGGCCCCGTCGTGCACCGGCAGACCCGCATCGGCCGCGGCCAGGTGCCCTTCACCATGGCCAAGTTCCGCACCATGGTCGCCGACGCCGAGCGGCTCCGGCCGGAGATGACCGGGACCAACGAGAACGACGGCCGCATGTTCAAGATCCGCCGCGACCCCCGGATCACCCGAGTCGGCCGGGTGCTGCGCCGCTACTCCCTGGACGAGCTGCCCCAGCTGTTCAACGTCCTGCGCGGGGACATGTCCCTGGTCGGTCCCCGGCCGCCGCTGCCCGACGAGGTCGCCGGCTACGACGAGGTGGAACTGCGCCGGCTGGCCGTCAAACCCGGGCTCACCGGCCTGTGGCAGGTCAGCGGGCGCTCCGATCTGTCCTGGGACGAGACCGTCGCCCTGGACCTCCGGTACGTGGACAACTGGTCCCTGTCCCTGGACGCCGGGGTGCTCGTCCGGACGGTGCGCGCCGTGCTGGCGGGCACCGGCGCCTACTGAGCCGTGACAGCGGCCCCCGACACCCGTCACAGCACCGGCGATCTTCCCGGGAGGGCTCATGCCGTCGACCACCGCCTCCGCCGACTCCCCGCGACGGGGGCTGCCCGCCGCACCTGCCGGGCTCCGGACGGCGTACGACAGCACGGAGGTCCACACCCTCGCGGAGCGGGTCTTCGCCTGGGCCGACGGCCGGGACTGGGCGGGCCCCGACCCGTACGACGGGCTGACCGGGCCGCTGGGACGGGCGGCCGTGCACCGCGTGCTCCGGCAGGGCCTGCTGCAGACCGTCAAACGCAGCCCGTTCGACCTGCGCCCCCTCCTCGGCATCCGCCCCCTGCGCACCGCGACGGCCACCGGCACCGCCGCGAGCGCCTGCGCCCGGCTCGCCGCCTCCCCCGCCTGGCACGAGCGCGCGCTGCGGCTGGGCCGGCGGACGGCGGCCGAGCAGCTGTCCGGACGCCACGCCGGGCTGTGGCGCTACGAGTTCGACGTGCAGACCCGCTGGGCCCACTACCCCGCCTCCGTCCCCAACCTGGTCGCCACCACCTTCTGCGCGGACGGCTGCCTGGACACCGGGACGCTCGACGACCCGGCCGTGCTCACCCTCGCCCACGCGCTGCTGGAGCACCTGCACAACGGCGAGTTCTTCACCTACACCCCCTCCAGCGGCGTCCTGGTCCACAACGCCAACCTGATGGGCGCCGCACTCGCCGCCCGGCTGTCCCGCGCCGGCAGCCTGCCGGGCGGCCTGGCGGACCGGCTGGCCGCCGCCGCCTGCGACGCGGTCGAGGTGAGCCTCGCCGGTCAGCGCGCCGACGGCTCCTGGCCGTACGGCGACCGCCCGAACCTGGACTGGGTGGACGGCTTCCACACCGGATACGTGCTGCTGCGCCTGCACCAGGCGGGCACCCGGCTCGGCATGGACGTCACGGCCCCTCTCGAACGAGGGGCGCGCCACTATCTGCGGGCCCTCTTCGACGGGCCCCTGCCCCGCTACCTCGCGGACGGCCGGCCCCGCCGCGACCCGAACAACGACGCGACGGCGGTACGGATGGCGGCCTGGGCGGCCGAAAGGGGCCTCGCCACCCCCGATTTCGCGTGTGCCGTGCTGGCGGCCGTCGTGGACCGCTACCCCGGCCTCGGCCGGCAGGCCGGGCACTCCCGGGGGAACCGGGCCCTGTGGGAGTCGCCCCGCTGGAGCGCCGCCCCCCTGCTGGACGCGCTGACCGCCCTGCACGGCGTCCTGCGGGACGGACCGCGGCCGACCGCCTCCGGAGGTCAGCCGACGGCGGCCGCCTCGTAGCCCGACAGGACGTCCGCGGCCCGTCCCGCGCCCGCCACCGCGTTCCGCTCCCACCACACGGCCGCGCACAGCAGACCGAACACCGCCAGCCCCCGGTCGCGGCGGCCCTGGACGTGCTGCGCGACGAGCCGGTCCGCGGTCCGCCGGTCGAAGACGTCGTCGAACAGCGGGGAGCGCCGCACCTCCCGCCACAGCCGGCTCCCGTGCTCCCGCAGCAGCGACCGCACCGGCGCCCCGAACCCCGTCTTGGGGCGCCGGGCGACGAACTGCGGCACCCCGGACGCCACCGCCGCCGCGCGGAAGCGCGCCTTGCCGTCGCCCAGCCGCAACTGGTCCTCGGCGACGGCACCGAACGCGGCGGCCACCACCGGCTCGCCCAGGAAGGGCACCCGCAGCTCCACGCTCGCCCGCATCGACGCCCGGTCCGCGTACAGCAGGTTCAGCCCCGGCAGGAACAGCCGCCGGTCGCACTCCGCCAGTGCGGCGAGCGGGGTGCCGCCCGCGTCCAGGACGCCGCCCGCCACGTCGCGGTGCCGTTCGGTGACCGCGTCGAGGCCGACGTGCGGGGACAGCGCCGCCCACTCCCGTCCGGAGTAGTACGCCTGCGTCGCCCAGGACCAGTCGCGGGCACCGAGCTGGAGCAGCCGCCCGAACTTGTCCGCGCGGCCCCGGTAGCGGCGGGGCGCGGGGACCGCGCCGGTGGCGCCGAGGGCGGGGCGGGCCCAGGCGGGGAAGCGCTGCAGCAGTTGGACGGCCTGGTAGCGCTCGTAGCCGAGGAAGAGCTCCTCCACCCCGAGGCCCGACAGCAGCACGGTGGCCCTGCCGCGGGCGGCGTGGGAGAGCTGCATCAGGGCGACGGCGGCGGGGTCCCCGAAGGGCACCTCGGTGGTGGCGACCAGTTCCGGGATCCGGCGCAGCACATCGACGTCGAGGTCCACCCAGGTCAGCGGCAGCCCCAGCCGGCGGGCCACCCGGGCCGCGTAGGGGGCGTCGTCCTCGAACGGCTCCGCGCCGGCCGCCGGGGTGCGGGGCCGTGCGGCGAAGGAGGGCCCCGCGAAGCCGTGCCGGGCCATCTCCACACCCAGCCAGGTGCTGTCCAGGCCCCCGCTCAGCAGCAGCCCCACCGTCACGTCCGCGCGCAGCTGCCGGGCGACCGCGGTGCGCACCGCCGCGCCGATGTCCGCGACGGGCTCGGTGGCACCCGCCCGCCAGTGCACCGACACCTCGTCATATCCGGGGGCGCGTACGGCGAGCACCGTCCCGGCCGGGACGGCACGCACCCGCTGCCAGCCGGTGCGGGGCGGCGGTGTCCACAGGAACATGGCGCCCTGGGCCACCGCTACCGGATCGGCGTCACCGGCCAGACCGGCGGCCCGCAGCGGTTCGATCTCGCTGGCGAGCGCGGCCAGTCGGCCCCCCGTGTCCGAGGCCGCGTACAGGGGTTTGACGCCCAGCCGGTCGCGCCCGTAGCGGACCTCGCCGCCGGGCAGGACGAGGGCGAAGGCGAACATCCCGTCCACCTGGTCGAGCAGCCGCGCGGCGTCCGGTTGCAGCAGAAGCTCGTAGAGGACCTCGGTGTCGCCCTCGGTGCTGAACACCACCCCCCGCCGGCCCAGCAGCTCGCGCAGCCGGGGCACGTTGTAGATCTCGCCGTTGTAGACCAGCACCGCCCGCTCGGGGGAGCCGAAGGGCTGGTCGCTGCGCGGGTCGAGGTCCACCACGGCCAGCCGGCGGAAGTGCAGCTCCGCGCGCCAGTCGCCGCCGTCGAGGTCCAGATGGCCGTCGGCGTCGGGCCCGCGGTGCGCGAGCGCCGCGCACGGGTCCGGCTCCGACGGCCGCCGACGGCGCGCGGCCTGGTTCAGCAGCAGGACGAAGCCGCACATCAGGTCGCCGCCGTGGCCGCGGCGGGGCCGCCGGGTCTCGGTACCCCGGCCGCGGCACCGGGCCCTGGCACCGGGCAGCCCAGCGCCCGGGCCAGCGCGGGGGTGGCGGGGGCCGTCTCCACGACGCGGTCCTCGGTGAGCGACCGGACCGCGCGACAGGCCACCAGCGAACTCCACAGCGCCGAGGGGAAGTCGGCGGCGGCCGCCGCCTCGCCCAGGGAGTCGCCCCGCACCAGCCGGACGAGGCCCTGCATCTCGGCCGCGTGTCCCTTGGGCCCGCCGCGGTAGGCCGTCGTGACCGCCCTGCCCCCCTTCCACACGGTCAGCGAGCGGAAGTCGTCGATCTTGGCCGCCACCCCGTCGCAGGCGACCTCCAGGAGTTCCTTGGGCGCGCCCGGCGGAGTCAGTCCCCCGTAGACGACGCTGGCGGCCGAGCCGTCGTCGTACGTCAGCTGGAGGGTGACGCTCTGCGCGGTGGCCGCGTCCCGCCCGTCCACGCCGACGGCCCGCACCCCGACCGGCCGGCCCGGCACCAGGAAGCCCGCCGTGTCGATGAAGTGGCAGACCTCGCCGAGGAGCCGGCCGCCCTGCCGGGGGTCGAAGTACCAGTGGTCGGCGGGGACCCGGCCTGCGAACACCCGGTAGACCACCTGCAGGGGAGCCCCGGTGGGGAGCGCGGCCCGCAGGTCCCGCACGGCGGGCGCGAACCGCCGGTTGAACCCGGCCATCGCCGGGGCGCCCGAGGCGAGCCAGGCGTCGGCCACGTCCTCCAGTTCCGTCTCGGTCAGGCCGAGCGGCTTCTCGCAGTAGAGGGCGGCGCCGCCGCGCAGCACCCGGGCCGCGTACCGGCCGTGGCTGTCATGGCGGCTGAGCACCATCACACAGTCCGCGCCGCCGGAGGCGAGACCGTCCTCGACGCTGTCGGCGACGGTCCGAAAACCCCATCGCCGCCCCTGGTGCGCGGCGGACAGCCCCCGTCCGCCGGCGACCCAGGAGAAGGCGACGCCGGGCTGCCGCCTCAGCTCGGGAAACAGTGTCCTGGTGGCGAAGTTGCCCGCGCCGATCGCCGCCAGGCGCAGCGCGCCCCGGGGGGCGCTCCATGGGGCGGCGGCGGCCGGGGCGGCGGGTGGATCCGGCAGCTCGGCCGTTCCGGCGTAGCGCAGCAGCAGGGCGACACCGCGGCCGCCGGGCGACGACGGCTTCAGCGCCTCGTAGGCGTCGGCCGCGTCCTCGACGGGGAAGATCCGCGGGTTCAGCAGGGAGAGGTCCAGCGCTCCGGCCGCCGTCAGCCGCAGCACCTCGGCGAGATTGCGGCGCTCCGTCCACGGGACATAGCCCTCCGGGTAGGGGTGGCCGCCCTCCTCGAAGCGGGGGTCGTAGCGGCCGGGACCGTAGGAACGGGCATAACGGATCGACAGTTCCTTGTGGTAGTACGACGATCGCGGCGGTACGACGCCCACGTCGCCGACCACGACCACGGTGGCCCGGTCCCGGGCGAGCTGGCCGGCGAACTCCACGGGGTCGGAGCTGGCGGTGGCGGCGGTGATGAGCACCGCGTCCGCGCCGGCGCCCGCCCAGTGCCGCAGGACGGCGCCCGGCAGACCGTCCGCGCCCCGCGGGAGGGCCACGAGCCCCGCCGACTCGGCCAGCGCCACCATGGCGGGGTCGGGGTCGACGCCGACCGCGTCGTAGCCGTAGGCCCGCAGCAGTTGCAGGGTGATCTGGCCGACCAGCCCGAGGCCGATGACGGCGATCCGGGACCCCGGCACCGCCTCCGCCTGATGGATGCCCTGAAGGGCGATCGCGCCGACGGTGGCGAAGGCCGCCCACCGGCTGTCCACCCCGTCCGGCACCGGGACCACGAGGTTGCGGGGCACGGCGACGATCTCCGCGTGGGACGCGTAGCGGGCCCCGGCCGCGGCGACCCGCATCCCGGTGCAGAGGTCCTCGACGCCCGCGCCCGCCCGCAGCACCGTGCCCGCGCAGGAGTAGCCGAGCTGCACCGGGCGGTCCAGGCGCTCCCTGACGGTCCGGTAGGTCTCGGCGAGGCCGGTGCGCCGCACGCTGTCGATCACCTGCGCCACCTGGTCCGGGCGCTGCCGCGCCTTGCCGATCAGGCTCTGCGCTCCGGTCGAGACCGTGGCCCGCTCCGTACCCGCGCTGATGAGCGACCACTCGTTGCGGATCACCACCGTCCCTGGGCTCGCCTCGGGGGCGGGAATGTCTCCCACCGTGATGGCACCGGTGCGCGGGGACAGGAGGACTGTTTTCATTTCCTGCCTTTACGGGAGGGAAAAGCGCCCGCTTCGGGAGCGGTACGTGGGCCACCGCGCACTGTAGGGACCGCAATGTGACGGAGCGTGTTCCTTGTCCCGCCGGGCGGACCAGACGGCCGAACATCTCCATTCGGCCGAGTGAACACGCCCTCGGCCTGGCGGGCGCCGTAGCCGAACAGCGATTCGCTGGTGCCCGAAGAGAGCGCTTCCTCCGCTCCGGGGCGGCACGGCCGCCCGTGCAGTGCCGCCCCGGCAGCGGCCCGGCGCCCTGCGGAAGGAGGACTCCCGTGAAACGACTCATGGTCGTCTACGGAACAAGACCAGAGGCCATCAAGATGGCCCCCGTCATCGAGGCCCTCGAGAGGTCTCCGCTCTTCGAGCCGACGGTGACGGTGACCGCCCAGCACCGCGGGCTGCTCGACCAGGTGCACGCGCTGTTCGGCATCCGC
Organism: Streptomyces sp. NPDC001222; assembly: GCF_042896945.1. Lineage (NCBI taxonomy): Bacteria > Bacillati > Actinomycetota > Actinomycetes > Kitasatosporales > Streptomycetaceae > Streptomyces > Streptomyces sp. NPDC001222. Next base: position 85,576 of record NZ_JBIAXT010000031.1, read on the forward strand.
GCCGACCACGACCTCGACATCCTCACCGAGCGCCAGTCCCTCGCCGACATCACCGTGCGGGTCCTGGCCGGACTGTGCCCCGTGCTGGAGCGGGCGCGGCCGGACGCGGTGCTGGTGCAGGGCGACACCACGACCGCGTTCGCCGGGGCGCTCGCCGCCTTCTACCACCGCGTTCCCGTGGTGCACCTGGAGGCGGGGCTGCGCACCGACGACCGGTACGCGCCCTTCCCCGAGGAGATCAACCGCCGGCTCGCGACGCAGCTGGCGTCCCTCCATCTGGCGCCCACCGCCCACGCGCGGGACAACCTGCTGCGCGACGGCGTCCCCCCGTCGTCGGTCGTGGTCACCGGGAACACCGTCGTCGACGCCCTGCGCTGGGCGGTCGGGCGTGCGGCGCACTACGGGGACCCGGCGCTCGCCGACCTCGACGACCTGCCCCGCCGGGTGCTGCTGGTGACGGCCCATCGCCGGGAGTCGTGGGGCGGCGGCATGGAGTCCATCGGCGGTGCCCTGGCCGATCTGGCCCGCAGCGAGCCCGGGCTGCTCATCGTGCTGCCGCTGCACCCCAATCCGGTGGTGCGGGCCGCGATCCTGCCGCAACTGGCGGACCTGGAGGGCGTACGCCTCACCGGGCCGCTGCCCTACGGCGCCTTCGCCCGGCTGATGAACCGCGCGCATCTCATCCTGACCGACAGCGGCGGCATCCAGGAGGAGGGGCCGGGACTGGGCAAGCCGGTACTGGTCATGCGGGACACGACGGAACGCCCCGAGGCCCTGCGCGCGGGCACCTCCCGGCTGGTGGGCACCGACCGCGAGCGCATCGTGAAGGAGGTGCGCCGACTGCTGCACGACCGGGCGGCCTACGCGGCGATGGCCAAGGCCGTCAATCCGTACGGCGACGGGCGCGCCGCGGACCGCACCGTGCGGGCCGTCGGGCACTGGCTGGAGCTGTGCCCGCCTCCCGAGGAGTTCCGCCCGGTGCCGGACTCCGCGGGGTTCCCGCCCACGCCGGACTCCGCTTCCTTCGGTGCCGCGGAGTGCGGCGCGGGCGGGCGGGCGTCAGCGCCAGAAACCGCGGGTGTCGAACACCGCCTTGCCGCGCAGCGCGGTGCGCCGGACGCCGCGGAAGGCGTCGTGGTCCACGAGCAGCACCACGACGTCCGCGTCCCGCACGGCCGTGGTGACGTCGACGAGCCCGACGGTGCCCGTGCGTGCCAGTGACTTGGGCAGTTCCCTGATGTGCGGTTCGGCGACGAGCAACCGGCCGACCTGGCGTTCGGCGAGCTGCGTGACGATGTGCAGGGCGGGGCTCTCCCTCAGGTCGTCGATGTTCGCCTTGAAGGACAGGCCGAGGCAGGCGATCACGGGGTCCTTGAACCGGCCGGCCGTCCGGACGACCTCGCCCAGCACATAGTCGGGCCGCCCGTCGTTGACCTCGCGGGCCAGCCGGATCAGCCGGGACTGCCCGGGCGCGGTACCGACGATGAACCAGGGGTCCACGGCGATGCAGTGCCCGCCCACACCCGGCCCCGGACGCAGGATGTCGACCCGGGGGTGGCGGTTGGCCAGGGCGATGACGTCACCGGCGTCGATACCGAGGTGGTCGCAGACCATGGACAGCTCGTTGGCGAAGGCGATGTTGACGTCCCGGAAGGCGTTCTCGCTGAGCTTGGCCATCTCCGCCGTCGTCGCGTCGGTGAGCAGGCACTCCCCCTTGGTGAACACGTCGTAGAGCGCCCGGGCCCGCTCGGCACAGCCCTCCCCCACCCCGCCGACGACCCGGTCGTTGGTGACGATCTCGATCATCGTGCGGCCCGGCAGCACCCGTTCCGGGCAGTGGGCGATCCGCACGTCGGGCGCCTCACCCGACTCGTGCGGGAACGACAGATCGGGCCGGTGCTTGCCGAGCCACCGGGACAGCTCCACCGTCGTGCCGGGCGGCGAGGTGGACTCGAGGATCACGAGGTCGCCCGGCTTGAGCACGGGCGCCACCGAGGCCGCGGCCGCCCTCACATACGACAGGTCCGCCGTGCGGTCGTCCTGGAGCGGGGTCGGGACGGCGATGATGAAAGCCTCCGCGGGCTCGGGCACCCCCGTCGCCCGCAGCCGCCCCATGGCCACGGCGCCGCTGACGGCCACGGCCAGGTCCGGTTCGACGAAGGGGGCACGGCCCGCGTTGATGAGGCCGACGGTCGCCGGGTTCACATCGACGCCGACGACGTCGATCCCGTTCGTGGCGAGCGCGGCGGCGGTGGGGAGTCCGATATAGCCGAGGCCGATCACGCACACAGTGGAGAACACCAGAAGAATTCCTTTCCGAAAATGTGCCGTTGGTGAATTGACTGAGGGTCTTCCACGGAAAACGAAAAGGCTCGGACAGCATGGCCCCGGGCCCTGCGGCTACCGGGGCAAACGCGCCGCACCTGTTCCGAACGAATCGTTTTCAGCGGGTACCGGCCGTGTCGGGCGCGGGGGCCGTCCGATCCGGTGTAGCTCTACCTATGGACCGGCCGCGGCAGGCCGAGAAAAGCCGAGCAGAAAAGGCGCACAGGCGATGAACTCCCGAACCGCTCCGCGAGTCCGGCTGGTGGTGCCGACCAACGGGGAGCGCCCCGAGTACCTGGAACAGTGCCTCGCCTCCGTCGGACGGCAGCGCGAGGCCGTGGAGGTCGTCCTCGTCGGACCCGCCCGGGCCGAGGACGGACTGCGCGCCGCTGCCGAGCGTCACGGGTGCCGCTTCCTCGTGGAGGGGCGACGGGGGCTCAGCAACGCGGTCAACCAGGGCTGGCGGGACGCCGGCACGGAGTATCTGGCCTGGCTCGGCGACGACGACCTGCTCACCGGGGACAGCCTGGCCGCGGCCCGCGCCGCGCTCGACCGGAGTCCCCGGGCCGCCATGGCCTACGGGCGGCTGCGGGTCATCGACGCCGACGACCGCACCCTGTACACACTGCGTCCGGGCGTCTTCGCCTCCTGGCTCTCCCGGTACGGCCAGAACTTCGTCGGCCAGCCCGGCTCCCTCTACCGCCGCAGCGCCGTGCTGCGGGCGGGCATGCTCGATCCGGAACTGCGCTACGCCATGGACTTCGACCTGCATCTGCGGCTGCGGCGGGGCGGGGGCATGGTGTACCTGCCGCGGGTCCTCGGCTGCTTCCGGGTCCACTCCACCTCCCTCACCGTGACCTGCGCCTCCCCGGACGACGAGGGCCGCCGTGTCATGCGCCGCTATCTGGGGCCCACCGCACTGCGCCTGGAGTCGTGCTGGTGGCCCCTGGCGCAGGGGGTCAGCAAGGCGTGGGGCGCGACGGCGAGATGCGGTCTGATCTGACCGGGGAGGGGCCCCGACCGCCTACGCCGGCACCCCGGTGCGCGCGACATGGGCGAGATACCAGTCGTACGTACGCCGCAGACCCTCCTCGAAGCCGATCCGGTGGTGCCAGCCCGCCGCGTGCAGCGCGGACACGTCCAGCGCCTTCCTCGGCATGCCGTCCGGCTCGGACGCGTCGAAGACCAGCGCGCCCTCGTACCCGACGAGGCGCCGGATCCGCTCCGCCAGCTGCCGCACGGAGATGTCCTGGCCCGTTCCCACGTTGAGGAACTGCTTGGCGCGGTGGTGGGCCAGCAGCCAGAGCACCGCGTCGGCCAGATCCTCGACATGCAGGAACTCCCTGCGGCTCTCCCCGGTCCCCCAGATCACGACCTCCGGCGCCCCGGCCTCGCGGGCCTCGTGCATCCGCCGCAGCAGGGCCGGGATCACATGGGAGGTCTCCGGGTCGAAGTTGTCCCCCTCGCCGTAGATGTTGGTCGGCATGCAGGAGACGAAGTTCCTGCCGGACTCCTCGTGGAGGTACTCGCACAGCTTCATCCCGGCGATCTTGGCGTAGGCGTACGCCTCGTTGGTCGGCTCGGGACGGCCCGTCATGAAGTACTCCTCCCGCATCGGCTGCGGGCATCCCCGGGGGTAGATGCACGAACTGCCGAGGAAGAGGAACGTCTCCACCCCCGCGTCCCGGGCGGACCAGATCAGGTTGTTCTGGATCTGGAGGTTCTCGTAGAGGAACTCCGCGGGACGGGTCATGTTGGCCCTGATGCCGCCGACCCTGGCCGCGCAGTCCACGACGTAGGCGGGCCGGTGCGCCGCCATGAAGTCCCGGACGGCCGCCTGGTCGGTGAGGTCGAGTTCGGCGCGGGTCCGCAGCAGGAGGTTGTCGTACCCCGCCGCGCGCAGCCGCCGCACGACGGCGGCACCCACCATGCCGGTGTGACCGGCCACGTGGATCCGTGCTCGCCGGTCCATCATGTCGCTCATCCCCCCAGCAGCTCGCACAGCGTGGCCATCTCGTCCTCGGTGAGGTCGGGGTTGTTGCCGAAGTAGAAGCCGTTGGTGTGCACGAGCCGGGCCACCGGGCGCTCGGCGGTGCCGGGGACGTGACGGCGGTAGAACGGCTGCCGGGTGATGTCGCCGGCGATGACCGGACGGATCTCCACCCCGGCCGCCTCGAACTCGGCACGGTACTTCCCGGCCAGCTCCGGCGTGCGGCACACCACCGGCATCGCGAAGTTGGACACGAGGTCCATGTGCGACAGCTCGTACTGGTGGACGTCCCCGTTGCCCGTCATGGCCTGGCGGAAGCGCGCGAAGTGGGCCGCGCGGGCGTCCACGATCTCGTCCCAGTACGGGATCTGCCGGTTGCCGATGAAACCGTTGATCTCGGTGGGCCGGAAGTTCGACGCCAGATCGTGGAACGTGTATCTGGCGTGGAAGTCGTCCACGTCGGCGTCGGCCCGCAGCCGCGCCTGCCGCTCCGGTGGCAGATTGCGGTCCCAGCCGTGCGCCCGGGCGATCACCAGCCGCTCGTGCAGGTCCTCGTCGTCGGTGCAGACCATCCCGCCCTCGACGGTGGACAGATGGTGGCCGACGAAGAAGGAGAACGTCGAGGCGAGCGAGAAGTTGCCGAGCAGCGTGCCCGCCGTACGCGACCCGAGCGCCTCGCAGTTGTCCTCCAGCAGCAGCACACCGTGGTCGTCGCACAGCACCCGCAGCGCGGGCAGATCGTCGCAGAACCCGAGGACGTTGGTCAGGAACAGCGCCCGCAGACCCGCGAGATGCGGCTCCAGGGTGCCCGGCGACACGTTGAGCGTCTCCAGCTCGCAGTCGACCGGCACCGGTTCCAGGCCGAGCTGGATGAGCGGCATGACATTGGTCGGCCAGGTCAGGGCCGAGAAACCGACCCGGTCGCCGCGGCGGAGCCGGCCCTCGTTCAGCAGGGCCTGGATCAGCAGCAGGTTGGCCACGCTGCCGTTGCCGACGAAGACGGCGTGCCGGCGTCCCTGCCGGGCGGCGAAGGCCCGCTCGAACGCCCGGCACTGCTCGTTCATGCTCAGCACCTCCTCGCGGAGCACGAACTCGGCCAGGGCGCGCCGGGTCTCGGCCTCGCGGTGGAAGGTGGACTTGATCAGCTTGATCACGGTGAGGACCTCTGCGGCGACACACGGTGGTGCCCTCGCGCCGACGGCGGCGCCGTCCAGGGGCGGAAGGCTCGGAACAGGGTGGGGACGAGCACGAGGAGGGCGTAGGCGGCGACCGAGCCGATGACGGGGCCCTCCGCTCCCAGACGCGCCAGGGGGATGGACACGGCGAGGTTCACCGCGGCCATCAGGCTGCAGGCGACCGCCTGGAAGCGGAGCCCCGCCTCGTCCGTCGCCCACATGGTGGCCGGGTAGGCGACCGCCTGCACGAACAGCAGCGCGGCGAACGCGGCCATGACTCCGGTTCCCACCTGGATGCGCTCGTGCATCATCCAGGTGCCCGCGAGCGGCCCGAGCACGACGATCCCGACGCCCACGACCAGGCTTCCCGCGGCGAAACAGACCGTGAAGGCGGCCAGTTGCCGCCGTGGGGCGGCCGGTGAGCGTCTGCGGCGGGCGAACAGGGCCCACAGTGGAAGCCCGGCCGCGCCCAGCAGACTGCTCGCAGGCGCGAAGAACTGGGCGCCGGCCGAGTAGCCGGCCACCGCGGCCGCGTCGGCCGTGTGGCTGAGGACGAGCCGGTCGGTGGCGTAGGCGACGGCGGTGGCCGCGGTGATGACGGTCATGGGGAGGGCCAGATGCGCGATGGGCGCCCGCTCCCGCACCGCCGACGCGCGCACACTGCCCACGGTCATACCGAGCAGCGGCATCCCGAGATACCGGCCGGCGAGCACCCCTCCCGCAGCGCTCACCAGGCACTGCGAGAGAAAGGCCGCCGCGACGAACGCGCCGGTGGGGGCGCCCAGTCGGGCGGCGAGCAGGACGAGCGCGAGCAGCAGCACGCTGCCGACGCCCTGGAGCAGGAACGCGACGTCGTTGCGGTTCACGGCCAGCAGCACGGATCTGCTCAGCCCGAGCGGCATGCTGCACCCGAACAGCACCGCGGCGACGGCGACCGTCAGGTCCGAGCCGGGCCGCGCCGCCTCCCCCAGCAACGTGTCCCACATCCCGAACAGGGCCAGTGTCACGCCCAGGGCGGCGATGACGGCTCCCGCGCACATCAGATTGCGCGCCGAGGTGAGGACCGCGCCGCGCACCAGGCGCCGTTCGCGCGAGGTGTCGTGGGCGACGGCCTCCGTGATGGCGGCCCCCGCGCCCAGATCCGTCAGAGGCAGCACCGCGGGCAGGGTGGTGACCAGCGCGAACTGTGCGTAGCCGGGCACCCCGACCGCGCCGACCACGGTATGCGCGAGGGCCAGATTGGTCACCGCGGTGACGGGGAGGGTCACGGCTCGCGCGCCGATCGACCGGACGAGGGCACCGGCGAACCGCGGCCTCGGCGCGCCGTCCGCCCCTTCGGGCGCGCGGGCCGCGGGAACCGACGCGGCCCCGGACGGCCGCCCGGCCGGACTCAGATCGCGCGACGGGCGCGGGGCTGCCACGGCACTCCCGCCTATCGCCCGTGGACGGCCGGCACCTGAGCCGGCGCGGGGATCGTCGCCGCGAGGGACCGCTCGCCGCCCCGCAGGACGTCGAGTTCCGCGTCGGTCATCAGCCGCGCCAGCTCCGGCGCCCGCACGGCGGGCCGCCAGCCGAGGACGCGTGCGGCCTTGGACGCGTCGCCGACGAGGTCGTCCACCTCGGCGGGGCGCAGATACCGCTCGTCGAAGCGCACATGCTCCCGCCAGTCCAGGCCGACATGGGCGAAGCAGTGCTCGACGAAGTCGCGCACGCTGTAGCTGCTGCCCGTGGCGACGACATAGTCGTCGGGCTCGTCCTGTTGCAGCATCCGCCACATCGCGTCGACGTACTCGGCGGCGTAGCCCCAGTCCCGCCGCGCGTCGAGGTTGCCCAGATACAGGGTTTCCTGCAGTCCGGCCCTGATCCGGGCCGCGGCGGTGGCGATCTTGCGGGTGACGAACGTGGGCCCCCGGCGCGGCGACTCGTGGTTGAAGAGGATGCCGTTGACCGCGTGGAGGCCGTACGCCTCACGGTAGTTACGGGTGATCCAGTACGCGTAGACCTTCGCGACCCCGTACGGGGAGCGCGGGTGGAACGGGGTTCCCTCGTGCTGCGGCGGGGGCGACGCGCCGAACATCTCGGAACTGGAGGCCTGGTAGAAGCGGCAGGGCAGGCCGGTGGTGCGGATGGCCTCCAGCAGCCGGGTGGTGCCGAGCGCCGTGGTGTCCCCGGTGAACAGGGGCTCGTCGAAGGAGACCCGCACATGCGACTGGGCGGCCAGGTGGTACACCTCGTCGGGCTGCACACGTTCGAGGAGACTCGCGACCCTGCTGCCGTCCGTCAGATCGCCGTAGTGCAGGAAGAGCCGGGCGCCGGGATCGTGCGGATCCTGGTAGAGGTGTTCGATACGGCTGGTGGTGAACGTGGAGGCACGCCGGACGATCCCGTGAACGGTGTAACCCTTTTCCAGGAGCAGCTCGGCGAGATAGGAGCCGTCCTGGCCGGTGATTCCGGTGATGAGCGCCTTTCTGGCTGTCACTCACACTCCCTGGGGTGAGGCGGGCGATTCGGCGATTCGACGGCTGACCGTATTTTTATTTCCCTTTTCCGGGCGGCCGGTTCGCACCTCCCCCCGAGCACAGCCTAGGAAATATTTCGGGAATCCCTCCACGATCACGGCCGCACATCCCCCGTGCGGCCGTATTCGCCGGGATTCGCAAACATTTCCGTGCCCGCCCGGGCGTCAGGAGGAGACGGGCACCGCCGCCGACGCGGGCCGCGGACGTCCGGGGCGGGAGCGGCCGGCGGGGACCGCGGCCCGGGGGGCGCGGACGGCCTCCCCGTCGCCCCGCGGGACACCGACCAGCGCATAGGCGCAGGCGAGCACCATCCACGAGGGCAGTCCGATGTACGTGGTCTCGAAGGCGACGTTGGTGGACGCGGTGACGGAGACCCCCACCGTGGCCCCGAACCAGGACGCGGCCGCCGGGTGGTGCCGGGCCCGCCAGGTCCGGCGCAGGGTCGCGACGACGAGCAGGAGCACGGCGATGCCCGCGGGCCAGCCCAGGTAGTAGAGGTACCCGACGAACGAGTTGTGCGGGCCGGCCCGGGGGGCGTTCAGATGCTTGCCGTTCTCGACCACCTCGATGGGGTGTCCGGCCCCGGCGCCCAGCAGCGGATCCTCCCGGACCTCCCGGAGCGCCTCTTTCCACATCTCCAGCCGCAGTTCGACGTTCGCGCCGGCCTCGGTGCTCGTGTCATGGGACCGCGACACCCGGGCCGCGAGACCGCCGACCACGGGCACACCGGAGACGTCCTGCCCGGAGAGGGTGAACCCGAGCACACCGACCACCCCGAGCGTGGCGATGCCCCACGACAGCGCGGGCAGACGGCGGGCGGGCCGGTGGTACGCCCGCCCGGCCACCGTGGTGGCCGCCATGGCCGCCAGCACCGCCAGCAGCGGGCCCCGCTTGCTCGCGATGGCGGTCATCAGAGCCGCTCCGACCAGCGTCCACAGCAGCAGCCTGCTGTTTCCCCGCAGCCTCAGCTGCGCACCGAACGCGCCGACGATCGCCAGATAGAGGCCCCAGGCCGCGGCGGGCAGTGGGACACGGTGGGCCCACGCCAGCAGCAGCCCGACGGTCGGCACGTACAGCACCCACCGCCATCGCACGGCCTCGTCCGCGGGCCGGGTGAGGAACCAGGTCGCGGCACACCATCCGAGGACCGGATAGAGGCCGAGGATCAGCCCCTTGAGGGCCTCGGGGTACCCCGCGGCCATCCCCCGGTACACCGCCTGGCACGTCAGCACCGCCAGCCCCACGGCGGCCGCGCGGAACCAGCGCAACCGCTTCTCCGAGAACACCCTCGGCCCCCACTGGTACAGGGTCGTGAGCAGCGCGAGGGCGGCCAGCACGTCCAGGGCGTAGAACGGGGGGACGCCCACCGTCGCGTACGTCCTGCCCAGCAGGAAGAGCGGCACCAGGCAGACCGCCCAGAGCAGCCAGCCCACCCCGCGCAGGCACCTGGCCAGCACCAGAACGCTGACGACGGACACGGCGGCACACACCACGGCGAAGTCGGAATAAAACTGTGGAGTGGGGTTGAAAAAGCTCACAGCTCTCCCTTTTGCCAACTCCGTCGATTCATATCACGCCGGTCCGCAATAACGGTTCTGCCGCCCTGTGGGTAACGAATCCCCGAAGCTCACCCCTGCATACCGTATGAAGAAGGCGTTTAGACGTGTTGCACTGGACTTCTCCGCCGAGCAGATGCTTCGGTTGATCGTCTGGTCTTCCCGCCGGAATTCCACTCGAAATTCACTCGAACTACGCAATCCCGCACCCCATGCCTGGAGACAGGGAATGTTTCCCGTCCGTCCACGTTTTCCGCGGCGATCCGCCGGGCCGACCGTCCTTGTTTTCCGACACAGTCCGCGTCTCGGTGGAATGGGCCGGGCGGCCGAGTTCTTCACACCCGTTCTCACCGGCCGCTGCCGGGTACGGGCGGTCATCTCGCTCTCCGCGAGCCGGGACGGCTCCGACCGGCTGGCGGCCTCCTGGCCCGCGAAGGCCTCGGCCACCGTGGCGGCCCTCGCCAAGGCCGCCCGCACACTGATCGGGACGACACCGAGCGCCGTCTATCTGCCGGTCTCCCAGTGGGGCCTGCCCCTGCTGCGCGATGTGCTCCTCGTGCTGCTGGCCAAGCTGGCCGGCTCGACCACGGTTCTGCACCTCCATGGCGCCCAGCTGCCCGCCCGCCTCGCCGCGAGCCCCGCACTGTGCGCTTCGCTGGGCGGATGCCACTGGATCGTGCTCAGTGAGGAGGTGGCGCAGCAGCTGCGGGCCTGTGGTTGCCGTACCGCGTCGGTCACCGTGCTGCGCAACCCCGCGCCCCCGGCGGCCCCGCCCGCGCCGGGGTCGGCCCCGTCCCGGACGCTGCGCGTCGGCTGGATCGGCACGATGAGCCGGGTCAAGGGGTTCGACCTCGTCTGCGCGGCGGTCGACACGCTGAAGAGAGAGGGACTCGCGATCGAGTTCCGGGTCGCCGGGATGCGGCACGACGTACCGCTCAGCCGTATGGCGTGCGTGGACGAGGACCTCGGGGTCCTCGATCTGTCCGAGGCCCCGTCGTTCTGGTCGAAGGTCGATGTGTTCGTCCTGCCGGCCCGCTGGGTCGAGGGGCTCCCCTTCGTCCTGCTCGAAGGACTCCAGGCGCGCTGCGCTGTCGCGGCGACCCCGTCGCCCGGCAGTGCCGAACTGTTCGGCCAGGGCTGTGTGGAGCCGGTCCGGGCGACGGCGGAGTCCGTGGCCGGGTTCCTCAAAGCGTGCGCGGACGACATCGACGACATCCGACGGCGCCAGCAGAAGGCCTGGGAGGAGCTACGACCACGCTACGAACCCGACCGTGTCACCGAGGAGTTCGTGCGGTTCTGGCAGAACCTGGGCCTGGCCGGGCGTTGTTGACGGAACGGAGACCGGTATGCCGACCACCCCGCTCGTGAACGAGGACGCGCCGACCGGACCGAGGGGCCCGGGCCGGCCGGTGACGGTGTGCGGACTGCCCGTCCACCCGCTCACCCTGCGGGAGTCCGTGGCGGCCGCCGAGGCGCTGATCGCTGACGGCGGCCCCCACCAGCATGTCGTGCTGAACGCCGCCAAGATCGTGCAGGCGCACGACGATCCGGAACTCGCGGGCATCATCCGCTCGTGCTCGCTCGTCAACGCCGACGGGCAGTCGGTCGTGTGGGCGGGCCGCCTGCTCGGCAGCCCGCTGCCCGAGCGGGTCGCGGGCATCGACTTCATGCTGGCGATGTGGCGCAGCGCCGCGCGCGGCGGCTACCGGGTCTATCTGCTCGGCGCGAGGCCGGAGGTGGTCCGGGAGACCGCCCGCATCGCCGCCCGGCAGGGCGTCGACGTCGTCGGACACCGGGACGGCTACTGGACCGAGGCCGAGGAGCCCGAGGTGGTGGCGGCCGTCCGCGAGACCCGCCCCGACCTGCTGTTCCTCGCCGTGCCGAGCCCGCGCAAGGAGTACTTCCTCGCCCGTCGGCAGCAGGAGCTGGGCTGTGCCCTGGTCGTCGGCGTGGGCGGCTCCTTCGACGTGGTGGCGGGAGTGCGCAGCAGGGCACCGCGCTGGATGCAGCGGACCGGCCTCGAATGGTTCCACCGTCTGGCCCAGGAGCCACGCCGTATGTTCCTGCGCTACGCGGTGGGCAACACCCGCTTCCTGGCCCTCACGGGCACGTACTGGGCACGGGAGCGGCGGCGCGGCAGGTGAGGGCGGTGGCCCTCGATTCCTCTCGGTGTCCCTCTGATCCCCCTGATTCCCCGCCCGAGGGCCCCTTAGGGGATGTCACAGCTCGGCAGCAAAGCCCCTCCCGTTGGCTCGGGTCCGGCATGTCACCTTCAGGGACCAGGTACGTTCGAAGACGTGGCTGGATTCAGGATCGGACGCGGCCGGGACAACGGCGCTCCTCAAGCGCGACCGCAACAACCCCCGTACGGCCGACAGGCACCGCAGGGCCCGTCGTACGGCTACCCCTCCGCGTCGCAGCAGCAGTACGGCGGCGCGGCGCCCTACGGGGCCGCAGGACCCCAGGGGGGTCAGCCGCAGTGGCGTGCGCCGCAGGGCCAGGGCGAGCCGGAGTACTTCGGGGACGACGGCGGCCAGGGCCGTCCCCTGACCCCGGACCCGTACGCGGCCGACAACCCGGGCCACACCCAGGCGTTCTCCGTCGGCGAGGACCCGTACAGCCAGGGCGAGACCTACCGCGCGGGCCAGGCCCCGGCGCCGCCCGTCGGTCCGCGGCTGCACTGGAAGGAGCTGCTGCGGGGCGTGGTCCTCTCCCCGACCCGGACGTTCCTCCAGATGCGGGACTACACGATGTGGGGCCCGGCCCTCATCGTGACCTTCCTCTACGGCCTGCTGGCGGTCTTCGGCTTCGACGGCGCACGCAAGGACGCGATCAGCGCCACGCTGTCGAGCGCGATCCCGATCGTCCTGACCACGGCCGTGGCGTTCGTCCTCAGCTCCTTCATCCTCGGCGTGGTCACCCACACCCTGGCCCGCCAGCTCGGCGGCGACGGCGCCTGGCAGCCCACGGTGGGCCTGTCCATGCTGATCATGTCCATCACGGACGCGCCGCGCCTGGTCGTCGCGATGTTCTTCGGCGGCGACGCCCCCTTCGTGCAGTTCCTGGGCTGGGCGACCTGGGTGGCGGCGGGTGCGCTGCTGACCCTGATGGTCTCCAAGTCGCACGACCTGCCGTGGCCGAAGGCGCTGGGCGCGTCGGCGATCCAGCTGATCGCGATCCTGTCGATCGTGAAGCTCGGCACGTTCTAGCGCACGCTCGCCCGGCCTCACGCAGAAGGCCCCGACGCCACGCGCGACGGGGCCTTCTCGCATCCCGTCGGCAGCCCCGTACCGACCGCCCGTGAACCGACCGTCTCGGCTCGGACACGAACCGTGCGCACCCCGTGCACGGGGTGGACAACTCGCCCGGTGGGTGGAAGATCAGGGCGCCGGAGAGGGACGCTGTTGTCATGCGGTGGCACATACGACGGCCCTTCCGCACGTCCGCCGAATCAGGAGCGGGCGCTCATGACCGAGTCCGCCTCCGGCTGGGGCAGTGTCTGCCCTTCGCGGTCCTGCTCATCGGGCTGGGCATCGAACTCTCGCCGATGCACCTCATGTACACCGGTCCGCTCCTCACCGCGATGCCGGCGGTCGCCGCACTGACCATGGGCCCGGGGGGCACCCTGTCGGCGGCGGTCGGTGCCCTGGCCGTCAACGTCATCTCCCCCACCCTCCATGACTCCTGGGGTGAGGAGCCGGTCTACGGCAACCTTCTCGGCCTCTTCGTGGTGTCCGTCGCCTGCGTGACGATCAGCGACCTCATGCGACGGCGCAGACAGCACGAGCTGGACCAGATCCGCCGGGTCGCCGCAGCGGCTCAGGACGTCCTGCTGCGGCCCGTGAGCCCCCGTCTCGGCCCGCTCCGGGCCGCCAGCATCTACCTGGCAGCAGAGTCCGGGGCGCAGATCGGCGGTGACCTGTACGAGGCCCTCCAGACCCGGTACGGGGTCCGGATGATCGTGGGCGATGTCCGGGGCAAGGGCCTGCCCGCCGTACGCGCGGCCGCGGCCGTCCTGGGCGCGTTCAGGGAAACCGTCCACTACGAGCGCGATCTGGCCGAGGTCGTCCAGCACTGCGCGGCCGCCATGCGGAGGGAACGCGCCGCCGCCGACCACGACGAGGAATACCGGATGGAGTGCTTCGTCTCCGCGCTCGTCGGCCAGGTGACGGACGACTGCGCGCTCGAGCTGGTCAACTGCGGCCATCCGGCTCCGCTGGTGCTGCACGAGGGCCGGGTCCGCGCCCTCGGACCCGACGCGGCCATGCCGCCCCTCGGCCTGGAGGACCTGATGACCGGCCCGCCGCCCGCGGCGGAGAGCTACGCCTTCGCGCCGGGTGACCGGCTGCTCCTCTACACGGACGGCGTGGTGGAGGCCCGCAACGGCTGCGGCGACTTCTTCCCCCTGCCCGAGGCCATGGAGGCGGTGGACGCGGCGGCCCCGCAGCAGTTCCTGGAGGAACTCCACCGGCTACTGATCCACCACACCGCGGACACCCTGATGGACGACGTGGCCATGGTGCTCATCGACCGGCTCCCGGAGGGCGCGGACCCACGAAGCCCCGTAGCCCCTCATGGCGGGCAAAGATCGCGCTAAGAACCTGAGCGGGCCTTTCCCGCCGTACGACCGGCCTGGCACGCTCTCTGCGCTGGGGCACGAGCCGCGATGATGTGCCTGGTGAACCGGCACGTATGGCAGATCCGTGCCGACGGGGGGTCCCGATGCTCGGGTTCATGGACTGGTCCGTCGTCGCGACGGGCTGCCTGCTGGTTCTTCTCAGCCTCGGCCACCGCCGGTGGGCGCGGGCGAAGATCCGCGAAGGAGCAAGCCCCCGCCAGGGCGTGCGCTTCTACGGGTTCCCCCTGCTCATGGGCCTTGGCCTGATCCTCGCCAGGGCGCCGCGCCTCTTGGGCGCACCCTTCGCCGTGGTGATGACTGCCGACTCGTTGAGTCTGGTGCTGGCGGTCACGGCGGCGCTGGTCCTGCTCGTACGGGGGAAGCGCCGGACCGGTTCCGGGCCGTCCGCCGGGTGATGGCCGAGCCTGCCCCGTGAACGGCGTGGGGCCCATGAGTCGATCACCCGAAGCGCCGACGCCTGCGGGCACTTTGACCACACGGGACGGCGCTGAGGCGACGCTGGGTCGTGCCTCACTTCACGGAGTGCGGCACGCCCCAATGCGAGGCCACGAAGCGATCAGGTCAGAGAGCTTCCTTGTTGTCCTTGGGCGCCTGCCCCGACTTGTGTACCGGGGGCAGAACACTCCACGGGAAGTTGATCCAGTCGTCCGTGCGCTTCCACACGTACTCGCACTTCACGAGCGAGTGGGACTTCTCATAGATCACTGCGGAGCGGACCTCGGCGACGGTCTCGAGGCAGAAGTCGTGGACCAGCTTCAGGGTCTTGCCGGTGTCGGCCACGTCGTCGGCGATCAGCACCTTCTTGTCGGTGAAGTCGATCGCGTTGGGGACGGGGGCCAGCATGACCGGCATCTCGAGCGTCGTACCCACACCGGTGTAGAACTCCACATTCACCAGGTGGATGTTCTTGCAGTCGAGGGCGTAGGCGAGGCCGCCCGCCACGAACACACCGCCGCGCGCGATGCTGAGCACGATGTCCGGCTCGTAGCCGTCGTCCGCGATGGTCTGCGCGAGCTCGCGGACGGCCCGTCCGAAGTCCTCGTAGCTCAGGTTCTCCCGTATGTTGGTCATGTCCGGCTCACACCTGGGTCCGATGGAAGTTGACGAAGGAGCGCGAGGCGGTGGGTCCGCGCTGGCCCTGGTAGCGCGAGCCGTAGCGCTCACTGCCGTAGGGGTACTCGGCCGGCGAGCTGAGCCGGAACATGCACAGCTGCCCGATCTTCATCCCCGGCCACAGCTTGATCGGCAGGGTGGCGAGGTTGGACAGCTCGAGCGTGACATGGCCGGAGAACCCGGGGTCGATGAACCCGGCGGTGGAGTGGGTCACGAGCCCCAGCCGCCCGAGGGAGCTCTTGCCCTCGAGCCTCGACGCAAGATCGTCGGGCAGCGTGATGACCTCGTACGTCGAGGCGAGCACGAACTCCCCGGGGTGCAGGATGAACGGCTCGTCGCCCTCCGGCTCGACCAGCCGGGTCAGGTCGGCCTGCTCGATCGAGGGGTCGATATGCGGGTACTTGTGGTTCTCGAACACCCGGAAGTAGCGGTCCAGCCGCACATCGATGCTCGAGGGCTGCACCATGGTCGGATCGAACGGGTCGATCACGACCCGGCCCTTGTCGATCTCGGTCCGGATGTCCTTGTCTGAGAGAAGCACGCCCCGAGAATACGCAAGGCGCGTGGAGTCGCCACAATCGTGACGACTCCACGCGCCTTCATCGCTTGCCGCTACTGCTTCTCCAAGGCCACCGGTACCGCGCTGCGGAGCCGGGCACAGCGCGGACACCGGACGAGCCGTCCGGGCCCGAGGCGCTCGGCCTGCTGCATCGGGAACGAAGCGGTGCTGAACACGTGCCCCTCGGCACATCGGACGACGGTGCGCTCCATCAAGTCCTCTGAGTCCCTTCCCCAAGAACCTTCGTCTC
The DNA here is from genome assembly GCF_042896945.1 of Streptomyces sp. NPDC001222. Lineage (NCBI taxonomy): Bacteria > Bacillati > Actinomycetota > Actinomycetes > Kitasatosporales > Streptomycetaceae > Streptomyces > Streptomyces sp. NPDC001222. The sequence continues at coordinate 101,702 of NZ_JBIAXT010000031.1, forward strand.
ACGTCCGCGACGGGACGGCGAAAGCCACATTACGGGATCAAAGGGACGGCTCTCCAGGCGGCACTCCGACCGCACAGGACCCCTCTCCACCGCCTCCACCGTACGCCCCAACTCCCGCCCCCCGCAGCCACATCCGCACCCCGAAGCGACAGCGGACCCCACGGCTGCGACACCGGGGGTCCGAGATGAGGTAGAGTGAGCGAGCGTTCGGACACCGGGCTGAGCCGGCGTCTTACGCGGGTGTAGTTTAATGGTAGAACATCAGCTTCCCAAGCTGAGAGCGCGAGTTCGATTCTCGTCACCCGCTCCAGATTGAAACCCCAGGTCGGTGGCCTGGGGTTTTGTTTGTTGTCTAGTCCAATTTTTGCAGCGTCGGCGAAATCGCTTACGCAAAGAAGCAGTTCACGACACCTGACGGACACGTAACGAGGGTCATGCACGGGCTGCACGCGGAGGTGGGTGAGCGACCGCGGATGCGGTCCTCGATCTCGTCGCGAATGGGGCGTACGGCTTCGACGCCCTGCCCGGCCGGTCCGTCCAACCTCCAGTCCAGGTAGGTCCTGCCTGGGAAGACGGGGCAGGTGTCACCGCAGCCCATGGTGATCACGACGTCCGACGCTTGGACGGCCTCGACGCTCACGATCTTCGGGATCTCTGCGGAGATGTCGGCTGAGACAGGTCGAAGGCCGGCGTGAGCCGTCAGTACCAGGCCGCCCACAGCGATGGCCGGCCGGGCGGTCACGAACAACAGGCCGGACCGAGTCGGCTTCGCAGCAGCCTCGGATCCACGCCGTCATCCCGAGCCACTAACTTCTCCTGTCGGTGTCAACGCCACTTCGATGGTCTCCCGGGACGGTGTGCAGCCGGCACCGCCGTCTTGAGACGCGCAGTGTTCCAGCAGCGCGGAGACCGGGCCGTCGACAAGCCGGTAGCGCACGATCCGGCCGTCCTTCTCGCCCTCGACGATGCCTGCGGTGCGCAGCAGGCGCAGGGCCTGGGAGACGGCGGCGTCCCTCATCCCGGTGGCGACCGCGAGGTCGGAGACGGCGATCGGGCCGGCCTCGTGGAGGGCGAGCAGCAAGGACAGGCGTCCCGGATCGGACAGCAGGGAGAAGCGGTCGGCCCATGCGCGTACGCGCTCGGGCTCGCCGACGGCGGCGATGGCCTCGCAGACCCGATGGCCGTCAATGGTGCGCCGCCCGGCGTGTTCCGGGGGGACGAGATGCATGCGGCCATCATCGCAGCCCCCTGTGTCGGGCTCCATACCTGCTCAGGTATGCAACCTTGCAAGCGACTCCTCGCCCCTTCTAGGGTGGGCGGGCCGTGGTGTTCGGGAAGACCGGTGAAAGCTCTCAGGGGCTCAGTCCGGAGCGGCCCTCGCCACTGTGATCGGGAAGTTCCCGCCCCATGCATTGCCACTGGCCTCGCGGCCGGGAAGGCAGGGGCGGGCGCGATGACCCGTCAGCCAGGAGACCGGCCGCGGCATCACGAAGCTGATCCACGAGGTGCTGGAGCGTGACTGTATGACCGTGTCCCAAGGTGTGTCCGAAACCGCCGCCGCCCCGTCCTTTCGCTGGCGCCGCGAGGACACCGTCCGAACCGCCGGGCTGCTGGCAGTGATCATCGCTCTCCATGTGGTCGCGTTCGGGATCCTGTTCCTGCTCGTGATCCCGCATCACTACGAGGTCGGCTCCAAGGCGTTCGGCATCGGGTTGGGCGTCACGGCGTACACGCTCGGCATGCGGCACGCCTTCGACGCCGACCACATCGCCGCCATCGACAACACCACCCGCAAGCTGATGGCCGACGGCAAGCGGCCGGTGTCTGTCGGGTTCTGGTTCGCCCTCGGGCACTCCAGTGTCGTGGTCGCGATGGCCGCGCTGGTCGCCGGGGGCGCGAAGCTCGCGGGCACCCTGATGAACGACGGCTCCCGCACCCACCAGGTCCTGGGCACCGTCGGCACCACCGTCTCCGGAGGTTTCCTTTACCTCATCGCCGCCCTCAACCTCGTCGCGCTGTTCGGCATCCTGCGGGTCTTCCAGGCCATGCGCGCCGGCCACTACGACGAGGCGGAGCTGGAGGCGCACCTGGACTCGCGCGGCTTCATGAACCGCATCCTCGGCCGGCTCACCAAGTCCATCCGTCGGCCGGGCCAGATGTTCCCGCTCGGCTTCCTCTTCGGCATCGGCTTCGACACCACGACGGAGGTTCTGCTCCTCGCCCTGGCCGGCAACGGCGCCGCCGCCGGGCTGCCCTGGTACGCGGTCCTGTGCCTGCCGCTGCTGTTCGCGGCCGGCATGAGCCTGTTCGACACCCTCGACGGCACCTTCATGAACTTCGCCTACCAGTGGGCGTTCTCCAATCCGGTGCGCAAGGTGTTCTACAACCTCACCATCACCGGCCTGTCCATCGCCGTGGCCTTCTTCGTCGGCACCATCGAACTCGTCGGCGTCCTGCACGACAAGCTCGGCCTGAGCGACGCGGTCACCGGCTGGATCACCGGGCTGGACCTGGACAACGTCGGCTACGTCATCGTCGGTCTGTTCGTGGTCGTCTGGGCCGTGGCGGTCGCGTACTGGCGCCTGGCCAAGGTCGAGGAACGCTGGAGCGCCCGTACCGCCGACACCGGCTGACGGCGGCGCAACCGTGGCCCCCGACCGGCACCCCTGTCATGCCTCTTCACACGCACCGCGCGTGCCATGAGTCGTTGGAAAGTGCCACCGAGTTCCCGCCGCGTGACGTGGTGTTCCCCATGAGTTGGGGCCGTTTCACCGACCACGCGCACCGGGCATCGTCGAAGTGCCGGACCGCCCGGCGCGCCGGAAGGGACGAGGTACACAGATGCCCGAGACAAGCCCGGAACCGATCGCGACCTTCTGCGGGAACTGCAACTGCGGTTGTCCCCAGCTCTTTCTCGACCCGGACGCACCCGAGGACAGGCGGGTGCGCATCACCGACGACTTCGGACAGCAGGTGCAGATGAGCGAGGAGCAGTTCACCGACCTCGTCGCCCAGGCCAAGTCCGGCGCCCTGGACCGGCTGACCGCGACCCCTGCGTGATACCGGTGCACTGGCGGGGGAGCAGCGGCAGATCAGGTCCCGCGGCAAGCGGGCGGGTGGTGCCGCTCCCCGTGTTCCTCGGCATTTTGATCAGCGGCGTCTGCGTAGACGCCGCCTGGCCTCCGCAGCCCCAGGGCCTCTGAGGTGCGACTTGTGAGGACCCGAGACCGCCGACTCCACCAGCAGTAAGAGCAACCCGCTCAGTACCAGCCCCGGGGCGCAGCCCACCAGGGCCCCGGGCATACCCCCCACCAGGGAGCCCAGCCAGGCACAACCGCTCGCCAGCACCGTCACGGTGGCGGCAATCAGGAGCCACGCCCCGCCGCTCCGTGACCCCAGGTGTCCGGCTCGGGCTGGCTGCTGTTGCCACGGCCAGACCTGCGGTGTCCGTTTCCTCGGCACTCGTACGGGACCTGGCATCCGGCCATCCCTCCTCCGCCCGATCGACGCAGTTCCGCCATCGCGTTCGATCCGGGCTGCGGGGAAGTCCTTCCCCGCCACCGCAGGCCGGAACCCGCAGGGCCGCGGCCCCGACGTCTGGCAGCGTCCTAAGGGCCGGCGCTCCAGCGGCACGTTTTCCGGACCGCTGCTGTCATATTCCCTCCCGGCCTGCGCGCACCGCCACCGCGAGCGTCTTCGCGGCCCCGCTGTGTTCGAAGTGCAGGGTGCACGCCACGAGGTCACCGGACTGCGCCGGGCGAGCCCGATCGCGTCCGCGAGGGCCTCGATGTCGCCGCGCACCAGCGTGAGGTCGGCGGCGCCGATGGCCACGTCGGTGCCGCTGCCCATGACGATGCCCAGGTCGGCACCGGCGAGCGCGGCGGCGTCGTTCACGCCGTCGCCGACGACCGCGACCCCGTAGCCCTGCTCGCGCAGGTCCCGGACGAGGGCGGCCTTTTCCTCGGGTGTGCGGCGGGCGTGCACCTCTTCGATGCCCAGGTCGCAGGCGACGGCCCGGGCGGGCGCCTCGCGGTCGCCGGTGGCGAGCACGGGGCGGACGCCGAGGCGTCGCAGACGGTCGACGGCCCGGTAGCTGCCGGGGCGTACGACGTCCCCGATCTCGATCAGGGCTTCGGCCACGCCGTCCACGCGGACCAGTACGGGCGTGTGGGCGGCGGCTTCGGCCACCGGCAGGGCGTCCGCGAGCGCTCTGCGCGCGCAGGCAGGTCCGACGATCGTTGCCAAGCCACCGCCTTCATGGACACCGGCGGACGGCGCGGCGCCGAGATCGAACTCCTGAAGCGGATGTCGCAGGTTCGAATCCTGCCGGGGGCACAAGGGGAAAGGCCCCGGACCAAACCTTGAGTTCTAGGAGTCGTCGCAACACCCCAGCCCAAGGGGTGCGATGGAGTTCCAGATCCGCAAGGTGCGGACGGTGGCCCAAGGCCGTAAG
>NZ_JBIAXT010000032.1:0-104587 GCF_042896945.1 Streptomyces sp. NPDC001222
ATCAAGGAGGCCAATAGCCTCGGCCTGACGCTCCGCTTCGAACCGATCCAAGCCGCCTGACCTGGGCAGCGCACTTCATTTTCGTGTCAGACCCGGGGCGGGCCATCAACTCGCTGGGCTGGTTCCCGCCCGTGCACGGCTCACCTCCGCTCGCGCGGAGAGAAGCGGGTTCCGGGGCTCGTCCGCCTGCGTGTCGGGGTCGGTGTGGGAGGAGTAGATAGCGGCTGACTGTTTCCTGATGAGTCGTCAGCCCAAGACTCTCCGGACTCAAGTACCCCTGGCCTTGCCTCTTTTGCAGTACCTAGGCGAGAAGCCGTGCGCTCGGGTCCTGCGCGTCCGCCTACCGGTGGCCGGAGTCGCGGGCCGCGCTCACGATGAGATCCGCGACCGCCTGGGGGTGGGAGACCAGGGACACGTGCGAGGAGTCGATCTCCACCGTCTTGCGCGCGTGCGCGCGCTTGGCCTCGTACCGCTCGAGGCTCGGGTCTATGGCCCGGTCCTGCTTGCCGACGAGCACATAGACCGGCTTGTCCCGCCAGGCCGCTTCGGTGAGCTTGTCGGCGAACGCCGACTGCGCGATCGGGCGCTGCGTCGATGCCATGACGGACGCCTGTTGCTGTGAGAGGTCCTGGGCAAAGGTCGCGTGGAGCTTGGCGGGCTCGATGTACACGTCGGTGCCCGTCGTGCCGTCGCCGTTGCGGAACGGCACCTGCTTGAACGCCTGGGTGAGCGGAGCTGCCGGGAACTTGCCCGAGAGGCTGGCGAACGACTCCCCCTTGTCCGGCATGATCGCGTTGACGTACACCAGTGCGGTGACGTTGTCGACACCGGCGGCGGCCTGCGAGATCACCTCACCGCCGTAGGAGTGTCCGACGAGAACGATCGGCCCCTTGATGGTCTTCAGGAGGCTGTTCAGGTACGTCGAGTCCTGGGGTATGCCGCGCAGCGTGTTGGGTGGGGCGATGACCCGGTAGCCGTCCCGCTGCAGGCGCTGCGCCACTGCGTTCCAGCTGGAGCCGTCGGCGAATGCTCCGTGCACGAGCACCACGGTCGGTTTCTGGCTCCCCGAAGCCCTGTCGAGATCGTCCGCGGCATGAGCCGGCACCAAGGTCAGGGCGGAGAGCACCGCCACTCCGAGGGCCAGTCCGCCCTTGCCAGATTTCGAGATCCCAGAGACGGTCATGTGTGTCCACTTCCTCGGCGTATATGTCGTCAACTCGGCTGTGAGCGGCTCCAGCGCATCTCGGGCGGGACTGCGGTGGGTTGGGAGGCCGTCAGTCGGCGACGGGAGTTTCAGGTTGCATCTCGTAGGAGTGCTGAATGGCCTGATGCCGGGTCCCGAGGCCATCCGTGACCTTGCGCTCCCAGGGAACCTGCTGGAGTTTCTTGGTCTCTTCGACCATCGATACGGGCTCAAGATTACGAAAACGGTCGACCTCTCCCGCAGCGACGGATGTCAACGTCGCATAGACCGCTTCAGGATCGAACTGCGCTCGGGGGAAGGCGAGCTTTGAGTAGTCGAAGAGCCGCTGGGACGGGTCGTCCTCCCAGCTCTCCCAGGTCTGGAACATGCGGTCGTTGAAGCCGGTCAGGAATGGCCCCGGGTTGACCGTGGCGACCTCGACGTTGTACTCCTGCAGCTCGTAGGCCATGGTTTCGGCGATCGCCTCGACCGCATGCTTGGAAGCGGAGTAGATGCCGGTGAAGGGATTGACGTTCAGGCCCTCCCGGGACGAGACCCATACAATTCTGCCGGCGCCGCGTTTTGCCATCTGCTTGGCGATCCCCTGCGTCAGGAGCAGCGGTCCAGTGACGTTGACCTCGAACTGGTGCCGGACATTCGATGCGGGAATGTCGACTGTTGCGCCTCCTTCGCCGACCCCTGCGTTGTTCACGAGGATTTCCACACCCCAGTTGAGAGCCTTGCGACGATCACCGTCGTTGGTGACATCGAGCTTCTCGACCTGCAGGCTCACCCCTCGCTCGGCCGCCTGCCACTTCAGAGTCTGGACCTGAGCGTAGATCTCCACCGCGGCGATCACGTCGAAGCCCTTTTCCGCCAAGCGCATGGCGGTTTCATGCCCGAATCCGGTGCCCGCTCCGGTGATGAGGACCTTCCTGAGTGCTGCACTCGCCATGTTGATGTGCGTCCTTTCGTGCTGGCCCGGCGGTCATCGCCGCCCTGGCCGCCGAATGCGCTCCACGTGTGGCGGACTGAGGCATCCCGGCACGCTTTCCGTCTATGTGAGCATGCCTTCTCTCACAGGCACCGGCTACTCGGCGAAGAACCTGAGCAGATCGGTGTTGACCTCGTCGGCGTATCTGAGAGGCCCCGAACTCTCAATCCCCCGGCCCATCGCCGCCTCCCGGGGTGCTCGGGCCCAGCCGTGGTCAGGGTCGTGGTCGGGCGTGCTGGTAGGCCGGGCTATCAGAAGTTGCGGAATGCCTTCAGTGGCGACTCGGGATTCACGGGCCGCCACTGGTGAAGGGGACCGACAGCACAGCAGCCACTGCCCTGCCAGGGGCCATGAGGAGGACGACGGAGGGTGCGCGACATCGTCAGTGTGCGCGCCAGTGCCGTCCCCCGTGCGCCGCATGGTCGGTACGCACCGACTGAACGGGCCCTCCCGGTTCGGCGCTACGAGCATCGCGGCCACCTGGCTGGGAGACGTACCCTCGGGGTCTCGGCGTCGGCGTCTCAGCGGTCACGGGTGTCCCGAGGAGGAGCGCCGGACGCGCCTGTGAAGCGGCTCGTTCCTAAGCGACCGTGAGCACGATCTTGCCCTGGATATGCCCTCGGGCGGCGCGTTCGTGCGCCGCTCGGGCATCCGCGAGCGGAAACGTGCTGTCGATCACGACACGAACCGTGCCCGCGTCAAGTAGGCGTCCCAGTCCAGCGAGCTGCGCGCCGTTCGAGCGGACCTGGGTGCCCGAGACCGTGACGCCCAACTTCGCGGTCTCCTCGTCGTCGTATTCGCCGAAGAACACGGGGAACAGGGCGCCGCCGCGCTTGAGCGTGCGCAGGAAGCGACCGCTGTCGCGGCCACCGACAGTGTCGAGAACAAGGTCGACGTCGTGCACGAGCGCCTCAGGACGGCTCTTGGTGTAGTCGATGAACTGGTCGGCGCCGAGATCACGCAGGAGCGATTCATGCGCGCTGGATGCCACCGCGATGACATGTGCACCCTTCCATTTCGCCAGCTGTAGCGCGAGGTGCCCCACGCCGCCCGCGGCACCGTTGATGAGCACCGTCGTGCCGGCGTCGAGTGCCATCGGGTGATGCTGTGCCGCCTGGAAGGGCGAGGGGTGTTCGTGTCCGAGCTCGATCAGGAACTGCCATGCCGTAAGCCCGGCCATAGGCGCCCCGGCGGCGTGCACGTGATCGATGCCGGTCGGCTTGCGTGCGAGGTCCGACGCAGGCGCGGTCACGTACTCGGCGTATGCGCTGCCGTCGAAGCTGGGGAAGCGAAGGAGACCGAAGACTTCATCACCGACGGAGAGGCCGTCCACGTCCGCGGCGACGGCCTCGACGACGCCCGACACGTCCGTCCCCGGAATCACGGGCAAGTCGAACTTCGGCCTCGTCTCCGGAGGTATGTTGCCCAGCCCGTCGCGCAGGTACCAGTCCGGAGGATTGACGCCGACCGCGTGAACGCGAACGAGCACCTCACCCGGCCCCGGCTCGGGAATCGGCACCTCGTCACAGCGCAGCACCTCAGGGCCGCCGTGCTCATGGACCCGGATCGCCCTCATCGTGTGTGTCGACATCATTTTCTCCTGCCCGCGCCACGGATAGACTTACCGGATCAGTGATCCGATAATCCGGACCACTGATCCGAATATATGGACCACTGATCCGAATAGTCAAGAAGGACAGATGCGGGCCGACGCCAGGAAGAACCACGACCACCTACTCGCAGTCGCGGGCGCCGTCATCACCGAGCAAGGCGTCGACGCATCACTGCGCGACATCGCACGCAGGGCCGACGTGGGGCTCGCCACCCTGCTCCGTCACTTCCCGACACGCGAGGCACTGCTCGACGCCCTGCTCCGTACGAGCTTCGATGAGCTGACGACAAGGGCAGCCGCGCTCGAAACGTCCAGCTCGCCCGAAGAGGCGCTGGTGGCGTGGCTGCGCGACTTCGTCGCCTGCGCCCGGGACTATCGCGGCGTCATCACGTCGATGATGACGGCCCTCGAGGACACACAGTCCGCACTTCACGCTTCATGCGTCACGATGCGCGCGGCCGGCATGCGACTCCTGGCCCGCGCTCAGGCTGAGGGCACGGCCCGAACCGACATCGACGGCACCGACCTGTTTGCGCTGGCCGGGTCGCTCGCGTGGCTCGGCGATCAACCCTCACTCGCGCCGCGCGCCGATCACCTCTTCGATGTTGTCACGAGCGCGATTCTGACGAGCGCAGGGAGCAGCGATACCGAGGCGGAACACCGTCCTCGGGCCCGTAGCTGAAACCGTCGCGCGCGGACCGACGGACTCGGCCTCACGCTCGGCAAAGAACGGTTCGACGCCGGTTCGCCAAGGCGGTCAAAGGCACCCGCAACGAGCCGTGCGCTCCCGGAAGCGCACGACCGCCGCCAAGCGGCTCGGCGCCTCGGTCGGCCCCCGACGGCCGGTCCTGCCCACCGCCGTCCTCATCCACCTCCGGCCCATCGGCGTCGCGCAGGGGACGCAGCACACCATCACGTTGACCCGCTTGCGTGCCAAGTCCAACGACCGTCTGGCGAGCGGGTTCTCGCCTTTAGACATCCGTGAGTCCGCGAACCCGCGCGTTGCGCATTTTCGCCTGGATCAACGTGGTCAGTCGGGTCCAGCCAGGCCGCTCGTCTTCTCCGTGGTGGGTGAGCAGTTCGTAGCGGGGCGCGCCGTCGTCGCGGTTCTGGAGGCCGCTCAGCGTGGGCAGCAGTGGGGGGTCGGGGAGGAAGTGGGCCGCCACTTCCTCGGCGAGTTCCTCGATCCGAGGGTCGTCAGGGTCCCAGTTTCCGGCGCTCCGGGTGAGCTTGATCAGGGCGACGTGCCGAGGATCATCGAGGCCGTGCTCGATCTGGGAGAGGCAGCCGTCGAAGCCCTCCGGCATCAGGGCCCTCACCAGGATCAGGGCCTCTCGTGCTGTCGTCACATCGTCGGCGGTGAAGCCGAGCGTGGGCATCCGGTCCAGCAGCCCGAGAGCACGGTCGGGCAGCAGAACCCGGTCGCAGTGGGCGACCCGGTGCCTGTGCCTCTGCCTGTGTCGAGCCCACCGGGTGCTCGCTGGGCACCACTTCTGGCCGTCACACATGCCGCCCGCCTGCACTGCCCGGAGGTGTAGCGCGCACCGGGATGGCGGTGGTGCGCGCCGCCGCCTGCCGATGCAGCGTGCCGCGAGCACCGTGCGTCCCCCCGCGTGCATCCGGTGCGCACCACCGCATCGAGCACCGCGCCATGTGCGCACCGCAGGCGGGCGGGCGTATGTATCACCCACCCCTTTGTCCGGGGTCTGTTCGACGACTGCGGCAAGCGGTCGGGCGAATTGTCTGTGGCCGGAAAGGAACATGATGAGTATTGAGACATCCAACCCCGTTGCGCGAAGCAGCGTTTCGTGACCTGTTCCAGAGGCCCGTACGGTCTGATTCATGGGGTGGAATTTTCAGACGGCCGAAGAACTCGCGGCTGCCTTGCGTGCCGGTGAAGTGACCTCGGCGGAACTGACCGACGAGGCGATCGCCCGTATCGAGCGGGACGACAAGGTGATCAACGCGATCTGTGTGCCGGACTTCGACCGTGCACGGGCCGCCGCGCGCGATGCCGACCAGGCGCGTGCCCGCGGCGAGGACCGGCCGCTGCTCGGCATTCCGGTGACGGTCAAAGAGTCCTACAACATCGGCGGGCTGCCCACGACCTGGGGCATGCCGCAACACCGGGACTATGTGCCGACCGAGGACGCGGTACAGGTGTCGCGGCTCAAGGCCGCCGGCGCGGTGGTGCTCGGCAAGACCAATGTGCCCTTGGGGCTGCAAGATATCCAGAGCTTCAACGAGATCTACGGCACCACCAACAACCCGTGGGACCACGGCCGCACGCCGGGCGGATCCTCCGGCGGATCAGCGGCGGCCCTGGCGTGCGGATTCGGCGCGCTGTCCATCGGCTCCGACATCGCCGGTTCGTTGCGCACCCCCGCGCATTTCTGCGGTGTCTACGCACACAAGCCGACACTCGGGCTGGCGGCCAACCGCGGTATGGTCCCGCCGTCCGCACCGGCCCTGCCGGTCGACCTCGACCTCGCCGTCGTCGGTCCGATGGCGCGCACCGCCCGCGACCTCACGCTCCTGCTCGACGTCATGGCCGGACCGGATCCGTTGACGCTCGGCGTGGCGCACCACTTGAGGCTGCCGCCCGCGCGCCACGAACGGCTCCGCGACTTCCGGGTCTTGGTCCTCGACGAACATCCACTCATTGCAACCGGGTCGGCGGTGCGGGCGGGCGTCAACCGAGTCGCCGACGCGCTTGTCGACGGCGGCGCCCACGTCGAACGGTACAGTCCGCTGCTACCCGATCTGACCGAGGCCGGGACGCTCTACAGCCAGTTGCTGGTTTCGGGCTCCGTCGCACGTTTTCCCGTCGAACCGTACGATCGGCTGCGGACCCGCGCCGCCGGACTGAGCGCGGACGACCAGAGTCTCGACGCGGCACGGCTGCGCGCCATGGTGTTCAGCCACCGCGACTGGCTCCAGGCGAACAACCGCCGCGAACTGCACCGCCACGGCTGGCGGCAACTGTTCGCCGAGTTCGATGCCGTGGTGTGCCCGATCACGCCCACTCCCGCGTTCCCGCACGACCACAACCCCAATCCGCTGGAACGCCGGATCGACATCGACGGCGTCGAGTACCCGTACTTCGACCAGCTCGTCTGGGCCGGCCTGGCCACCATGCCCGGCCTGCCCGCCACCGCCGTACCAGCGGGCCGGGCCTCCGATGGCCTGCCGGTGGGGGCGCAGCTCATCGGCCCGATGTTCGAGGACCGCACCCCACTGCGGCTGGCCGAACTGCTCGAGCAGAGGATCGGCGGCTTCCAGACACCGAAGTAGAACCCCCGTCTGTGCCGGTGGCGGATTACGGCGCCCACATTCTCGGCTTTCGCCACAAGCTTGGGCTTGTAGGTCCGCACGCGCGGCCGGGGTGCGCGGCACGCGGGCCGCTCGTGTGGAACGGACCGTTGGGATTGACTGGTGCTGTGACCGCGTAGGTTCGCCGGGTTGGTGGTCGTGACGGTTGGATGTGCGGTGACGTTCATTCGGCCGCTGGAGGCGCGGTGGCTGAGCCTGTCCGTGTACGCAGATTGACCGACAAGGAGGGGCAGAAGCTGAAGCAGATCGTGCGCCGGGGCAGCACGAGTTCGGTGCCTTACCGGCGGGCGATGATGCTGCTCGCTTCGGCGGTCGGAAACCGGGTGCCGGTGATCGCCCGGCTGGTCCAGGCCGATGAGGGCACCGTGCGCGACGTGATCCACCGCTTCAACGAGATCGGCCTGGCCTGCCTGGACCCTAATTCGTTGGTAGCGGCACCGGCGCGGCTTCTCGGAGCACTGCCGGACTGTTCGAGTGCGGGACTGTGACGCCTTCCTGGACCCCGGCTGACGAAGCCTTCATTGAGAGCGGCGCATGACCCCGTACTTGTGAGCATTGGGACATGGCGCCTTACGTCTTCCTGGCTTCGAGCCCTCCCGGGAGAGCGGCCCAGGTCCCCGTGCTCGTGGTGGTGGCGGTCGCGTGGACGCCGGGCGGACAACCTATACAAGCCTTGGCCTGCTAGGCCTCTAGGTAGAGCGGTGACGTTCGGCGTCTTCACGGCCGCCACCACCCATGCGGGATCACTCGTTGATGTTGGTGGTACGAGCCCGCTTCACGGTGACCTCTTGACAGTCCCGAGCCGTTGAGCTCCGGGCAAGACCGAGGCCCGTGGCGCGCGCTGGTGTCACGAACGGCTTGTGAGATGTCGGACCGAAGAGTCCTGGAATTAGGGAGCCGCGTGGCCCGCATGCGCTCGTGACCAGCGCAGATACCAGCGCCAAGGGGAGGAACAACTTGATCTACTGCGGTATCGACTGGGCCGAAAAGCATCACGATGTCGCTCTCGTCGACGACACCGGGCAGCTGCTGGCCAAGCGCCGCATCAGCGACGATGCGGTCGGTTACCAGCTGCTGCTGGACCTGCTTGCCGAGTACGGCGACACCGAAGAAGCTCCCATCCCGATCGCGATCGAGACCAGCCGCGGACTGCTGGTTGCCGCCTTGAGGCAGGGCAAACGGAAGGTCTTCGCGGTCAACCCGATGGCCGCTGCCCGATACCGTGACCGGCACGGCGTCTCGCGCAAGAAGTCAGATCCCGGCGACGCCCTTGTCCTGGCGAACATCCTGCGGACCGACATGCCCGTGCACCGCCCGCTGCCGGATGACACCGATCTGGCCCGGGCCATCGCTGTCCTGGCGCGTGCTCAGCAGGACGCCACCTGGAACCGGCAGCAGATCGCCAACCAGCTCCGCTCTCTGCTGCGCGAGTACTACCCCGCTGCCCTGGATGCCTTCGCTGGATGGCAGAACGGCCTGTGCCGCCCCGAAGCCCGCGAACTACTCAAAGTGGCGCCGACGCCGGCCCAGGCCGCGCGGCTCACCCGCGCACAGCTCCGCTCCGCCCTCAAGCGTGCCGGTCGCAGCCGCGGCATCGAAGCAGAGGCCGAGCGGCTCCGCGACATCTTCCGGGGCGACTACGCAAGCCAGCCACGGCTCGTCGAGGAAGCGCTGGGCAAGCAGGCCCTCGCCCTCCTACGTCAGTTGGAAGCCGCCTGCCTCGCGGCCGACGAACTCACCGAGGCGGTCGAGGCGTCTTTTCTCCAACACAGGGACGCGGAGGTGATCTTGAGCTTCCCCGGCCTCGGCGTTCAGCTCGGTGCCCGGGTACTCGCCGAGATCGGAGACGACCGTCAGCGGTTCGCCGACTCCCGCGGCATGAAGGCTTACGCGGGATCCGCCCCCGTCACCCGCGCATCCGGGAAGAAACACCATGTCGGACGTCGCATGGTCAAGAATGACCGGCTCAACCACGCCGGCTATCTGTGGGCCTTCTCCGCCCTGCGGTCCTCACCCGGAGCAGACGCCCACTACCGTCGCCGACGCGAGCGAGGAGACTGGCATGCAGCTGCCCAGCGGCACCTGTTCAACCGCATGATCGGGCAGCTCTACCACTGCCTCCAGACCGGCGAACTGTTCGACGAGCACATCGCCTTCCCTTCCCAACTGGCCGCAGCAGCTTGACAACTTGGCATCGTGAGATGTCTCAGTGGGCGGGAAGCCGTCCCCGCCTACTCCCCCCTGACGACGAGGACTTCGTCATCCGGACGGCCACCACCCGCCCCACCAGGCTCGACCAGCCCTTCACCCGCTGGTCGATCCGCAAACTCGCCGCCTCCCTGCGGGAAGTGCACGGACGTGTCATCCGCGTCGGCCGTGAAGCCTTACGGTGGCTGCTCCGGCGACGCGGCATCACCTTCCAGCGCACCAAGACATGGAAGGAATAAAGAACAAGGTCGAGCTGTGCTTAACCCGACCTACGCATCCTGGGCCAACCCGATCGAGGCCCACTTCGGCGCGCTGCGGCAGTTCACCCTGGCCAACTCCCACCACCGCAGCCGCCCCACGCAAACCCAGGTCGGAGGCGGCGCCCGGTCCCGTCGTACACGACCTAGTGGTGTGACCGGGATGGTCCACCGTGATCGGAAGGCGGCTCGCGGGATGAGCGCAGTCGCCTCAGCGACGGCGCAGGGCGGCACTCGGTGGCGTTTGAAGGGCTTCGGGCGATCACTCCCGGCGCACCCGCTCGCGCGGACTGCGCCGGTCGTTGGCCCGCCCTTCATCGAGGCGAAGACGCTGTAGCCGGATTTGCTGTGGGCCTGAACAGGCCAAGGCCGGAGCACGGGATGCTCCGGCCCTGTTGCCGGCGGTGGCTAGGCCTCGGTGAGTTTGAAGGTGAACTGGTTGCGGCCTTCCCGCGAGTACGCAAGGTTCTCGGGAAGGTTCGAGGCGTCGGCGACGTCGATCGACTTGGTGTCGGGGTTCCAGGTGAAGTAGATGGCGCCCACGGCGACGTAGGCACCGGTGTGCTCGTCGCGGACGTAGATGGCTGTGGTGACCGGCGGGCCGTCCTCAGGCATGACGCCGACGAGCCCGTACTCCGGGTCGCCGGAGTAGACGATGGTGTCCCCGACGTCGTAGGAGCTGACCTTCAGACTGTACTTCCCGGCCGGGGCGCCGGTGAGGTCCTGGAGCCGGACCACGACGGGCAGGGTGGTGCTCTCGACGACCTTGAACCGGGTCAGCCCACCGATGTCGGAGATGTCCGGCTGGTCGAGGTCCCATTCCCGGTACTTGCCGGTCTGGTTGCTGTGCTGCCAGGCCAAGATCTTGACCTTTCGGCCGACCTTGACAGATTTGAACTTGTCGTTGAGCTCACCCGGGTGCAGGTTCTCGTCGGTTCCGAGTGCATAGGTGTGGGCGTCGCCCATGTAGTCGGGTCGGGTGTAGAAGGTGACTTCTTGGTCGTTCATGTGCCCCTCTGGTGGCGGTCGCACGATCACGCTTACAACCTAGAGTTACCCTCCGATTACGCACAGCGATCGCAGTGTGTGGTTGTGAAGGGGCAGCACCCCGGGCATACAACGCGCTGGCACACGCCCTCGGAAGCTGTTGTCGCCCCCGGCCGTGCGGTCGATGCGCCGCGTCCAAGTCGCGCGGTACCGGCCAGGGACTTCCCGCCCCCGCCCGGCCGCCGGGTCGTTGATCACGTTGCACCAGGCGGCGTCGCCACACACATGGAGCCGCCAATCGCCTGGCCGGCGTGAGGATCCGTAACGAGAACTCTGCCGGGCGCCGAACGCTGCCGCCCTCTGCTGCCGCCCTGGCACGAGCAAGAAGCAGCGAGCAGCAGGCGCAGCCGGGCAATGGAGCTCAGACCACCCGCAGACAGATGGGGCGTCCGGGCGGGCCGGCGTAGGCCCGGCCGCGATTCCGTGAGGCAGGGTCGACGTCGTCGGTGGGATGCAGCCGGCGACGCCGGTCGACCTCGGTCAGGGTCTGTTGTGCTCCGCATGCCTGGCGAGCCCTTCCACCATGCGCTGCATGAAGCGGGTCAGATACCAACGCCAAAAGGGCCCGGACAGGGGCAACTTGGGCGCAAACCGTGCCGACCAGACTATGTCGCCGCGTAGCTGCGCACCGTCGACCGGCCCGGCACCATGAGTTCCAGCCGCCCGGCCGTCCAGCGGCGCTTGGCCGATGGCCCTCCGGAGCTGACCTGCATGACGGCTTGTCCGGCGGTGCACAGCACGAGGTGCAGGTCGGAGGTCCCGGGCAGCAGCAGGTGCTCGACCTGGCGGGCGTGCACGAAACGCTGCACGAGCAGCGATCGCCAGTTGGCGTCGGTCCAACTGCAAAAACTGCGCCGTATGTATATCGTCATGTCGATATCGCCGTACGGCGCCACATCGAAATCAGGTGAATCGAACATAGCGGGTCCTCAGCGGTATTCGATGGCGACGCGAAGCCCAGCTATATCCTCCCGCCCGTAGAGGTGGTCTTCCAGAGCAACCTGCCATGCAGCCGGGCCCCGCTGCGCGCACACGACCTGGCCGACGCCGGCTTCGGCCAGGCCGCATGACCCGGCTGCGGACAGGGGCCACGGCTGATACGCGCGAGCCGGCTGCGGGCGCATCGCGGGCGTGAACTCCCTGGGCAGCGCGACCATCGCGGTCTGCGTGAGCGTGCTACTGGTCAGCCGGTCCTGGTCGCGAAAGGGCCGCCGTCACCGAACGCGAGCCGCCCGAAGTTCTCGCCGATGCGGCGGTGCCCCGCCGGATCAGGGTGGACCTCGTCGGGCAGCGGGAATTCGGCATAGTCCCTCTCGCCGTAGAGCTCACGGCCGTCGAGGTAGTGCAGGTGCGGGTCGTCAGCCGCCCGCTGTTCGACGATCCGGGCGAGTTCGTCGCGGATGACATTGAGCGTCAGGCGCCCGGCGGCGCGTTCGGCCGGATCGCCCGTGGCCTTGAACCGCAAGGTGCCGCCGTCGAAGTCGGGTGCGAGAGGGCCGGGGGTGTCCTCCTGGACCGGGCACAGGATGGGAGACACGACCAGCAGGGGTGTGGCCGGGTGTCCCTCGCGGATGGTGTCGAGGAAGCCGTGGACCGCGGGGGTGAAGGCGCGCAGACGCATCACGTCCGTGTTGACGACGTTGATGCCGACCTTGACGCTGATCAGGTCCGCGGGTGCGTCCCGCATCGCGCGCGCGGTGAAGGGGTCCAGCAGCGCGCTGCCGCCGAACCCCATGTTGACCAGTTCCACTCCGCCCTGGGCGGCTGCCAGGGCCGGCCAGATGGCGGTCGGATGCGTGGCGTTCGAGCCGTGGCTGATGGAACTGCCGTGGTGCAGCCACACCCTGCGTCCGCTGTCCGGCCTGGGCGCCACGGGGGCGTTGGTGCGCAGGGCGATCAGCTCGGTGATCTCCGTGTGCGGGAGCCAGATCTCGATGTCCTTGTCACCCGTCGGCAGATCGGTGAACCGGGCGGTACCGGCAGGCCCCTCCGACAGTGCGGAGGACTGGGTGACCATGTCGGTGATCGTGCATACGTTACCGCCGACAACCGTGGCCTGGGCCGCGAGACGGCCATCGATCAGCAGGTCGTACACACCGTCCGCCGGGGCCGGAAAACCTCGGTAGACCCGCTTGGTGGGCAGCGTGTCCAGTTCGATCGAGGTGGCCTGGGTACGGAAGACCAACCGCACGCCGGAGGGCTGGGCCTCGGCCATGGCCAGTTGGCTGTCGGGGATCTGGCGGCGCGCTCGGGCGGGCAGTCGATGCGGCAGCAGCCCGTGCGCGGTCGCTTCCACGTCGAGGTGGCCCCGCAGAATGTCCGCCGTGACAGGTGTGGTGATCATGCCGTGCTCAGTGTTCATTGCCTCAACCTGTTGATCAAGATTTCCGGAATGTTCGGATGCGCTGGTGCCGGGCGCGGCGGTCCGCTCCAGCGGTGCGGACGGCTGGTCAGGGTGTGGCCCGGTTTCGCAGTAGAGCGTCGAGGGAGTCCACGATCCAGGCCCAGGACTCCTGCGTGTCGGGGGCGCTGTGCTCGAGGGCCTCCGGCCAGCTCCAGCCTGACGTAGCCGTGGAAGACGCTGCCCAGCATCCGGACGGGGCGTGTCTGGTCTGCCTCCGTCAGGTCGCAGCCGCGCGGGATCGCCCGCGTCATCTGTGCGTGCCGCACCCCGACGCAGGCGGCCGCCGTCTCGGAATCGAGCCGGAGACGCGCGGCGGCGTCGCGACCAGGGTGCTCCCGGGCGTAATCGCGGTAGGCATCCGCGAAGTCCGTCAGGGCGTCCTCGTCGGCCCGCCCGGCCAGGGCATCGGCGACCCGGTCGACGAGTTCCTCCAGGGCGAGCAGGGCAATCCTGGTCTTGAGGTCCTGGGAGTTCTTCACGTGCAGTACGGACTCGTGACCTTGACGTCGAACCGCTGGGCGAGCGCCGAGACGGTCACCTGGTCGGAACCCACCTCGTCGGCCAGGACCGCCCCCGCCAGGGACGGCCGCTCCGGTGTCAGCCCCACTCTGACCATAACCTTCCCCTCCTCCAACGACATACATTATGCATTTACCTAAAGCCTTTAGGCAATGGCCTGCCGCTCATGCGCCCACTGACCGAGCGGTCGATCCGCACCGCCTTCGTGAACTGCACCAAGGGCGAGGCCAGACGCCTGTCGATCCCCCGCGACCTGGCCGAGCGGCCCTGGGACGACCTGGACTTCCTCGGCTGGAGAGACCCCACGCCCCCCAACCGGCCTACCTCGCCACCGGGCTGGACGGCCGCCCGACGGCACTCCCCTGCGCGGCCCCAGCGCCACCTCCTGGCAGACGCGGCGCAGCATGTGCTCGATGTGCATGACCAGCCACACCGGAGGCGTCTCGCTCATGGTTGCCGCCAAGGCCGGGCAGCAGGCAACTCCGTGGGCGCCAATATGGGCAGCGCCCTCGCCTGCCCGCTGTACGTGCGAGGCAAGCAGGACGCGGGCGGCTCCCCGAGTCGCTGCCCCTGGAAGAGAAGCTCCAGCGCACCGTCGCGAACCTCGCCACGTTCATCGCATGGGGCGACAAGGCGTGGCGTTGGGCGAAGCGCAGCAGGCGGATGAGGGCGTGCCGGACCTGGGCGTCGCGGTGGCCGCTGCTGCCGGTGAGGTCGTAGCCGAAGCGGAGCGGTTGGCCGACCGGGTTGCCGTGCTGGTCGAGGCGCCAGGCGGCGAGGTGGTCGGCGTTGGTGTCGACACCGACCATCCCGTTCACGCGGGCCGCCGCAGGGGGCACGACGGCGGCCGGGGGGATCGTCCAGGAAGCGGTGACATACCAGCGGCCGCGCTGCACGTCCTCGTGGATGCGGTAGGCGACGGCCCGATTCGCTGCGGCGCGGTCGCGCCACTGCTCGCCCCGGTGCGCGAACACCACTCGCGCGGCGAGGACGTACCGTCCGCGCGGGGCGTTCGCCTGATGCGCCAGCGGGGCGGGGAGTTCGATGCTGACCTCACCGTCGGGGGTGATGCGGATGGTCTCGTTGCCGTACCGCTTGCCCGACTCGCCGTCGGCCTGGAGGAACCGGCGCCCGGCCTGCCGGCGGGCCCGCCACTCGGCCTCGGTGAGCTGGGCCGCCTGAAGGTGGTGGCGGCTGGTCAGCAGGCGCTTGCTGCCGCGCACCACGTGCACGATGCCGGCCTGCCAATCGCCCGCACCGCCTCAAGCTGGTCCTGGAGGATGTGCAGGCGGCGGGACTTGGCATGTCACTCCCGCCGCGAGCGGTAGCCGCCCGGCGACTTTTTGCTGCCCTTCTCCCCCAACGGGAGGGACAGACGGTGTGCGACCGTGCGCACCCCCGCCTCCGGGGCCTGCACGTGCGCGAGCTGGGCGCGCCGGGCCAGTGCCCACTGGTCGTGGGTGGCCTTCGTGATCGACCCCGCCCACCGGGACGACGACTGCCCGGTCAGCACCCGCTTGCGCTCCAATCCCTTGCCGAGTACCGAGGTGCGTGTGAGCGCCCTGGCCGTTCAGGGCGTGAGCATCCGGTCCTGCTCCACCGGAGGTGTGCCGTCATGCCAGTGCAGGGCCTTGCCGAAGCGGACCAACTCGCCGTAGAGGGCGGGATCGACGTGTTCGGCGAAGACCAGGTCGAGCACGGCCGCGGCGGCCTGGGCCGGCGACTGCGCCTGGCTGTAGTCGCTGAACCAGGGGCGCGAGGTGGCGGTGTCGACCATGCCGGGACACACGGAGGCGATCAGAGTGCCGGTGGCGAGGTCGTGAGCACGGCGTTCCGCGGAGAGCGCGCGGACGGCGGCGACCTGAGCCACCTTCGAGGGCACGTTCAACCAGACCGGCCAGCCCGCCTCCTGCGCGCTCCCGCTGTGGATGGCGCTGCGCCACGACTCCACGGCGTACTCGACCTGCTCCAGGCTCGCGCCGTCGAACCAGTGGTGCAGCCGCGGGTCGAGATGGCCGAGGGTACCCAGGCTGCTGGCCACGACGAGCAGCCGGCCACCCGGACGCAGGGCAGGGCCGAAGGAGCGCAGGATCGCGTGCGTGGCGGTGTTGGAGACGTCGATGAACTCGTCGGCCCGCTCGGCCTGTGACTCCTCGGGCAGCACCCGGGCGACCGCGTTGGAGATGACGACGTCGACCCCTCCGCGCCGAGTGCGAAGGTCCTCGGCAAGACGGGCGATCGCCTCGGTGTCGGTGACGTCCAGGACCCGGCCCTCGACACGGGCGCGGGTACCGGGCAGCCGGCCGACCTCGCGCGCGGCGTCCGTCACTCGCTGCCGGCTGCGGCCGGTGAGCAGGACCAGGTCGTCCGGGTTCATGCGGGCCGCCAGCCCTTCGACTAGAGCGCGGCCGAGTCCTTGGTTGGCGCCGGTGACGAGCGCGATACGGGATGCGTTCATGCCCACCACGCTAGAAACGCGCGCCGCCATGAGTCCAACGAAAGTTCGGCACGGGTAGTATGCGCAAACGTCATGGACTTCACGGATGTGTCACTGACCGCGCTGCGCGTCTTCCGGGCCGTCGCCGAACAGGGAACCTTCACCGCGGCCGCGGCCTCGCTGGGCTACACCCAGTCGGCGGTGTCCCGACAGATCGCGGCGATCGAGCGGGCTGCGGGGGCGGCGCTGCTGGAGCGGCGGCGCGACGGCGCTCGGCTCACCGCGGCCGGCCGCGTCGTCATGCGCCGCGCGACGGTCGTGCTCGACGAGATCGACGCGACCGCGCGCGAACTGTCCGGCCTGCCCGGGCAGGCCGGCACGGTCCGCTTGGGCTGGTTCCCCAGCGCCGGCGCCGTCCTGTTGCCCCGAGCCCTCGCCTCCCTGCGCCGGACGGACCCCGGCCTGCAGGTTGTCGGCCGGGAAGGCAGCACCCCGGCGTTGGTGCGCGCCCTACGGGCCGGCAGTCTCGATCTGGCCCTGCTCGCGTCGGCGCCGCCGTTCCGGCCACCGGACGCCGAGTCGCCCCCACTCGCGCTGCAGACGCTCACCGAACGCGCACTCTGCCTGGCGGTGCCCGCGACCCACCCGCTGGCCCGCGGCGACTTCGTCGACGTGGCCGACCTGCGCGGGCAGCGGTGGATCGCGGGCTCCTCCTCGGGAGAGGACCGGCTGATGGGCGTCTGGCCGGGCCTGGACGAGCGGCCCGAGATCGCCCACACCGTGCGCGACTGGCTCGCCAAGCTCCAGTTGGTCGCCGCAGGCTGCGGACTGACGACCGTGCCCGCCGTCCTCGCTTCCGCCGCGCCACAGGGCGTCCGCGTCCTGCCCGTCCGCGGCGGCCCCCAGGAGCAACGGCGCCTACTCCTGGCCCGCCTTCCCCACCCGCCTGCGGAGCCGGTCACCCGCGTGGCAGCCGCCCTCCGCACGGCGGCCCTCGACGCCGACACACCCGCTCCCTTCTCGCCTCCCTCTTGACTACGGAGCGAGCATGTGCGGCATTTCCCGCACCGGTGCGTTCGACGGCCGCTTCCAACCCCGCACGAACGGGGCGTCGAGGTCCGACACTTGAAGAGCAAGGTGGGTGGATGTCTGCAAAGCTGCCGCATGGACTCGGCATTACCGTGCAGGGCGCCGATCCACCACAGTGCCCTCGTGGAGCCTTGTGGGTCGATGCCGGCAACCGTTTCTGTTGTCGGCGGATGACTACAGCCGGCCACCGACGCGAACGGTCGCTGATCGTTGGACGAGGAGCTCGGGATCGCACGGCGTCGCGCCACCGCGCCGCCGGAGATAAACTGAAGCCGGATGGCCGTAGGGCCTGTGACGCCCGCGTACGCGCGGGCTCATTTCGCGCGTGCCACGAGTTCACACGGTGGCGAGCGAACCGGTCTGCCCATAGGCGCTGTCACTGCGTCCCATAGGCGCTATCACTGCGTCGCCCGCACCACCGTGGTGACATACCCCGCCGCCGACGGGCCGACGCCACCGGCTATTTCGCCGGTCAACGGCAAGAGAGATTCGTCGTCGGCTCCAACTGCACTGGTACGACGGCACAGAACGGTCCTTGAGTCGCGAGAGGGTTCGTGGACATGTTCGACCGTTTCGAAGAGTTCGACATCGCTACCACGGATACGTCGATCCACGGATGCCGTGGCGGCGACGGACCGCCTCTGCTGCTCCTGCACGGTATTCCGGAAACGCATCTGATGTGGCACCGGGTAGCACTCCGCCTCGCAGAGCGCTACACCGTCGTCGCCACCGACTTGCGTGGGTACGGCGACAGCGGCAAGCCGCCCGGTACGGCCGATCACGAGCCCTACAGCATGCGCGCGATCGGCCGTGACCAGCTCAAGGTCATGCAGCATCTGGGCTACGGCAGGTTCGGTGTCGTGGGACACGATCGCGGGGCCTGCTGCGCCTACCGCCTCGCACTGGATCACCCGAATGCTGTTCTCCGGCTCGCCGTCATGGACGTCGTTCCTGTCGGCGACGCGTACAACCGTGCCGACAAGGACTTCAGCCTCCTCTACCGGCAATGGTCCTTCCTCGCCGCGCCGGAACCGGCTCCGGAACAGTTCATCAACGCGGCACCGGCCAACCTGGTCGACTTCATGCTCGACACATGGTCCGAGGTGACGAGCGCTTTCCCAGCCGAGGTGCGCGGGAATACATCGATAAATTCAGCCATCCCGATACGGTGCACGCCATCTGCGAGGAGTTCCGCGCATCCGCAACCTGGGACTACCAGCAGGACGAGGCGGATCGCGGGAAGCGGTGGATCTCCTGCCCTGTGCTCTTTCTCTGGAGTCAGCGCGGCGCGGTCGGCAAACTCTATGGTGACCGCTCGCGATCTGGCAGGAGTGGGCCGATGACGTTCGCGGCGTCCCGGTGCCGGTCGGTCACTTCATTCCAGAAGAGGCGCCGGAGGAAACCACACGCCGGCTGCTGGATTTTCCGCAGTAGTGAGTGGGGGTTCGGCGCGACTGCTCGACGTGCGGGCGGGGGCAGCCGGGAGACCGTCTGGCAGCGAGCGCATCCCTCCTCAAGTGGCCGGGAGAGGGAAGATCATGGAGCAGACTCAGAAGGTTCCGGAGACGTTTCTCGGTGTCGGTTACACAAAGGACCGAGCTGGATTGCCGCTCGAGGCGGTGCGCGTTCCCGTCCCGCAGCCGGCGGCCGGCCAGGTTCTGATCCGCGTCGCCGCCTCCTCGCTCAACCCACTGGAGTACAAGCTGGCCGACCTCAACTTCATGGGCCGGACGCCACCCGTCGCGCTCGGTCTTGATCTCGCCGGCGTGGTGGTCGGCGTGGGCCCTGGTGTGAGTGACGTCGCCGTCGGCGACGCGGTGGCCGCCATGGCCGATTTGAACGGTGACGGAGGCTGGGTCGCAACCGGCGGGAACGGAGACGAAGGCGGCTATGCCCTCGCCCACCGATTCCTCACCGTTCGCAAGCCACCGTCCCTGAGTTTCCGCGATGCGGCGGCGCTTCCGATGTGCTTCCTGTCCGCTTTCGCAGGTCTCTACGGGGCGGTCCAGGCCGGTGACATGGTCTATGTCCCGGGCGGTGGGGGCGGCGTCGGGCATCTCGCCGTGCAGATGGCTGCGCGTGCCCTGGGGGCCGGACTGGTCATCAGCAGTGGCAGCACGCCGCAATCGATCGCGGTGGCCCGGCAGTCCGGCGCCCACCATGTTTTCGACTACAAGCGCGACGACATCGCCGCCGAAATCGCCAAGCTGACCGATGGCCGGGGCGTTGACCTCGTCTTCGACGCCACCTACAACGAGCACAGCTTCGTCGAGACCGCGAAGACCGTCCGACGTGGCGGCAACTGGATCGTGCTCGGCGTCGGCCCGGGGAAGACGACGCGCCTGACCGAAACGCACAGCCCGGTAGATGCGATCCTGGCCCAACGCGGCGCCAGGAACGTAAACGTCAATCTGCTGCGCTACTTCTCCGAGCCCGCCACGCTCGACGGTGAGGCGCGCGCCTTTCTCCAGCGCGGGATGGCTCTGGCGATGGAGTGGGCGGCGCAGGGACTCGTGGTCCCCCACATCGGCCACACCATCGACAGCACCGTCGAGGCAATCAATGAGGGACTGCAGTCGTTGAAAGAGGGCCACGGCGTCGTCGGCAAGGTGGCGGTGATCGTGGATCCCGACCTGGCATACGTCGTGCAGGACACCGAGCCCGCGAAGTCCTGAGTCAGTCACATGGACCGAGCGCCAGGGAGGCGCGCGGCCGTCGGCGACCGCTCTCGTTGACGAAGTTCCCGTAGGCCGTCAAGCAGCTTCGACGGCCTCACCCGACTGAAGGGGCAGGCCCGCGTCTCCCCCGCACCTCGGCGAGGCCGTGCGCGCATACAGGGCCGCCGCCGGCTGCCTCGGCCTGCCCGCACCGGCCAAGCCCGCCCGTACCGACACCCTGCTCCAGGTGCGTCGCTCGCGCTGATCCTGCAGTCCGCCCGCCAGGCCCTGGGTCCGTACGGGCTCAGCCACAGCGGCACAGCACCCGACAGCATCGTCCTCAGCTGTGAAGACGACGACTGCAGCACGTTCCGGCTCCCTCCGCGTCCAAAATTTCTTGGCATGCCCACTTCCATACTAAGCGGCCGCTTGCTATCAACCCAAGGTCTGGCTTCTCACCTCAGGGAGGTCCGTGAGAGCGTCACAAGCACTCGCGGCGATGGTCTCTGCCTCGGCGCAGATCAGCCCGGCGCGCGCTCCTGCAACGCCGCGGTGCCGGGCCTCCCTTGACACAGCACCCCGCTTCCGTCACTCCCGAACGCAAGGAGCTCCGATGCCCTTCGTGATGGCGCGAACCTCTCCGTGGCAACGCAAAGCCTGCATCCTGGGCACCGCCTTACTGCTCAGCCTGGCCCTGCCGTGGGCCTCGGCGACATCCGGCCATGCCGCCACAGCGAAGTCCGCTACGGACACATCGGCTTTCGACGACGTCCCGCTCGATCAGCTCTCGGTGTCCGGACTGCACAACGCATACGAGCAAGCCAAGTCCAAGTCCCTGACCAAGGGCCTCGACCTCGGTGCGCATCTGTTGGAGCTCGACACCTACAGCACCTACGGCAACCCCGGCGGATGGGTGGTCAGCCACTCCGACCCCCTGGCCAACGACAACAACTGCACCTACACCACCGGTTCAGGCGTGTTCAAGAGAACTTGGGAGAACGGCAGTCTGAGAACCTGCCTGGACGACCTCAGAACCTGGAGCGACGCGCACCCCGATCACGACCCCGTCTACCTCAAACTCGAACTGAAATGGGGCTTCCGCTCGGGCGCGGACATGGGCCCCGCCCAACTCGATCAGCTCGTGGCCAAACACCTGGGCGCCGACCACCTCTTCACCCCCGCCGACATGCTCGGCACCGCCCACTCCACCCTCGATGACGCTGCCAAGGCGGGAGCCTGGCCCACTTGGAAGGAGCTCCGGGGCAAGTTCATCGTCTTCCCCATCACCGGCACGATAGAAAACAGACTCGCCGGCTACGACCTGGACAACCTCTCCACCGAACAGGAGTATGCCCAGTACGTGGCCGACCTGGCGGCAGGCGGCCGACTCGCCCACGCATCCATGTGGCCCGCCATGACAAAACCGTCCCCCCGGGGCGACCCCCGCCTCATCTACAGTCCCGCCCTGCGCCCGTGGTTCGTCATCTTCGACACCCAGGCCACCCGTTGGCTCAGTGACGGATACAGTCTGTCCTGGTACTGCGGAAACCACTACCTCACTGTCGAAGGCTCAGCCGAGAGCGTCTCCCCGGCGCTCGATGACACCAACCCGGATCCCGTGGCCGCCGCCCAACGCGTGCAATACCTCGCCCAGCAGGGGCACTCCAGCGTCACCACGTTCGACTGGATGAACACGCCCGATGTATTCGCCCTCTGGCCGCGCGACTGCTGAGACACCGCCGACGAGGGCTACGACTACGACCGCCGGCAGGCCTCGACCGCTGCCAGGAGCCTGTACGCAGCTCAGGCACCCAGGGCCGCTGCGGCGGGCGCTCGGGCCGCGGCCGAGGCTGTCGGTGGACCGCCCGCCGTCGGCTGAACCCAACGGCGTATGACCGGTGCGGTTCAGGAGTCGGCGATGCGGACCAGTCCGCCTATGCAGCCCACATACGCCGCACCGTCGGCGCCGATCGACACCGGGGCGTAGTGGTTGTTGAACAGTGGTCCGGCGCCTGCCAGTCGGCTCCATGCCCGCTTGCCTGTCCGCACGTCCAATGCCGTCAGGTACCACGCGTCTGGAGCCCTGAAGGAGCGCTCCTTGGGCTTGAAGGCCAGTTCCGCGGCGGACGGATGGGTGTAGGTGTACAGCAGCCCGTTGCCCAGTGCCGCCTTGCTGACCACGCTGGGTATGCGCTCCGAGGTGTCGGACCAGGCGGTGGTGCAGCTCTTGTGTGCGTAGTCGACATGGACCCGGACCAGGCCGGGGACCGTGTCGGGCAGCCGGTGCCCGAGGAAGCCTTTGAGGAGCGCGTTGCTGTCGACCACATACCCGTAGTTGTTCTCGGCTATCAGGTCGCCGTCCACGGCTATCAGGCTGTTCTCGTCAGCTCCTTTCCACGCCGGGAAGACCGGCTCGGCACACACTCTGGTGGGTCCCGCCTTTCCGCGGGCCATCACCAGCACGTGCATCTTCGGGTCGGCGTTGTCCGTGATCGCCACATAGCCGCCACCCGGGCCGGATGCCGGACCGACGAGAGTCGGAGTGGTGCCGCTGCCCTGGCTGAGCTGGCCGGGCTTTAGCCGGGTTCCCCGGTCGTACACCGCACGCCAGGTGGCTTGGGGCGCTCCCCCGGGCCCCTCGTCGAACCGGTAGAGCGCGTGGTCACTCACGACGAACACTCCGCCCGACTCGTCGACCGCGATGCTGTTGGCGATCTGCTCACCACGCAGCGCCCGGGACCGCACGGCGCCGGTGGTCAGGTCGACGGTGCCGACGACACCGCTCCTGGTGACGAACCACAGCAGCCCCGACCAGTCGGGGAGGGCGGAGACGATCCCAGCGGTGCCGATGACCGGCCTCAGGTCATAGCTGCGCCGGGTCACGAAGGTGTTGCCCTGGATCGCCACGACCTGGATGCCACCGGCCTTGGTCGGCACGACCACGCGGTCGTCGTTGTCCAGGTAGAAGTATCCGCCGCCCGTCACGTCCGTGGGACTTGTGCCGGCGGTTCCCGGGAGTTCCAGGCCGGCGATCGTGCTGAGGTTGTCCGGGTTCAGCAGCATCAGCCGTGGCGCGCGCCCCGGGGCCATGCAGACGGTGACCAGCCGGCCCCTGGAGTCGAACGTGACAGAGCCGCACAGTCCGCCCTGCAGCCGGGTCCGGACGCTCAGGTCGTGTCCTGCGGGGCCCGCTTCGGTGTAGGTGTCGGTCTGATAGGCGTCGTCGTGCAGATTGCTCGTGCCGTTGGGAGCCATGAAGGGATGCCTCGGGACGGCCGGGGCGTCGACCGGGTGAGGCGCAACCGCGTGACCGGTGAACGGCTCGAGGTGTGCCGCACGAGGATCGCCGGGTATGGGTACGACGGGTAAGCGGACATGCCCTGCCGACGCGGTGGCCGGCAGAGCAGCAAGCCACACTGCGGCCGCCACGAATACCAGAAAAATACGTCTTCCACGCATCACGTGACCGCCTTTCAGGAATCAGTGGGCCCGCAAGCTACCGACAACACGGTTCAGGCACAACGGAATGTGCCGGATTCTCATCTCGCCCCCGCCGTTTCAGCCATCGTGGTGGTCGACGGGTTCGCCTCCTGCCATCGAGCAGGAGTTGTGCTGTTCAACCTCTCGCGGAGTTACTACGTGCGCGGCCCGGTGCCCCTGGCCAAGCAGTCGGTGGCGATGGCTGAATCGCCGACCTTGACGGACTCGATGTTTTTCGTCGAGCCATTCGTCAGCCGAGCCATGATGACGCGCGAATATCGCCGACGGCACGGATCATCTCGACGAGAAACGCTGAACGAACGTCGTCCCATCGGAATTCGGGGAAGGGAGTGCCTGAAAAATTTCCGGCCGATGGCAGCCCGACCCGCCGGACTCTCGGGGACAGTTGTCCGTCGCTGTGGCCAACGGCTCTGCCGCCCAGCGCCGTCGAGCACTGGGCGGCATCGCCGTGGGGGCCTTCGGGTCAGGCGTGCGGGACCAGGGGTTGCGCGGTGCCCAGGTGGTCCTTGGCGGTGTCGGTGTACATGGTGGTACCGCCGTCGGACGAGCGGACGACGAGGTCGTCGGTGCGGTGGTTGCCGGTGTAGTTGCCGGCGGTCATCACCGTGCCGTGCGTCCAGAGGCCGTGGGGATTCTTGATGCGTACCTTGGTGCCGAGGCCGGAGGCGGTGGTGCCCACGTAGTTGTCCAGCTCGCCGTCCGGCCGCTGGAGCATCAGGTCCCACTTCTGGTTGCCGGAGAACTCACCGTTGGTGAGCAGCGTGGAGTCCTTCCAGGTACCGCTCGGGGCCTTGAGCTTGTGCTCCTGCCCGAAACGTCCCGCGCTGACGTTGGTGTAGAGGCTCAGACTGCCGTCCGACCAGCGCACTGCCAGGTCGGTGACATACTGCGAGGCGCCGAAGCGGCCCGCGACGATCTGGGCGGCCTTCTTCCAGGTGGCGTTCGGGCCGACCATCTGGGTGCCGGGCACCTTGAGGCCGTTGCTGCCGACGTCGCCGTAGAGCGTGACTTTACCGTCGGGCCAGCGGACCATCAGGTCGAAGCTGTTGGATCCCGTGAAGTCGCCCGCGGTGATGGTCGCCGCGCCCTTCCAGATCGGGTTGGGGGTCAGCAGCTGTCGTTCGGCGATGAAGTTTCCGTTGCCGTCGCTGGTGTAGAGGGTCACCTCGCCGTCGTCCCAGACGACGACCAGGTCGCTGTGGCCGACGCCGTTGAAGTCGCCGGAGGCCATCAGCTTCGCGTGCTTCCAGGTCGTGCCGTTGCCCAACGTGTAAGGCAGAGGCGGCTGCTGGTAAGGCCCGTAGTCGGCGTGGAGACCCTTCTGAGCGTCGGCGTAGAGCTGGAAGAAGCGGTCCCCGTGCAACGGGCTGTAGGTGATCTCGTTGTACAGCGGGTCGCTGGGCTTCACATCGGGGCCGCCCCCGTTGAAGCCGCCGACGTTGCCGATGATCTGGCCGGTGTTGCCCGAAGCGTCGAACTTGGAGAACCACGGGCCGCCGGAGACACCGCCCCACATTCCGCCGCAGTCGATCTGCATCTGGTAGTAGGACGTCAGCACGGTCGTGCGGACGTCGGAGCAACGGAACGCCTGGTCCTGCGGGTTGTGCCCGATCGACGGGTAGCCGATGACCGTCACCTTGTTGGCGAAGCCGGGTGTAGGGGCCAGGGTGTTGCCACCCACGACGTCCTCGACCTCCCTGCCACCGTTGGACTCCAGGCCGGCGAAGGCGAAGTCCAGGTCGGAGTTGGCACTCTTGTCGGAGGCGTACTGCTTGTCGCGGAACCATTCCTTGACCGGCCAGATCCCGTACGGCTGCTGGGCCGCCGACTTGGTGTGGTCGTACTTCGGAACGAACACGGCGTTCTTGCCGAGACAGTGTCCGGCGGTGAGGATGAGGTCGTGTCCCGCACTGCGCACCACGCTGGCCGAACAGTAGTGGGCCCGCATGTTGCTGTCCGTGTGGAAGAGCATGCCGACGGATGTGATGCCGTCGAAGTGCTGACCGGTGAGCCCGGCCCTGGTCAGCCCGTTCCTCCGCGGAGCCGTCCAGCCGCTCGGCCGGGGTGCGCGGCCCGAGGGGTCGGTGGCCGACGCCATCCGCTGAGGTGTCCAGAACCGGATGGCGTCCTGGACCGTCCAGCTTCCGCCGGTGGACGGCGAGGCGGTGACCGACTCCGAGGCGCTCGGCACGGATGTGGCATCGGGTGAATCCGCCGACGTGGCGGACGCCGGACTGGTGGTGGCCGGGGCCGGCGTGGCGGCCTGCGCCGACGCTGCGCTCCCCAGCAGCACCGGGGTGCACAGCACACCCACAGCCCCGAATATTCGTCTCTTGTACAACGTGGTCTTCTCCAGGTGAGGCCGGCACGGTAGGTCGCCGGCTGTGCGTGTCGACGGCAGGCACGGCGAAGTCATGGGCCAGGCCGGCCCTGATCCCCACAGCGATCCACTGCTGCGCAGCGCGACGCGGCTGTTCCACCGGCCGCCTGCAACGCGGTGCACCACAGGCTCACACACCGCGAGAAACGTCACGGCCCATGCGTACTGCGGGCAGGCGTGGACGTCCCGCACGGCTCACTGCACAGGGCTCACCGCACAAGGCAGTGCACCCCGTTGCATGCCCCCGTGCCGCCGAAAGGCGCTTTCCAGTCGACCGTGGTCAGCGGTCGTGGTCACCATGATCGCACGGATGAATGGACATACGCACGATAAATAGCCACATGCCTAACGCAGTTGAGGCGAACCCAGCTGGATGGTGGTCCCGCATACCTGCGCCGGCAGGCGGCGGCCGTTCACGTCGGTCAGCTGCGCGAAGGCGCCGTAGTCGTGAGCGGCGGCGTGCGGTGGGCGCACGGAGACACGCGGGTCGTTGTCGCCCGGAATGAAGCAGCTCCCGTGCGGGGCGGGGGTCGCCGCGTAGAAGAGCGGGAACACGACGGTGTGGCCCGCGTTCAGCGCCAGCCGGACGGATGTGCTTTTCTTCGGTTTCGAGGAGACGCTCGGCCCCTTGCCCACGTAGACGTCGATATCGGGGTAGCCGTCGAAGGCGCACGGCCGGGGGCCGGTGTTCGTGGCGCTGAGCAGGGCCGTCGGCGCGTTGTGCGGCTTGCTGTCGCGCCGGGTCAGTTTCCACCGCAGGTGCGGCGTCCCGCAGGCGGCGGCCCCATTCACGTGCGACGAGGCCGGGGGTGACGCCTTTGGCCCGGTGGAGGGAGCTGTGGTCTCCCGCGGTCCCGCGGTCGGCCGGGTGGAAACGGTCTCGCCCCGCCCACAAGCGGTTGCGGCCAGAAGCACCGTCAGGCCGACCACGGAGACAGCTGCTGTCCGCCGTGCCATGAATTCCCCTCTGGGCGAGGACACCTCCGCGACGGCCGGGCGCCGCCGCTTCTGCCTTCCCGGACAGAGAGATGCAGGTCCGGCCGAGGAGGTTCCACGAGCGGAACGGCACTCGTGCGCCACGCCACGGCGGACGGGACGGAGCGCGGGCCGTCCCGTCAGCCCGCGTCCGGTGCGGCGTTGACCTTGCCGTCCTCGTCGAGCGTGTGGGTGCGCCAGTACACGTCCCACTTGTCATCGACTTGCCGCGGCACCTTGCCCTCCGGGTATCGCACAAACCCCGCGGGTGGCTGCTCTCCGT
Source organism: Streptomyces sp. NPDC001222 (assembly GCF_042896945.1). Lineage (NCBI taxonomy): Bacteria > Bacillati > Actinomycetota > Actinomycetes > Kitasatosporales > Streptomycetaceae > Streptomyces > Streptomyces sp. NPDC001222. The sequence continues at coordinate 26,880 of NZ_JBIAXT010000032.1, forward strand.
CCGAGACGCATGCCGAACCGGTGCCGTTCACCGTCAGGACGGGGTACTCACCGCTGCTGCAGACGTCCTCCTGGAACTCGAAGGAGGAACATCCGGTGAGTGCCACGAGGGCGGCCGAGCCGGCGAGAGCGGCAGCGGCCGCTCTCAGCCTTCGAAGCCGCCGGGCCTCGACGGCGATGGCTGGGCGGGCACTGCTGCGGTACGCGGTCACGGTCGCCTCCAGTCGTCCGGTCTGCCCCCCAACTCTCGCCGCCGCTGGACGCCGAGCTGTGAGTACGCGTACTCAGAAGCGCCTGTCCGGATGCTCAACACGACGCAACCCGGGTGGAGTCGGCGCACCACAGGACAGGGTGCGGCAATGCAGATCCCAGCCGGACACAAACCGGATAGGTCATCCGTATCTGTTATGGTGACGCCACCGGATAATCCATCCACTTAGGCAGAACGGTCGTGCGATGAAGCAGACAGCGGTGGTCACTGCGGGGACAGCGGGAATCGGGCTGGAGACGGCCTTGGGGCTGGCCGAGGCGGGCCTAGAGGTCACGGTGGTCGGGCGCGACACCGAGCGCGGCGCCCGCGCGGTCGAACGGATCAACGCGACGGCACCGCTGCATTCCGCCCGGTTCCTGGCCGCCGACCTCGCCTCGCTCGACGCGGTCCGCGCTCTCGCCGGCCGGATCGCCGCCGACGGTCCGCTGACCGTGTTGGTCAACAACGTCGGAGCGATGTTCCCCGACCGGCGAGACTCGGTCGACGGGATCGAGGCGACGTTCGCCGTCAACCATCTCTCGCCGTATCTGCTGACCGAACTGCTGCTCTCCGAACTGCGGGCCGCTGCGCCGAGCCGGATCGTGAACGTCACCTCGGGCGCGATCGGCGTCGCCAAGCGCGTCTTCGATGCCGTCGAGCCACCGGGTGGCTACTACGGCTTCCACTGGTACGGCCGGGCCAAGCTCGCCAATCTCGCCTACACACTCGAGTTGGCCGGCCGGCTCGAGGGCACGGGCGTCTCGGTCTTCGCGGCAGACCCGGGCGGCGCCGCCACCGACATGACCAACGGCACCATGAGCGATCCGAAGATCGTCTCGCCGGGGCTGCGGCTGCTCTGGCCACTGGTCCGGCGCAAGTTCGAACGCTCCACCTCAGGCCCGGCGTCCGTGGCGGCCAAGCCATCGATCTTCGCCGCGACCGACGGCTCACTGACCGGCCGGACCGGCGTCGTCATCGGACCCCAGGCACATCCGGTCGCCCCCTTCCGTCCGGCAACAGACCCTCGCATCGCCGAAGCCGTCCGCCACATCAGTGAGCGCCTCGCACCCACGGGGTGACAGAAGGCAAGGTCGCTGAGCCACGACCGCAGGGCGACGCGGTTCCTCAAGGCAGCGGGGTGGGTGTCCGACGAAGAGCGCCGGCAGGCCGGCGACGACGCTCACTCCGTGCCCTGGTCCCTCGCTCAGGCTCGACACAAGGATGCGCGAGGGGCCGGGTGATTCGTCCGATGCGCACGCCGAAGCAATCCGGATGGGCCATCCAGATAGTCTTCTCCCATGACGACCGCCCCCCTGCGCAAGGATGCCGCCCGCAACTGGGGACGGATCGTCGCCGTGGCTCGCGATCTCGTAGACGAAGGCACACCGCTGCAGCTCAACGACATCGCCCGCCGGGCCGGAGTGGGTGTCGGCACCGTCTACCGCCACTTCCCCACCGCCGAGGCGCTCCTTGAGACCGTCGCCGCCCCCTGCCTTGAGGAACTCGCCGCCCACGGCGAGCAGGCGCTGGCCGACGCCGACCCCGGGCGCGCCCTCACCGGCTTCCTGACCCGCACCGTCGAAGCGCAGGTCACCGACGCCTCCCTCTCCCCGGTCACCGCCGCGTCCACGGACGCCCTGCCGCGCACCACCGAACTGAAGCGGACCCTGAAGTCGGTCGGCGCGCAGTTGCTCGAGCGCGCCCGCGAAGCCGGGGTGGTCCGCGCCGACCTGACCTCCGACGACCTGGTCCCGCTCATGTGCGGAATCGCCTACGCCGCGCAGGTGCACAGCGCGCCTGCCGCCCGTGCCGAGACCGCCCGCCGCTATCTGACCGCGCTCCTGGGAGGCTTGTGCATCGGCACGGCACGGCGGGTCGAATGACGTTGGTGGGCCTCGGGCGAGGCTTCCTCGCCGATGATCTCCCTGCCCTTGCCTCGGCGTCGCTGCGGCCGTGGAGGCAAGGCAAGGGGCGAGGCGACGGGGGGCACCTCATGGCTCAGCAGCCCCCTCGGCGCTGAAGCACCTCGATCAGCCGAGGTATCTGCTCGCGCTCGCCGGCGCTCACGAACTCGGTGACGTCGTCCAGGCTTTCGGCTCGGTGAGCTCACCGCACCCGGTGGACGGCCGCCTGTCGCGTTCTCCGCCGGCCCCTCGGACGCGGAGGAAGTAGGCGATCGTTCAAGGCGGTCGGGCCCCCTCTCGCCCTCCGAGAGACGGGCGGCTGGGACATCCGCCGCACGCCGCACGTTGGTGGACGGCGATCAGTGGACGGCGATCAGCGGATGTCCCAGCCGGTGTCCGCTCCTCATGCCCGACGCCTCTCGCCACTCACCTGTACAACCGATCCGCGATCGGAAGCGTCAAGGTATGCGCAATACCCGGGGGTCAGACCACCCGCAGGGGCGCAGGCCACAACCAATGGTTGTGTCTATATGGTGTCGACATGGACCTCAACGCCGTCCGGACCTTCGTCGCCGCCGCCGACACGGGGCAGTTCCAGGAGGCAGCCGCTGAGCTGGCGGTCACCCAGCAGGCCGTCTCCAAGCGTATCGCCGCGCTGGAACGCAACCTCGGCGTGCGACTGTTCACCCGCACCGCGCGCGGCGCCGAGCTCACCATCGACGGGCAGGCGTTCCTGCCCCACGCGCGGGAGCTGCTGCGCGTTGCCGAGCGCGCTGTCGCGTCCGTGCACACCGGCCGCCGACCGCTGCGCGTCGACATCATCGCCTCCCGCGGGGCGGCGTCCGGCCTGATGCGCGGCTTCCACCGCGCGCACCCGGAGATCGACCTCGACGTGGTGATGCTGTTCGACATCGAGACGGCCGTCGCCGCCATCAGGTCCGGCGCGATCGACGCGTCCTTCCGCGCCGTCGCCATGCCCGGCCGGCCCCTTCCTGACGACATCGAGTCCGTCCGGGTCCTCGACGAGCCGCTTCAGCTCCTCACCGGCCCTGCCCACACACTGGCGGGCGCCCGGTCGGTGACCGTCGCTCAGCTGGCGGGGCACCGGATCTGGATGCCCGGCATCGTCCCCGGTACCGAGTGGGCCGCGTACTACGACGACCTCGTCGCCGAGTTCGGCCTCACCATCGAGGCGACCGGGCCCAACTTCGGCTCCGACGCGCTCCTCGACACCGTGGCCGACACCCCGGCCCTGGCCACCTTCATGGGCGAGCACACCCGCCTTGTCTGGCCCGCCGACCACGGCCTGCGTCGGATCCCGGTGACCGACCCGACGCCCGTCTACCCGCACTCGCTCCTCTGGCACCGCGACAACCCCCACCCAGCGCTGGCCGCCCTCCGCGCCCACCTCGCCGCGACAGCGCCCGGCCACGCCGCCGCCGGGACCTGGACGCCGGGCTGGGTGATGTCGCGCTGAACGCGCCCGCGTCGTCGATCGTCGCGGTCGCATCGACGGACGCGGCTCTGGGACAGGCGTGGGCATCGGCACAGTCCGACTCTCTCCGCCGTGTGCCTCATATGCCTTGACGGTGATCAAGACGGTGAAATGCCCTGGGGGCTCTTTCGGTCGGTCAGGTCAGGCCTGTCGGCCCCAGTCCGGGCGGTCGGCCGGACCGGTGGCGGTGAAGGCGGCCTCCAGTTCGTCGCGGCCCCCGTGAAGTGGGCCCAGCTGTCGTAGTGGGCGGGGACGACGCGACGGGCGCCGAGGATCCGGGTGGCCTCGGCGGCCTGGGCACTGTCGAGGACAATCAGCGCGCCGTCGAAGAAGACCGGGAAGCGGGGGGCTCCGGCGAAGAGGATGGCGGTCTCCACCGGGGCGAAGCGCTCGGCGATCTCCTTGACGGCGTCGAGTGAGGCGTCGTCGCCGCTGACGTAGACGGTGGGCAGGTCTTCTCCCGTCAGGATGAAGCCGACGACCTGGCCGGTGATCGGCTCGATCTCCTCGCGCGTGCCGGGGCCGTGGACGGCGGGTACGCCGGCCACGGTGATCGTGCCGCCGTCGGGGCGGCAGCTGTGCTCCACCCGGTGCGGCGACCGAGCCCGCGCCGCTCGCGCCTACGCCCGGCGCAGCAGCGCCTCGGCGTGAGGCACCGCCCCACGATCCCTGCGGGAAACCGCCGAAATCCCGGTGGCCCCGGCAGGGCGCATCATCCGCCGCCAGGGCCTGTCGTACTCGGTCGCGCTCGGCCTCAGGCCGCGTCGTGCTCCCGCTCCATGCCCGTCGTCGATGACTGGCCCGGGGCGGCGATGTCGGCCCTGCCGTGGGTTAGGTGGAGGACCAGGTCGGCCTGGGCCGTCAGGCGGAGGTCGTGGGTGATGAGGAAGGTCGTGCGCTGGGCGGTGAGGCGGCGCCATGATGCGGGCCGTGGAGTCGTCGTCGAGTCCGGCGGTGGGCTCGTTCGAGGATCAGCACGGGCGCGGTGCGGAGCATGGCTCTCGCGAGGGCGATCCTGCGTCGCTGGCCGCCGCTGACTTCGCCTTGTGTCGCGCCCATGAGTACGGGAACGGCTGACGCCTCACTCACAAGGAAGGTGAGCGTTGGATCATGTTCCCTCACCGAATCCACGTACGCGAATACGGCCGAAGCACGTAACCGTCTGACAACGGCAAACACAATGACGGCCCCGACCGCAGGGATAGCCCCACGAGCATGTCGGGTCGATCGACCGTTTACCGGGCGGCTGTCCAACAGTCAGCCCATTTCGTGCAAGCGGATGCAGAACCGCCGGTCAAAGACGTGTTGCTACGCGGATCGGGTCGGCGACTGCGCGAAGTCGACTCTGCGACGGCCAAGCGATCACGGTTGTCACAGGCGGAGCGAGCATGGCTGCGCTTCGCCCAGCCACCAACACATGGAGTCGTGCCGTGGTGACGTCGTGATGTGCTGCTGTTCGACCGGGCCGCGGTTCAACGCTGCCCACGAGCGCACGAGCGCCCGGTGAGCCACCGTCCTCCACGGCCTGAGCCTGTTCTGTCTCCTCCTGACCTGGCTCCTCCTGACCTGGCGGCGGGCGATGTCGTCCGGCATCGCCCGGGGGCAACGTCGGGGCGTCGCACCAGGCCGGTGATCACCTCCGCGGGGACGCGGTCGTCGCGGGTCACCGCCTCCTCGACCACCCGGACCTCCGAGCCGCGAATGCCGGGCCGCGTCGCGGCGGCTGTCGCCGGCGTGCCGGACGCCGTCCTCGGCGGTGAGCTCGACGACGGCTCCGGCGTGGCCTTCGACCGCTGGGAGCCGGGCCGGTCGCCGCGGCCCGCGGCGCGGTGCCGCCTTCGTCATCCACGTGACAACTGGAGCACGTACGGGTTCCTGCACGGACACCACGGCCGTGATCAAGCGAAGTCGGCAGGCACAAGACCTGTGTTCAAGGCGTCGCTCTGCACACCGGCCGATACCACCGACCGCCGGCCCACTGCGGTGCGGCTCAGTCCCTTGCCCCCTGACGCGCCCTGAAGGTGGGAGGCGGCGATGTCGCGCCCCTCATGGTTCCCCGACCCAGGATGCGCACAAAGTTTTGAGACATGCTTTACGCGGCGCACGCAACTGCTGACCCGTTCTCTCTGTCTGACAGAAAGTCGGGCCCGCCAGGGCCGAACAGCGAGAGAGCGGGGTAGGTCGTGGGACGGCGCCAGGGCGGCATAGGGATCGCACTCGTCACGGCTGCGATGCTGGTGGGCGCTAGTGCCTGCGGCGGGGGCGGCAGTGACAAGGCGAGCGGGAACGACGCAAAGGCGTCGGGCAAGCCGAGTGCGAGCGCCTCTCCCTCACCGACGAAGCCCGCGGGCCCGCCGATGCTTCTGGACACGATCACCCCGCAGACGGGCACCACGGTCGGCGTGGCCATGCCGATCTCGGTGATCTTCACGAACCCTGTGGCGGCAAAGGCACGGGCCACGGTGGAGAAGCACATGAAGGTGAGCGCCTCGCAGCCGGTGGCCGGCGCCTGGCACTGGTTCGGTGACCAGCGCGCCGACTGGCGCCCGAAGTCGTACTGGCCCTCCGGCACGAAGGTGAAGATCGACGCCGACATGAACGGTGTCAGCAACGGCAACGGACGCTACGGCGTGCGCAGCTACACGCACACCTTCACGATCGGCGACGACGTGCGCGCGGACGTCTCGGTGACCGGCCACACCATGAAGGTGACCCGGAACGGCACGGTGGTGCGCACCCTGTCGATCAATGCGGGCAGCGCCCAGTATCCGACGTGGAACGGCACGATGGCCGTCATCGACAAGCAGGAGAAGGTCCACATGACCTCCTGCAGCGTTGGCATCAGCTGCGACAAGGGCAGCCCCAACTTCTATGACCTGACGCTGCCCTGGGACATCCACCTGACCCAGTCCGGCACCTACGTGCACTACTCGACCGGCGACCCCAATCCGGGCAGCGGTAGCGCCCGCGGCTCGCACGGCTGTGTCCACCTGTCCATGTCGGACGCCAAGTGGTTCTACGGCCAGGTCAAGCAGGGCGACCCCGTCACCATCACCGGCTCGCCCCGTGCCAAGGCCCCGGCCGACAACGGCTACGCCGACTTCAACCTGGGATGGGACCAGTGGCTCGCGGGCAGCGCGTCCGGGGAGGGGACGACCGCGACGCTGTGACGCGCCGCGGTGCGGACGCCAGTCAGCGCTCGACGATGTCGACGACGAGGCCACCGTCGCTCTCGCCCTACGGGCTGATCTGAAACGGCCGGCCCTCCGACACGCCCCACTGGCCGGCCCTCCGTCACGCCCCACTCGTCCGACCGCTGGTCGAGGTCGGCGAACAGGACGCTGATCGCCCGCGTGAGCGCCGTCGCCTCGCGGTGCCACGCCTGCTCCCGGCGAGTGAAGTGCACCCGCCAACCCGTGAGGCTCTCCATGAATGGACAGCCTCACGGGATCACCGCGATCTTCCCTGGCGGCTGGCCCCGGCGCGCTCTTCGGTTTTCGTCACACAATTCCGACAGCCGCCAGGAGCACCATGGTTGCGCTTCCGCCCGCTGTGCGGCCCCGTCACGGGGCGGACGGTGAACTTCCCGTCGGGCAGTTTGTGCGGACAGCCGCGGTCGGCCGGCTTCGTCAGCTTCCCGCGCAGCGGCTCCAGCCTGCCCCGCATCCCGGTGCGCGATGCCCACCTCACCGATCCCGCACGGCGTCTGGAACACCGCCCTCGTACTCCGCTCCGGCACGGCGCGCTCGAGCGGTGCGTCGGCCGAGAGCTTGCCGAGCGGCCCAGCAACTTGGAGAGGTGAGCGTTCAGTTCGGGATCCCCCGCAGCAAGGGTGGCGTCGTCGAGGACGGCGTGGGTCCGGTCTCCCGACAGCCCGGACACCGATGCAATGCGACCACAGTCCTCATGAAGATCAATGACGGCGCCGGCCAGGGACCGTCCCGGGAGCAGCCCGGAAAAGGACGCGCGATATCATGACACGTTTTCAGAACCAGCGGTCCGATCGGCGCACTCTCTCCCTCGGCAGGAGGCACCGTGCAACGCAAGGTTGAAGCGGTCCGGAATGATGACACCTCGGAATGGGGCTGGTTCCTGGCCTGGCTCGCGGTGGGGGCGTGTCTGGCCCTCGGACTGGCCGCGCTGCTCTCGGTGGGCGTGCTCCTGATCGCCCCGGGCGCCGTGGCGGCGGCGTACCTGCTCCGGAAGGGACACACGAACGCCCTCGTCGGAAGCATCGCGGGCGTTGCGCTGCCCCTTTTCTACCTCGCCTATACCAACCGGGGTGGCCCTGGCGACGTGTGTCACGCCACGGCAAGCGGAAGCACGTGCACCGAAGAGTACGCGCCGGTGCCGTTTCTGATCGCCGGCGCCCTCCTGTTCGTCGGCGGCTTCCTGACCTTCCTCATACTCGATCACCGGCGCAAGGAATCCAGGTGACTCCACGGGACGTGGAAAGTTCGCGGCACGGCTGGACCTGGCAGTCGGCGCGGTCCTCACCTCTCACTCCGCCCTGTCCTCAAGCTGAGGTTGGAGACACCTCATTGGCGCCGCCGAGCGCGATCTCGCGTGGCCTGTCAGGGGCCTGCTCGAAGTAGAACGACTTGATGAAAGAGTCCCGCGGCTGACCGAGGGCGAAGAACACGCACTCCGCCACGGAGTGGGCCGTCAGCATGTGACCGGAGCCGCGCGGAGTGTTCTCCCACTGCGAGGACAGCGGATCCGGGTTGCAGAGGTCCGGCGGGTACAGCGCGATGACCCGCACTCCTTGGGGTCGCAGCCGCTTGGAGAGGATTTCGGCGAAACCGGCCTGCGCGCTCTTCGCGGCGTAGAAGGCGGCATGCGCGTCGGAGCGCTGATGGCCCGGTAGCCCGGCGGCGGAGATCATGTTCACCACGTCCGGCCTTTCGGATGCGAGCAGCGGCGGCAAGAAGCGCTTCACCATGAGGACCGTGCCGGTGGCTCCGGCGGCGATGGTGTCGATCACGTCATCGTCACTGGCGGAGAGCAGATCCGGCCCCTCCAGCCAGCGTGCGCCGTTGTTGACGAGCACATCCACCCGATCGGTGCGCTCTGCCACTTCGCCGGCGAACTGCCGGATCGAGGCGGCGTCCGTCAGGTCGCACGCGAAGGCATGCACGTGTTCGTGACCGTGGTCACGAATCTCGCCTGCCACACGTCGCGCCGCCTTCAGACTTCGGGCGGACATGAAGACGTCGGCACCGCGCTGGGCGAAACGAATGGCGAGAGTCCGGCCGAAGTCGCGGGAAGCACCGGTTATGACGACACTTTGCTGTTCATAGCTCATGTAATTGCCTGTTGCCTTGCCTCCGGAATTGCCTTGCTGCCTTACGATCACTGCCCTACCTGACGCAGGGCGCGTTCAGTTGGCGCGGTCCATCCCGGCATCACCGGATCGTCACCGCCCCTGGCCTCGACCTGACCGTCGGCGGGGCCGAACAGCCAACCGAGCACGGCATACGGCAGAAGCGGGACGAGGACCGGCCATGGGGATCGTCTCGCCGCCGCTGCGGTACAGCAGTACGGCCAGGGCGATCGCCGCACCCGCGAGTGCGGTTCCGGAACGCAGGCTCATCGGGGGTCGCTCCTTGATCGAGGTTTGCATTCGTCCCTAGGACGAGACGGCGCCCCCTGTCGTGACATCCCCCATGCAGGAGCCGGGCCCACTCAGGACCTGCCGTCGACGACATCCGTCACACGCTGATCCGCATCCGTGTCATCGCCGCGGCGCACGAGTCGGTGGGGCGCCGACCGATCTCCGTGATCATTGCTGGGGGCCGGCTTCAGTCACCCGACGGAAGGCGTCCCCGCACGTGGGGGACGGCATAGGCGTTCGGTGAGACTGATCAGCGCGTGGCGCAGTTCCCTGCCCAGCAGGCAGAGCCGGCGGCCGAACTGCCCGTCCCGTAGGCGTACAGGCGGAAGAGAGCGACGACCCGTACGTCCAGCCGTCGACGAAGGTGTCCGGCTCCTGAATGCCCCCTCTGGTGCGGATCGACCACCCGCCCGCCCTCCCTCCCTCCCTCCGGGCAGAGTGACACAGATCCCATGTAGTTCATCATTCAACCTCTTGTCTGGAAGTGATTTCCCTGGGAGATTCATCTTCGTGAGAGCCCCCCTCGGGGGACGGACCACAGCCCCGGCGTGAAAACCCGAAGGAGACCGCGATGCCGGCATCCAAGAACCGACTGCAGCGCCTGCTGGCACGTTTCAGCCGGCCCGCGGCCAAGCACGCCAGGCGCGCATCCCTGTCTGGACCAGAAGAAGAGGAACCCATCATGTTCAGCGCTGCCAATGTCCACGCCGCCCCCAGCCCGGACCTGCTCACGCCCGACAACTCGGTGATGCTGTTCGTCGACCACCAGCCGCAGATGTTCTTCGGCACCGGCAGCGGCGACCGCACCGCGATCATCAACGCCACCGTGGGCCTGGCCAAGGCCGCCAAGGCGTTCAACGTCCCCGTCGTCCTGACCACCGTGGCCGCCGAGTCCTTCTCCGGCCCGATCCTGCCCCAGCTCGCCGAGGTCTTCCCCGGCCAGGAGATCATCGACCGCACAACGATGAACGCTTGGGAGGACGACGCGGTCGTCGAGGCCATCAAGGCCACCGGCCGTAGGAAGATCATCATCTCGGGCCTGTGGACCGAGGTCTGCATCGTGCTCCCCGTCCTGTCCGCCCTCGGCCAGGGCTACGAGGTCTACGTCGTCGCCGACGCCTCCGGCGGCGTCACCCCCCAGGCCCACGAGCACGCCCTCCAGCGCATGGTCAACGCCGGCGCCGTCCCGGTGACCTGGATCCAGGTCCTGCTCGAACTCCAGCGCGACTGGGCCCGCACCGAGACCTACCTGCCCGTCATGGACATCGTCAAGGAACACGGCGGCGCCTACGGCCTCGGCGTCGTCTACGCCCAGTCCGTCATCGGCGCCCACGCCGCAGGCTGACCGCCCTTCGGCCCGCTGGCCCGAGGGCGCCCCGCCCCGGGCCGGCGCCGGCCCGCCGCCTTGGACCTCGACATGCACAGCGTTCGACGGATTCAGCGGCAAGGACGCCAACCACCGCGGGTGGGCGCGGAACTACGCCTGAACGACGATCCTTTGGACGCCCGGTCCAGGAGACACTGCCGCGTTCAAGACCGACCGCGGCGGCCGAGGTCTCCCGTCGGGCAGTGGGACCGAGCACGGACCGTAACCCAAGGAAACGACAGTGACTACCCATCATCCGTCGGCTCAGCGAGCACCGGGCGGCCGTGAGCCGCTGCTGCCGGCCCTCATGACGGTGACGGCAGTGAGCGGCCTCATCGACGCCATCAGCTATCTGGGGCTGGGGCATGTCTTCACCGCGAACATGACCGGCAACGTGGTCATCATCGGCTTCGCCGCCGCCGGCGTCCCCGGCTTCTCGGTGGTCGGTTCGCTGGTGTCGCTGGCTGCCTTCCTCCTCGGCGCGCTGGTGGCCGGACGTCTGGAGACCGTGATGCGCCGTCGCCCCGCGCCGCGTTGGCTGCGCCTGACCCTGGTCCTTGAAACGGTCCTGCTCGCCACGGCCACCGCCGTCGCCTTCACCCCGAGCCACACGGTCGATGTGCTCATCGCCCTGATCGCCCTGGCCATGGGCCTGCGCAACGGGACGGTACGCAAGCTCGCCGTGCCCGATGTGACCACGACGGTGCTGACACTCACGCTGACCGGACTGGCATCCGACTCGAGGCCGGCCGGCGGCACCAATCCACGTGCCGGCCGTCGCCTGGCCTCGGTGCTGGGGATGCTGGCGGGCGCCTTCGGAGGTGCGCTGCTCGTGCGGCACACGGGGCTCGGCTGGCCGCTGCTGGTCGGCACGATCGGTACCGCTGCCGCCGTCCTCACGGTGCCGCGCCGCTCGTCCTCCAGCTGACTCAAAGCCCCGGCAACTGCCCGGCGTCACCGCGGACCGGCGACACCCTCCTCTCCCCTCGCACAGCATCTGAGACCCCCCACCTTCTGGAGATGATTTCCATGGCCACAATGCCTGTGGCTGGCCTTCCGGTCACCGCCGAGAACGCCCCCGAGGCCACGGTGCGCAATGTGCACCTGGGCATCGAGTACCCCGCGGCCCACATCGCGGACGTCGTGGTGCGCAATGCCAAGATCCACACCGGTGACCCGCGTCGTCCGCAGGCGAGCGCGGTCGCGATCAAGGACGGCAAGGTCACGGTGGTCGGCGACGACGCCGACATCCTGCACCTGATCGGCACGAAGACCCGGGTCGTCGACGCACTGGGCCGCCGGGTCATCCCCGGTCTGAACGACTCCCACCTGCACGTGATCCGCGGCGGCCTGAACTACGTCCTGGAACTGCGCTGGGACGGCGTCCCGACCTTGCGGCAGGGCCTGGCCATGCTCCGCGAGCAGGCCGCCCGCACCCCCAAGGGCCAGTGGGTCCGCGTCGTCGGCGGCTTCTCCGCCGACCAGTTCGCCGAGAAACGCCTGCCGACCGTCTCCGAACTCAACGCCGCAGCCCCCGACACTCCCGTGTTCGTACTGAACCTCTACCAGTCGGCCATCATGAACCGGGCCGCGGTCCAGGCGGCCGGCTTCACCAAGGACACCCCCGACCCTCGCGGCGGGCAGATCGTCCGCGGCCACGGCGGTGAACCCACCGGCATGCTGCTGGCCGCCCCCGGCGCCCTGATCCTCTACTCGACGCTGGCCAAGGCCCCCACCCTGCAGGGCAACGACCTCAAGCTCTCCACCCGCCACTACCTGCGCGAGCTCAACCGCTTCGGCCTGACCTCCGCCATCGACGCGGCCGGCGGCTTCCAGAACTTCCCCGACAACTACGGCACCGTCATCGACCTGGCCCAGGAAGGCCGGCTGTCGCTGCGCATCGCCTACCACCTCTTCCCGCAGACCGGCGGGCAGGAGATCGACGACCTCAAGCGCTGGATCGAGATGGTCCGCCCCGGCGACGGCGACGAATGGCTGCGCCTCAACGGCGCGGGCGAGAACCTGACCTGGGCCGCCGCCGACTTCGAGAACTTCGCCCAGCCACGGCCCGAACTCGGCGCGTACGAAGACGAGTTCGAGCAGGCCGTACGGCTGCTGATGGAGAACGGCTGGGGCTTCCGCCTGCACGCCACCTACGACGAGACCATCCGCCGCGACCTCGCCGTGTTCGAGAAACTCGCCGCCGAAGGCCTCTTCCCCGCCGGCAACCGCTGGCTGTTCGACCACGCCGAGACCGTCTCCCGCGACAGCCTCGACCGCATCGCCGCACTCGGCGGCGCCCTGTCGGTACAGAACCGCATGTCCTTCCAGGGCGAGGCATTCGTACGCCGCTACGGCCCCGGAGCCGCCGCCGAGGCACCGCCGATCCGCGCCATGCTGGACCGCGGTCTGACCGTCGGCGCCGGCACCGACGCCACCCGGGTCTCCTCCTACAACCCCTGGGTAGCACTGCACTGGCTGGTCGCCGGCCGCACCGTCGGCGACCTGACGATCTACCCGCCCGAGAACCGCGTCAGCCGCCAAACCGCCCTGGAGATGTACACGCAGGCCGGCGCCAAGCTCACCGGCGAACAGGACGTCAAGGGCATCCTCGCCCCCGGCTACTACGGCGACCTGGCCATCCTCTCCGACGACTTCTTCACGGTCCCGGAACAGGACATCCCGCACATCGAATCGCTGCTCACCGTCGTCGGCGGCCGGATCGTGTACGCCGTCGGCGAGTACGAGGGCCTGGACGAGCCGATCCCGACGGTCAGTCCCGCCTGGAGCCCGGTGGCGCACTTCGGCGGCTATCAGGCCACCGTCAAACCCAGCATCTCGGGCGCACGACAGGCGGAACTGCTCGGCCAGGCGGTCGCCGAGTCCGAGCAGCACCGGCAGTGGCGCGCCGCCCGCGGCTTCGCCCCCGAAACCGCTCCCGAGATCTTCGACGCCTGCTTCGTGCTGTGACGCACGGAGACTCACCACTCCTTAACCACCTACCCCCGCATGAGGAAGTGTGATGAACACCGGATTGCTCATCCTGAGGCTGGCCGTGGGCCTGCTGTTCGCCGGGCATGGGATCCAGAAGGTCAGCCACCGCCTCGGCGGCCACGGGATAGAGGGCGGAGCGGCGGAGTTCCGAGCGGACGGGTTCCGCGGCGGTCGGCTCACCGCGGCCGCCGCGGGCCTCGGGCAGATCGCCGCGGGCCTGCTGCTGTGCGCGGGAGCGCTCACCCCCTTGGCGGCCACCATCGCAGCCGGAGTCATGACGGTCGCGGCCACGGTGAAGTGGCGCAACGGACTGTGGGTGCAGCACGACGGCTACGAGTACCCGCTCGTCCTGCTGCTCGTGCCCGCCGCGCTGACGCTCACCGGCCCGGGCCGCTGGTCGGCCGACCAGGCCCTCGGACTCCTGCCCTGGGCACCGTGGTGGGCAGCCGCCGCCACCGGCCTCGGCATCTCCAGCGGACTGCTGACCCGCGCCCTGCTGGGACGACCGGGCCTTCACCACTGACTGATCGGGAACCTTCGACCTCGGCCGAGACCTCGCCGATGTGGTGTTGCGCTTACTCGCTGCATCCCGGCACCGGATGCCGATGAAACGCCTGGCGCAGGAGACAGCCCCTTGACGCCAGCGCCCGAACTCATGGCGCGGGCAGGTCCGTTGGCATAGCGTTGACCAGGTGAGTGACGACATCACTGGGATCGACGGGATCGAGCTGGCGGACGCCGTCCAGGCCGTACGCGATGAGCTGCTCACCGCCGCAGCGCGCGGAACCGGCGCTGAACTCTCCTTTGAGGTGGGGGACATCCATCTGGAGTTCACGGTCGAACTGCGCCGTGACGTGCGTGTGAAGTCCGGTGTGCGCGCGTGGGTGATCTCTGCCGACGCCGATGCCGGCCGGTCCGAGGCGCACACCCACAGGGTCGACTTCACGCTCCGGCCCAAGAACGCGCGTACGGGGGGTGGCTGGGAGGTCGGCAACGACGCCCCGGCGGACACCTCGGCCTTCGGCCGCACCGAGTAGGCGGGTGACGCGCCGTGTCCGGTCCGCGCAAGGAGCGCATCGCCGCCGTTCTCGGCGCCTCTCGCCAGGGCAGCGGATATCTTCTCGGCCCACGGCTGGTCCTCACCGCAGCCCATGTCGTCGTGGGCGGCGACAGCGTTCAGGCCATCGTTCCCGAGGGCCGCGGACGGATCCCGTGCCGACCGGTTTGGGACGGAACCCACGAGAACTGCGATGTGGCACTACTGCTGGCCGCCGAGGACCTGGTCGCGCCCGAGACCGCCGCTGACTGGGGGCCGGTCCGCTGGGGACAGACCAGTGATCTGAAACCGCGCCCCAACTGCCAGGCGATCGGTTTCCCCGCTGTTCAACGCAGTGGGACAGGGCAGCTCGACAGCGAGCAGCTGGTCGGGACGCTCAAGCCGGGGTCGAGCATGGTGCGTGGAGGGTACGTGGTCGACCTCGTCCATACGCCGCCGGCACCCCGGCGGGACGGCGGCTCCCCATGGGCGGGGATGTCCGGGGCAGCTCTCTTCGACGGAGAGCTGCTGGTGGGTGTGGTGACCACCGACCCCGACGGCTGGCAGCACGGTCGCCTCACGGCCGTCCCGGCAACCGCGATCCACATCGTCGCGGGCTTCTACGACGCGTACCTCGAACACCTCGGAGAGCTTCCCACCTTGGAAGACGCGGGCCGGAGCCGCGCACCACGCGCCGGCTTCGAATCCGACTACCGTTCGTACGTGGAGCGGAACTACGGCGAACTCCGCATCTTCGGGCTCGACTTCAGCAGGAGTGACCATGCGCAATGGCCGCTCGACACCGCCTACCTGAGCCTGGAGCTGTCCCACCAGAGCAGCCAGGACCGCGCAGACCTCCTGGAAACCGTCCCCAGGCTTGACGTGCCCAGCGGCCGTCAGCGCGTCGAGTCCGCCCTGTCCGGAAAGCGCCGGGTGCTGCTGCGTGGTCTGGCCGGCTCCGGGAAGACCACCCTCATCCAGTGGCTGGCCATCACCGCGGCCCGGGACGACTTCAGCTATCGGCTCGGTCATCTCGATGACTGCGTGCCCTTTGTGCTGCCGCTGCGCACACTGATCAGGCAAGGGGCTCTGCCCAGTCCCAGCAATTTCCTGGCCGCCACCGGTACTCCGCTCAGCCCGCCGCCCGACTGGGCGGAGGAGGTGATGCGCTCGGGCCGTGCGCTGCTTCTCATCGACGGTGTGGATGAGATCCCCGAACGTGACCGGGAACGAACCCAGGAATGGCTCACCGGGCTGTTTGCCGCTTATCCCGACTGCAACTGCGTCATCACCACCCGCCCCACCGCCGTGAGCGAGGGCTGGCTGACGCGCCGGGACTTCACCGAGCTGAATCTGCTGCCCATGAACCAGCAGGACGTCGAGGCATTCGTAGGGCGCTGGCACCAGGCCGCCTTCGGAGAGAGCGCCGAGGCCGCGCCGGAGCGTGACCTGTACAGAGAGCGCCTGCTGGACACCCTGCGACGTAAGAGAGACCTGGCACGTCTCGCCACCAATCCGCTGATGTGCGCGATGATCTGCGCGCTGCACCGCGATCGCCGTACCTATCTACCTGAGAGCCGGATGGAGTTGTACGGCGCGGCGCTCACCATGCTGCTTGTCCGCCGCGACAAGGAACGCGACGTGGGCGCACCCGAGGGCTTCGACATTCCGGAGGACGCTCAGCGGCAGCTCCTCCAGGAGCTCGCCTGGTGGCTGATCCGCAACGGCCAGACCGAGGCGGAACAGGACAAGGTGGTCAGGCTGATCGAGCGGCTGCTGCCCGCAATGCCCGGTGTGGCCCCGCCGGACCGGGCACGGGATGTCCTACGTCACCTCCTGCGCCGCAGCGGTCTGCTGCGTGAACCCACCCCGCAGACCGTCGATTTCGTCCACCGCACGTTCCAGGACTATCTCGGAGCGAAGGCGGCGGTCGAGGCCCAGGACCTCCCGCAGATCGCGGAGCATGCCGCCGACCCGCAGTGGGAGGACGTGGTCCGGATGGCCGTGGGGCACGGCCGCCCCGAGGAACGCGCCACGCTGATCGGCAGCCTGCTGGAGCGGGGAGACGCCGCGCCGGACGACGAGATCCGTACCCGACTGCACCTGCTTGCCGCCGCCAGCCTGGAACACGCCACCATGCTGGCGCCGGCGGTGCGACGCGAGGCGGAGGAACGAGCGGCCCTGCTGCTCCCGCCCCGGGACTCCGAGGCGGCGGAGAAGCTGGCCGGCGCGGGGCCGGTCGTGCTCGATCTCCTGCCGGGGCCGGACCACCTGGACGACAGGGAGGCGGCGGCCACGGTGGAGACGGCCGCCCGAATCGGCGGCGAGCATGCCTTCCAGATCCTGCGGCAGTTCCGAGACCACCCCGATGCCCTTGTGCGGAAAAAGGTGGTTGACGCCTGGAGTTCATTCGACGACCAGCGGTTCGTCGACGAGATCCTGTCCGAGATGGAACTGACCGGTGTGCACCTCACCGTGAGCACGGATTCCCAGCTGTCCGCCCTCGACCGGATCGGTCGAGTAATGGCACTGGAGATCAACGGCTCCTTCCCGGAGGACCTCATGATGCCCGGGCTGCTCGCCACCGAGCCCACCGAGCTGCGACTGGTGAGCAATGACTCCTTCCGCGATCTCCGCTTTCTCGCCGGTTGCGCGCCACGCCTGCGCTCGCTGAGACTCCAGGACTGCGGCAGCCTGAAGGACTACTCACACATCCCCGACGCCGACATTGAGCATCTGCAACTGGAGAAGATGCCGGTGGGGCCGGACATGAGTCCCCTCGCCCAACTGCGGGGACTGACGTCGATCGCCATCAACAGCCGCCAACCCTGGGGGAGGCTGACGAACCTGCCCCTGCCGTCACATCTGCGGACCCTCACCTTGGGGCCGTCAACTCTGAGCGCACCGGTCCTGGACGGCATTGAACGCTGGCCACGGCTCGCGAGACTTCATCTGGCCGCTGATGTCCGTACCCCCTTTGCCACAGCCGAGCTGAGAAAACTGGTGGCGCTGCCCGAACTCGTCGACCTTGATATAGTTCTCACCCAACTGTCCGGTCTCGTGGAACTTCACCTGCCACGGCTTCCGCAGATCCGGTCTCTGCGCCTGACGGCGGAAGTGCAGAACCGCATCGATTTCGGCGAACTGCGGGATGTCCTTCCCAACCTCACGACGCTGAGTGCCCAGCTGGAGCACCGCTCTTCCATGACGCTGGAAGCAGATGTGTCGGCTCTGCGGGCCGTCCCCCACTCTTCTGTCACGATCAACTCCTCCGGGAGCGTCCGTCTGACCGGAGAGCAGGAACTGCGGGGCGAGAGTCGAGTGCGGGTTCACAGCAGAATGACTCCGGTCGCAAAGAAGTCCCGCTTCCGCCTCTGGAAGTCCCTCTGACCCTGCACCGCGTCTGCGTCCCCATCACGCGACGACTCTCAGAGCCGGCTCGTTTCCTGCCTACTTGGTCTCGCGTTCAAGACAGTTGGGAACCTCATCGAGCATCGGTGGCAGGGGCCTCGGCGGAGCCCTCACCCGGCTGGTCGAGACTTGCCAGCTCCCCCTCGGTCAGGCGCAGGGCTCCCGCGGCGACGTTCTCTGTGAGGTGTGCCGGGTTCGTGGTGCCGGGGATGGCCAGCACGTGCGGTCCACGGTGGAGAGTCCAGGCGAGCCGAATCTGGGCCGGCGTCGCATTGTGGGCACGAGCGACAGCGTGGACGCGCGCGTCGCCCTCATCGCTTGCTGCCGCCTCGCGCCGCAGGCCGGAGACGGCGAAGTACGGGACGAAGGCGATGCCCTGTTCACGGCACAGATCCACCAGCCCGCTCTCATCGGCGCGGCGCCAGTCCAGGCCGTAGGAGTTCTGCACGCAGACCACGGGCGCGATCGTCAGGGCCTCGGTCACGTGCTCTGGGCGGACGTTGGAGAGCCCGAGGTGGCGGATCAGGCCCGCCTGGCGCAACTCGACAAGGGCGCCGAAGTGCTCGGTGATCGAGGCCGTACCGGGATCGCGGCGCAGATTCACCACGTCCAGGTGGTCCCGACCGAGCTGGCGCAGGTTCTCCTCGACCTGGCCGCGCAGCTGGTCGGGGCGAGCCATGGTGAGCCAATCGCCGGAGGGACCGCGCGCCGGGCCGACCTTGGTCACAACGACCACGTCGCCGTACCAGGATGAGAGGGCGCGGTGGATGAGCTCGTTCGCGGACCGCAGTGGCGAGAAGTAGAAGGCGGCTGTGTCGACGTGGTTGACACCCTGCTCGAAAGCGCTGTGCAGCAGGCCGACGGCGGCATCGCGGTCGATCGGTGTGCCGTCGGAGTTGCCCATCATGCCGTTGCCCGTCAGCCGCATGGCGCCGTAGCCGATGCGATTCACCTCCAGGTCTCCGAGCTTCCAGGTCCCTGCCGCCGCCGCTGCGCTCACCGTGCTCCTTCGCCCGTCGACTCGTCAGGTTCTGGAGTATGGGCCCGTCATCGCGTGCTGCGACAGGTCTACGGGCTGGACGAAACGTCACACTTCTTTCGGGAACTGACCGTCAGCGCACAGCCGTTAGATCTGTCGAGAGAGAGCCGATCACGACGAAATACCAGACCTTGCACCGAGGCTGCCGTCATGGCGATTCGTGAGATCGCGCAGGAGTACGGCCTGGAGGGTCACGCGGGCCGGTCCGAATCGGGCGTCCGCCGGGCATGCCTCGCCGGGGCGGATGCGAGTGGTGACATGCACAGCCAGGGAGACCGTCGTCAACGTCTCGAAGGCCCGGAGTTGAGGAGCTTCGTCGCACCCGCCTGATCCCGCCATCACTGTGAGGGTGCGATCGTCGACGCTCACGGTGACTGGCCCTGTGATCGGCTCGTTCCTCGTGCTCACTTCGCCTTCTGAGCATCCGGCCAGCACGAACAGGCTGAGCAGGGTCACTGGTACGGCGCCGCGACGAAGCGTCTGCGACTTCACAGGAGTATCACGTGCGTGCCTTCCGAATGGTTGTACATGCTGCCATTCCAGTTCTGTAAAGGTCATGGCCGGGTGAGCAACGCGGGGTTGAAGTGTGCACTCCACAGCAGGCAGCCGTGCTGGTGGCGACACGGGACGGCGAGGGTTCATGCGAGACCGCGGCGTCCCGGGCCTGGCGGCCACGGACCACACGGTCGAAGCCGCCGACCGCGGATCGTCACTTGTTCACTGGAACGGGACTCGATCTGCGGCACGCCGGAAGGCGTGTATGAGGCCTCCATGACAAGATGAAGGTGCCTCGGATGGGCCCTTATGCTGATCCGCGGCAGCACAGGGGGGAGGGAAAACTGGTGAACTGGATCTGGTGGGTCCTCATCGTCTTCTGGACGGGTGGCTTCGCGTGGGCAGCCGACAACGTCCGCACCGCACTGCGCAATCGGCATGAGCGCAAGTTGCAGTTGCTGGAGGCGGCGAAACAGGAACGTCTGGCCGTCGCGGCAGCGCACAAGCCTCCGGAGCCCGTGTGCGGATGCACGCACCATCTCGCCAAGCACGACAAGCAGGGCCGGTGCCACGAACGCGTCGAGGTGCCAACGGCCTGGGACGAGAACAAGAAGCCCCTGCGCTACGAGGCCGGCCAGTGCAACTGCCAGCAGTACGTGGGACCGCAACCTCTGTCACAGGTATTCGCGGAGGACCTGACGGACCTCGCCTGACAGGACGGCGAGGCCGCTCCGTACGTGACACCGGGGGACGGCATATCGCATGTCCCAAGCAGGGTCCCGACGGCCGCCATCGCTTCGTACGGTGGCCCCGTGGGCAGGGACAGGGCGCCGACGAAGGAAGGGCCCCCGTGTGGACCAGCGCAACCGCTGTGGTGACCAGCCGGGTGGCTGTGGCCGGAACGCTCCTGGGAGGCGTCTCGCAGTGGCGCGCGACGGCCCAAATCGAGCGAGCGGCACAGTTGCGTCAAGGGCAGCGGTAGGCGTTCAGCACAATTGCCTACGCACTTGCTTCCTGCTGCGCGGGATCGGATCCGACCACGGCTAGGTTCCAGCGTGCGTCGTCGGGCCTGGCCACTTGGCCTGATCAGCGACTCCGTCACGCCGAGCCGTAGTACAGCCGGAGGAACTCCTCCATCGCCGCGTCGACGCCGGCGCGGTCACCGGTGGCGAGCAGGTCCAGCAGCAGACCGCGGACGGTGGCGAGTCCCAGCCTGGCGCGGTTGTGGGCCGTGGCAGGGTCCGCCCCCGCAGCGACCTCAGCGGCCGCGAGCGGTTCCAGCCAGTCCGCCACGAGCCCTTCGAGAATCGGGACGGCCTCGGCGCGGCCCCGCAGCGCATGCCCGCAGATCTCGAAGAAGAGCCGTTCCTGACCGGCCAGTCGAGGGTCCGCCAGCTGCTGCCACAGCCGCCGCGCGACGTCGGCGGGTGAGAGACCGGGCTCCGTGCGGAGCCGGGACAGCAGGCCGCGCTGACGTCGCTCCGATGTCCGGACGATCTCGACGAGCAACTGCTCCTTGGAACCGAAGTAGTGGAGCAGCATGCGGTGGCTGACGCCGATCGCGGAGCCCAGGCGACGCAGGCTCAGGTCCACGATGCCGTGTGCCGCGACGTGATCGACGGCCGCGTCGACCAGTTGTGCGCGCCGGTCCCCGTCCGTGACGTGCCCGGCCTCGCCCTCGAGATGCGAGTCGTCCCTATGCGTCACGTCGCGAGTGTACCAATTGGTACACGCCCCATGTACCGTGTGGTACATGCGCTCTGTCACCGTGTCGATCGATGTTCCGTACACGCCCGAGCAGGTCTACGAGTTCCTCGATGTCATGGCTCACCACGAGGGGTTCACCAACCACTACCTGACCGACTGGCGCTACAGCGGCCCCAGCCACGGCATAGGATCGCGCGCCACGGTCACCGCCACGCTGGGTGGCGTGAAGACCGACGTCGCCATCGAGGTCGTCGAGGCCGACGCCCCGCGGCGCATCGTCGAACGCAACGTCAGCGCGGCGGGCCGGCGTCAGGCCAACGGCACGTACACCATCGAGCCGCTGCCAAGCGGCGGGAGCCAGGTCTCGTTCACGTACGCGTGGGTGCGGGCCCCTCTCGCCGACCGCCTGCTGGCACCCGTCGTCCGGGCCACGATGCAGCGCGCCAACCGCGCCGTCATGCGACGACTGGCCACCGAGTTGGCTCGTCACGTGTCCGCTGCCGGAGCGCCGCCGTCGTCGGCATGAGTGACGCTGCGGCTCGTGAACTGGGTCGGCACTTCCGCCAGGACGCGGTTTTCGCATGGCCCTTCGACGCCTGGCGTCTGCTGTCGTGCACCAGCACCAGCACCAGCACCAGCCGGCCAACGCCCAGGCGATCCAGGCTGCCGGCGCCGCCCTGCCTGCCTGCACGGCCAGGTCCCGCTCCCGGCCCGGCCCCGCACACGCCCGCTGCACAGTCTGCCAGGCAGCTTGCACCTGGCGCCGCACCCTTTGCACCGCCGCTCGTAATCCCTGCATGGCAGTGCGGGTGCCACCGCTTCCTACCGCCCAGCCGGTCAGCTCGGGGGCATAGGAGACCGTTCGCATTCACAGCCAGCCATTGCGGCGGAAGGCCCGGTACAGCAGTCCCGCCCCCAGGGCCATCACGGCGAGCGCGCCCGGGTAGCCGTAGCGCCAGCTCAGTTCGGGCATGTGGGAGAAGTTCATGCCGTAGATCCCGGCGACCATGGTGGGGATGGCGAAGATGGCCGCCCACGCGCTGATGCGGCGCATGTCGTCGTTCTGCCAGGTACCCACCTTCGCGAGATGGGCGTCGAGAACGGAACCGAGCAGATCGTCCAGAGCGCGAACTTCGGTGTCGGTGCGGGCGAGGTGGTCGGCGACGTCACGGAAGTACGGAGCGACCTGCCGCGGCCAGCCATCCCGCGCGGTGGTGAGAGGCTGCATGACCGGGACCAGAGGCTGGATGGCGTCGCGGAACTCCACCACCTCACGTTTGAGCGAGTAGATCTGCTCGGTCAGGTCGTCGCGGGCTGGTGAGAAGACGCACTGTTCCAGCTCGGTCAGGTCCGTCCGTACTTGGGCGGCGGCCCGGGCGTAGGCGTCGACGATCACATCGGTCACCGCGTGCAGGACGCTGACCGGCCCCAGCTGTGCCATGTGCGGCTGCTCCGCGAGTCGGCGCGCAGCTTCCTTGGTGGGATCGTTCACCCCGTGCCGTACGGTCAGCGCGAAGGACGGGCCGAGGAAGATCATCACTTCGCCGGTTTCCACATCCGCGGTCTGCTCGACGAACCACAGTGTCCTCACCGCGAGTGCGAGCACGTCGCCGTAGCGCTCCTGCTTCGGTCGCTGGTGGGCCTGGACCGCGTCCTCGATGGCCAGAGGATGCAGCTCGAGATACTCCCCCAGCCGCTGCAACTCCTCCTGGTGGGGTTCGGCCACACGGATCCAGGCGAACTCATGCGGTTTCAGGACAGCCAGACGGTCCAGGGTGACCTGGCATCCCCCGTCCGTCTGCCCACAGTCGATGTGCTCGCACTCACCCGTCTGCTCCTGGTAGATCACACACTCCATGCTTTTCCGGATGCTTCAGGCACCGCATTCCATGCTTCCTGGAGTGCAAAGGCCCGCCCACGTGCGCTGCCCGCGCCCGGTGGTCACGAGACCTTCACACGACACGACTGCCGGCCAGGACCGGGGGAACCCGGCCAGGTGTTGCCGGCCGGAGGGATCTGCACTATGATCGCCGTCGCTGTGTTGCTGCTGCCTTTGCTGGGCCTGCTGCTCTACGGAATGGACCGCATCGAGGACCGACTGCGGGGCAGCCCGCGGGGGGCGCGCCACGCCCGGCGCCGTCATCTGCGTCTGGTCCACAGCACGAGCCGGCCGCATGGTCCGGCTGATCGCTCCTCGCGGCACCTCGACGCGGCCTGATGACGTCGGCAGGACGGCTGACCACCAAGCTGTCCGCCCCGAGAGGCGCCCGCACACACTGCGCGACCTCGGTGGCGTAGGCGGGAACTTGAAGGTTACCCGCCGGACATGGCGAGGCCGCGTCTTCCAGGGCGGAATAGGTACCCCGGCGGCGACGAGGCCCTGGCACCCGAGGTGCCGCCGCCCGAGGAGGTCGGGCCCGGGCCCGACGTGGAGCGTCGGGCAACGGACGTGCCGACGAAGTTGCCCAAGCGGGCTGGGGTGCCGTGTTGACGGGTGCCCTGCGGGAGGGGTCTGCGCCTGGGCGAGGTGTGACCCGCCGCCCGATGTCTTGAGGTATCAGTGGCGTGCTCGATCTCGTAGGCGGCCGGACGCAGCGCATGGCTGGGTGCGGCTGCGCACGCAGGACAGCGCAGGGCCGCGGTGGCAGATCACCAGTAGTGTCGGTGGCCGGCGACTGCGTGCCCCAGAGAGCCCATGATCCACAGAACCGCGCCGATGGCCGCGAGAACGATCCCGATCGTCCACAGGATCGATATCCCGAAGACGAATCCGACGACAAGCAGGATGATGCCGAGGAGGAACATGATCGCCTCCTGCTGGAGTAGTACTGCTTTCACTATGGACCGCACCGCCCGTCGAGGGAAGTGCGGGCGTCTGCCACCCCGGCGCGGGGGCCTGACCGTGGGCGTATGCGGCAGCCGTCCCGCTCGGAACCCTCCGTGCTGAAAGCGGGCCGCAGCGCCTGCCGTGAACGCGCCCGTTCGGGGTACTCGGGCGCCCGTCGGACGGTCGGGCACAGGACGCAGCCCGGCTTGCAGAAACTCGGACGAACGGGAGGTGACCGCCGTGTCGGGCAGGCAGCAGCACTCTGCCGGATCCGATCACAGCGCGGACCGCTCCGGTCAGAAGCCGGTGAGCGAGTTGATGCAGCGGGCCTCGCAGCAGCTGACGGAGCTGGTACGAGGTGAGCTGAAGCCGGCGCAGGCGGAGATGGCGCAGAAGGGCAAGCGCTACGGCATGGGCGGTGGCCTGTTCGGCGGCGCCGGCGTCGTCGGCTTACTGATGCTGCAGGCGCTGGTCGCCACCCCGATCGCCGCGTCGGCGGTCCCGTTGCCGGTGCGGGCCGCGGCGCTGATCGTCACGGCAGTGCTGGGTGTGCCAGCCGCGGTGCTGGTCATGGGTGGGAAGCAGCAGGTCGACCAAGCCGCGCCACTCGCACCCGAGCATACGTTCGAGAACATGAAGGCCGACGTGGCCGAGATCAAGGAGAGTGCGCACCGATGACCCAGCCGCCCCACGACGAGCCCACCGCCTCCAGCCCCGAGGAACTGCGCAAGCAGATCGAACACACCCGGACCGAGCTGGGGCAGACAGTCGAGGCGCCGGCGGCCAAGACCGACGTCAAGGCGCGCGCCCAGCAGAAGGCCGCCGAGGTCAGGGAACAGACTGTGGCGAAGGCCGATGAGCTGAAGGAGCAAGCCGCCCTCAAGGCCGGGGAACTGAGGGCGAAGACCACCGATCTGGCACACCAGGCACAGGACAGGCTGCCCGACCCGGTCAAGGACAAAGCGGCCCAGGCCGCCGGGCTGGCCCGGGCCAAGGCGGCCCGGGCCGGTCAGGTATGGCAGGAGAAGGCGCCGGAGCCGGTGCGGCGGAAAGCAACCCAGGGGGCCCAACTGGCCCGTGCCCACCGCGAACTGTTGCTGGCGGCAGCGGGGGCGACCGTCCTGGTGTGGCTGGCCCGGCGACGCCGGAAGGAGTGAGGCCAGTGAACCCGTCCCGCACGAAGGACCCTCACCGCCATGTCTGATCAGCATGCGGCTGCCGCACTGACAGCCGCAGCAGTCATCGCCACGATCCTGATCGCCCGCGCAGCGGTCCTCCACCAGGGCTGCCGAGGACACGTCGCCCGTGCTGCCCACTCTCCACGCCGTCGCATCACATCCAGCGCCGACAAGGCCGTACTCCCGGACGCCTCCTCCGCCGCCGTGCGCGAGGCTGAACAGCACGTCCAGCGCTGCTGGCAGCAGCTTCAGACACGAGCGGACCCACCCGAGTGACCCGCTCGCGGGCGTGGTCGGTGATCGGACGCGCTGAGCCGCGTCAGGGCACCTCCGGGCCCCGGAACTCGCTCATCGCGTCGATGAGCCAGCGCGCCAGGTGGTCGGCGAACGAGGAGCGTGGGAACAGCCGGTATGTCGGCGCGTCGTCGGTCTGCCAGAGCAGCACCGCGACGGGTCCCACCGTGGTCGACACTTCCCGGCCGGGACCGAAGGCACGGGGGTGCAGGTCCAGCGGGCAGCCCTTCTCCAGCACCTGCCGGGCGGCCGGGCCGCTCAGTTCGAGTGTGGTGCGATGGGCCGAGACGTCCACGACCGAGCCCGGTGCTGCTCCCAGTGCCTCCCGCAACTCGGCGGCCACAGTGGCCCCGTCGGCCTGGGACAGCACGAGCCACTCGTCCGGGCCGAGCCAGAACAGCGTGTGGGATGCCGATGCGGTGGTCCGGCCGCACTGGCGAGGGAGCGGTGCCCCCAAGGTCTTCTCGATGCGGCCGGCCCCGTCGGAGGCGGGGTCGACGCGCAGGTTCACCATGGTGACGAACGGCCGCTCGGTCAGCGTGACGCCTCGAACGCCGGTGACCGCGGCGGCGCGCATGCGCTCCTCCAGATGTGCCAGGGGGCTGGTGCGCAGGGCCACGGGGCCGGCGCCTGCATCGATCGTCGGCTCAGCCATCACGCTTGGTCCCTTCCGGGTCGTAGAGGACGAAGTCGGTCACCTCGACGGGTACGAGGTCCTCGCCCACCGGGGCGAGCAGGGTCTCGCCGATCCTTGTCCGTCCGTCGGCGACGAGGGCGAGGGCGAAGGGGCGGCCGAGGGCCGGGCTGTGGTAGCTGGAGGTGATGTGGCCGAGCATCGGCACCGGCCCGGCTTCGGGGGTGAGTGGCACGTCCGGCGCGACGAGCTGGGTGCCCTCGCGCAGTCGGGTCCTGCGATCGGTCGGGAGCAGGCCGACCAGCTGCTTGCGGTCGGTGCGGGCGGTGTCGGCGCGGGAGTAGGACCGTTTGCCGATGAAGTCCTTCTGTTTCGAGACCACCCAGGACATACCCGCGTCCTGGGGGGTGACGGTGCCGTCGGTGTCCTGGCCGACGATGATGTAGCCCTTCTCGGCCCGCAGGACGTGCATGGTCTCGGTGCCGTACGGGGTGATGTCGTACGGCTCTCCGGCCTCGTGGACCTGCTGCCAGACGGCCGAGCCGTACCACGCGGAGACGTTGATCTCGTAGGCGAGTTCGCCGGAGAAGGAGATCCGGCAGATGCGGGCGGGGACACCGGAGGCCAGAGTGGTCTCGCGGAAGGCCATGAAGGGGAACGCCTCGGCGGACAGGTCGAGTTCGGGCGCGAGTCGGGCGACGACCTGGCGCGACCGGGGGCCGACGACGGCGATCGTCGCCCACTGTTCGGTCACCGAGGTGCAGTGGACGTCGAGCTCGGGCCACTCGGTCTGCAGCCACTCCTCCAGCCACTCCAGGACCGCGGCGGCGCCACCGGTCGTCGTGGTCATGAAGTAGCGGTTGTCGTCGAGGCGCAACGTCACACCGTCGTCGAAGATCATACCGTCGGGCTTGCACATCACGCCGTAGCGGGCGAGACCGGGCTTGAGCTTCTTGAAGCCGTTCGTGTAGATGCGGTTGAGGAACTCCCCCGCGTCCGAGCCCCAGATCTCGATCTTGCCCAGGGTGGAGGCGTCCATGAACGCCACCCCCTCACGGGCAGCTCGGCACTCGCGGGCCACGGCCGTGTCCATGTCCTCACCGGGCCGGGGGTAGTACCAGGGGCGCTTCCACTGCCCGACGTCCTCGAACACCGCCCCTTGAGCGACATGCCGGCTGTGGATGGAGGTCGTGCGCTCCGGGTCGAACAGTGCGCCGCGCTCGCGCCCGGCCAGAGCGGCGAAGGCGACCGGTGTGTACGGCGCCCGGTAGGCCGTGGTGCCGATCTCCCCGGGGGACGCTCCCCCACCGAGGGCCTGGGCGATCACACCGATCGCGTTGACGCCGGACGTCTTGCCCTGGTCGTTCGCCGTGCCGAGCGAGGTGTAGCGCTTGACGTGTTCGACCCCGCGCAGGCCGGCTCCGGTGGAGCGCCAGACGTCGGCGACGGTGACGTCGCGCTGCAGATCGACGAAGTGGGTGTCCCAGCCACCGGGTTCGCCGGCAGGGGCGGGTACCAGCCACAGGGCACGCATCGGGCCTGCCCCCGGCCGTACGGCAGCGGACGACGACACGGGAACCGGGAACCCGGCGTCCGTCGCCGCTCGCGCACCGGCCCGCGCCCCCTCGGCCAGACAGCCGTCGAGGTCGTACGTCCCGCCCGCCGCACCCACGATCTGCTGGTCCCGAACGGCGCGGTCGGGCACGAAGGCGACCAGGTCCTCGTCCCAGCGCAGCCGGCCCTGGCGCTGGCTGTGCAGGTGCACCACCGGGCTCCATCCGCCCGACACGGCGAGCAGGTCACAGTCGAACGACTTCGGTTCACCGGCGAGCTGACCGTCCTCGTCGAGGGCTTGGACCGTGACGCCGGTGAGTCGGCCTCCCCCACTACGTGGGAGGTGCCCCCCGCCCGCGGTGTCGACCACCGTGCTGCCTGTCAGCACCTGCAGCCCGGTTGCCGCGGCGACCTCGGCGGCGCGGTGGGACAGTTCGGGGCGCGCGTCCACGACGGCGACGACGTCGATCCCGGCGGCGTGCAGGTCGGCGACCGTGTCATAGGCGCTGTCGTTGGTCGTGCTCACCACGGCCCGCGAGCCCGGAGCCACGGCGTACCGGTTGAGGTACGAGCGCACGGCCGCCGCCAGCATCACCCCGGGACGGTCGTTGCCGGCGAAGACCAGCGGACGCTCGTGCGCGCCGGTCGCCAGGACCACCTGGCGGGCCCGTATGTGCCACAGCCGCTGGCGCGAGACGCCTTCGGACGGGTCGGGGGCGTCGGCTCCGAGATGGTCGGTACGCCGTTGCAAGGCGAGCACGTAGTTGTCGTCGTACGACCCGAACACCGTGGTGCGTTGCAGGACGACGACCTCGGGGGCGGCCTCGAGTGCCGCGCGCACCTCGGCGACCCACTCCAGGGCGGTCCCCGAGCCGACCGTCTCGGTCCGCCCGGAGAGCAGCGAGCCGCCGGGCTCGGGCTGGTCGTCGACGAGGGTCACACGGGCGCCGGAGCCGGCGGCTGCGGCGGCGGCCGCGAGCCCGGCCGGTCCGGCGCCGACGATCAGTACGTCTGTGTGCACGTACTTCTTGTCGTAGACGGCAGGATCGGGGGCCGGGTCGAGCCGTCCCATGCCGGACAGGGTCGTCGCGGTCAGGCCGTCGTACAGCTCCACGGTCGTGGCCGGCACCATGCCCTCCGAGCACGGGCCGTCGAGCTGCAACAACGCGTTGGGTTCCTCGACACCCGCGGCGACGATGCCGCGCGGGCGGCCGCGGTAGAGCGAGGGGGCCACCTCGACGAGCCCGTTCGCCAGCATCGCAGAGGCGACGGTGTCTCCGGGGTGGCCGGTCAGTTCCCGTCCGTCGACGGTGAACCGCAGCACGGTGCCGCGGTCGATGCGGCCCCCTTGGCGGAGCCGGAAGTGCTGGTCGGTCATCGGTTCCCTCCGGCCTGGGGCAGTTCGGGGCGGGGTTCGTCGAGCCGGTAGGCGGCGAGCACCTCGTTGGTGACGGTGTCGCGCAGGACGTTGAACCAGCGGCGGCAACCGGTGCTGTGCGCCCATCGCTCGGCGAAGGGGCCCTTGGGGTTGTCGCGGTAGAAGACGTACTCGGCCCACTGCTCGTCGGTGAGGTCCCCCGGGTTCTCGGGGTAGGGCACGTGGGCCTGGCCGCCGTAGTGGTACTCGGTCTCGTCCCGTGGACCGCACCAGGGGCAGGTGATCAGCAGCACGGTGTCCTTCTCTCCAGAGGCTTTCAGTGGGCCACGGCTGCTGCGCCGTGTTCGTCGATCAGTGCGCCCGTCGCGAAGCGGTCGAGGGCGAAGGGGGCGTTGAGCGGATGCGGCTCGCCCGTGGCGATGGTGTGCGCGAAGGTCCAGCCGGCGGCCGGCGTGGCCTTGAACCCGCCGGTGCCCCAGCCGCAGTTGACGTAGAGGTTCTCGACCGGAGTGACGCCGATGATCGGGGACGCGTCCGGGGTGACGTCGACGATGCCGCCCCAGGTCCGCAGCACATGCGCCCGGGCGAAGACGGGGAACAGCTCGACGGCGGCGGCCATCTGCTGCTCGATCACATGGAAGGAACCCCGCTGCCCGTAGCCGTTGTAGGCGTCGATGCCCGCGCCCATCACCAGCTCGCCCTTGTGCGCCTGGGAGACGTATACGTGTACGTGGTTCGACATCACCACGGTGGGATGCACCGGCTCGTGCAGCTCGGAGACCAGCGCCTGGAGCGGATGGGACTGCACCGGGAGCCGGAAACCGGCAAGGTGTGCCAGCACGCTGCTGTGACCGGCGGCCGCGAGGCCGACCCGGCCGGCGAGGATGCGGCCCCGGTTGGTCTCCACGCCCACGACCCGGTCGCCGTCCTTGAGGAAGCCGGTGACCTCGCAGCCCTGGATCAGGTCCACGCCCAGCTCGTCGGCCCGGCGAGCGAGCGCCCAGGCGACGTGGTCGTGCTTGGCGATGCCGGCCCGCGGCTGGAAGGTGCCGCCGAGGACCGGGTAGCGGGTGCGGGGTGAGACGTTGAGGATCGGGCATACCTTGGCGACCTCGTCCGGCTCCAGCCACTGGGCGTCGACTCCGTTGAGGCGGTTGGCGTTGACGCGGCGCACTCCCTCACGGACGTCCTGGAGGGTGTGCGCGAGGTTGAGGACGCCGCGCTGACTGAACAGGAAGTCGTAGTCCAGCTCTTCCGGGAGCCCTTCCCACAGCTTGAGCGCGTGCTCGTAGATCGCCGCGCTCTCGTCCCAGAGATAGTTGGAGCGGATGATCGTGGTGTTGCGTGCCATGTTGCCGCCGGCCAGCCAGCCCTTTTCCAGCACGGCGACGTTGGTGATGCCGTGGTTCCTGGCGAGGTAGTAGGCGGTGGCGAGGCCGTGGCCTCCCGCGCCGACGATGACGACGTCGTACGACGAGCGCGGCTCGGGGTTGCGCCAGAGGAAGTCCGGGTGCTCCGGCAGCGGCTCGGTCGTCATGCCGCGTCTCCGTTCAGGTGGGGATAGAGGGGGAACGCGGCGGCGAGCTTCTCGACCCGGCCGCGCAGCAGGTCGGCATGCTCGTCGCCGAACTGTTCGTCGTGCAGGGCCTGGGCGAGGATGTCGGCGACCTCCCGGAACTCCGTCTCGCCGAAGCCTCTGGTGGCCAGGGCCGGTGTTCCGATCCGCAGCCCTGAGGAGACCATGGGCGGGCGGGGGTCGAACGGCACCGCGTTGCGGTTGACGGTGATGCCGATGCGGTGCAGCCGGTCCTCGGCCTGCTTCCCGTCGAGCGCGGAGTTGCGCAGGTCGACGAGGACCAGATGGACCTCGGTGCCGCCGGTCAACACCGTGATCCCGGCCTCGGCCACGTCGTCGGCCAGCAGCCGGCCGGCGAGGATGCGGGCGCCGTCCAGGGTGCGCTGCTGGCGCTCCTTGAACTCCGCGCTCGCCGCCACCTTGAAGGCCACCGCCTTCGCCGCGATGACATGCTCCAGCGGGCCGCCCTGCTGGCCCGGGAACACCGCGGAGTTGATCTTCTTGGCCAGGTCGGCACGGCTGAGGATCACCCCGCCGCGCGGGCCGCCGAGGGTCTTGTGCGTGGTGGTCGTGACGACGTCGGCGTACGGCACCGGGCTGGGGTGCAGGCCCGCGGCCACCAGCCCGGCGAAGTGGGCCATGTCCACCATCAGGTAGGCGCCCACCTCGTCGGCGATCCGCCGGAACGCGGCGAAGTCCAGTCGGCGGGGGTACGCCGACCAGCCCGCGACGATCATCTTGGGGCGGTGGGCGAGAGCGAGCTGTTCGACCTCGTCCATGTCGATGCGCATGTCGGACTCACGCACGTGGTAGGGCACGACGTTGTAGAGCTTGCCGGAGTAGTTGATGCGCATGCCGTGGGTGAGGTGACCGCCGTGCGCCAGGTCGAGGCCGAGGATCGTGTCGCCGGGATTCAGCAGCGCGAACATCGCGGCCGCGTTGGCCTGGGCGCCCGAGTGCGGCTGCACGTTCGCGGCCTCGGCGCCGAACAGTTCCTTAACCCGGGTGATGGCCAGCTGCTCGATGACATCGACGTGTTCGCAGCCGCCGTAGTAGCGGCGGCCCGGGTAGCCCTCGGCGTACTTGTTGGTCAGTACCGAGCCCTGCGCCTCCATCACTGCGGCGGGAGCGAAGTTCTCCGAGGCGATCATCTCGAGCGTGGCCTGCTGGCGGTGCAGCTCGGCGTCCACGGCGGCGGCGACGTCCGGGTCGAGTTCGGCGAGCGGGAGGGAGAGGGCGGAGGCGAGCGTGATCAGCGGCTGGTTCGTTGCCATCTGTGCACCATCCTGGGAGCCAGCTAATGCGCAACTGATATATCAGACTCTGCGGTACGGTATGGGAGCTCGCTGGACAGGTCAAGGGGGCTTTCATGGAGCAGGCGGCGGCAGACCTCACGGGTGAGGAGCTGTCCCTCGCGGAGCGCGCCTACCGCGCCATTCGCGACCGGCTCGTCATGCTCGAGATCCGCCCCGGCGCGCCGATCAACGAGGAACAGCTGGCGCAGGCCCTCGGCGTCGGACGCACGCCGGTGCGCGAGGCCCTCAAGCGGCTCCAGTACGAACGCCTGATCACGACCTACCCCCGGCGCGGAACCTTCGCCACCGACGTCAACATCACCGACCTGGCCCATATCTCCGAAGTGCGCCAGGAGTTGGAGCCCCTCGCCGCCGCCCAGGCCGCCCGGCGCGCCACGGCCAGCGACCGGACGGCCCTGAGGGCGCTACGGCGGCAGCTGGCGGCCGCGGATCCCCGCCGACAGCACGCCGTCGACCTCATGCACCTCGACCTTCAGGTCCACCGCGCCATCTACGCCGCCACCCACAACCCGTATCTGGAAGACACCCTCATCCGCCACGACAACCTGGCCACCCGCATCTGGTGCCTGTTCGTCGACCGTCTTTCCGACATGGCCGGTCATGTCGGGGAGCACGGACCGCTGATCGACGCAATCGTCGCCGGTCACCCCGAGAAGGCGGCACGGCTCGCCCGTAGCCACGTCGAGGGCTTCGAACGGGCCATTCGCGAGGCCATCTGAAGACGCGGTCGGCCGGCAGTCCTGGGACGTCGTGATCGTCGCGACCGGTGGTGCTCCGGCGAACCCCCGCGTTCCGACGATGTCGCCCTTCGCGGGTGTGCGCATCGTCGCCTCCTCGGCGAACAGCGAGGGCGCGCGTTCGAGGCCGCCCGGGTTGAGGGCGGCCTCGAAGGCCGCAGAGAGCGCAGCAGGGTCGGTGACGGCGGTGGTCGTTCCGGGTTCCTCTGGGAGAGGACCAGCACGCCGAAATCCGCGCTGGTCATGCGGGCGGGGTCGAGGAGCGCCGACTGTCGCTGACGACTTCGCAGGTGGCTGGGGGCCGCCGGGACGTCGGTCAGCCGATGGCATCAGGCATGCCGGCGCAGGAACTGCACGAGCTGCGGGTTCACCTGGCCGGGGTGGGTGAGGTTCGGGGTGTGACCCGCGCCAGGCACCGTCAGAAGCTCTTCGGCGCCGGGAATCCCGCTCTGCAGCATCGCGCCCAGTGCATGCGGAATGGGCTGGTCGGCCTCGCCGTGCACCACGAACGCGGGCACGGTGATCTCACCCAGCCGGTCGGTGATGTCATCCACCCCCGTCAGCACGGTGACGGCCTCGGCCAGCCGCTCACGAGGCTGCGCCTTCCATCTCGCCAGCCACTCTTCATGAATCTCAGGCTTGCCCAGCAGCATGCCCAGCAGCACCGGTGCGACCGACTCCGGCCCCGCGCCCCGGAACCCCTCGGACATGCCCCGCATCTGCTCCAGCGCCTCCGGCGGCCAGGCGACGGATGCGGTGTCCACCAGCACCAGGGCGTTCACCCGCTCCGGAGCACGCAGCGCGGCACGCATCGAGAGGAATCCGCCCTGGGAGTGGCCCACCAGCGTCGCCCGCTGAACACCGAGTGCGTCCAGCAGACCGATCAGGTCGTCAGCCGAGTCCCAGTAGCTGTAGATCCGGCCGTCATCCTCAGTCGCCCCGTGCAGACGCTCGTCCCACGTCACACAGCGGAACTCACCCGACAGCGCCTCGACCTGCGGCGCCCACATGTCGTGATCCATGAGGTTGCCGTGGCTGAACACCACGACCGGGCCCTCACCACCACTGTCCTCGAAATACAAGCGCGCACCGTTCACCGTCGTCACGTGCGGCATGGTCATTCTCCTCTGCTGCTGAAAGCGGCGCCGTCTCGCGGCACGTCCTCACGTCGCTGGCTCCGGGCCAGCTGACGTGCTTCAACAGTCACACGCAAGAACGCACAGAGCGAGGTACGACAACGACACTCCATGGTGAAAGTTGGACTACCGAGAACCGGGGCTCGGTGTTCCCGTACGCCGATGGCAGGGCACGCAACACTGCGGCATCTCCCCTGAGCCCGGTGTGCCGCCGCGGGCCGCACTCCGGAAGGCTCACTTGGCCCGGCGCTGCGACGGCTGCCAGTTCGATGTCGCGCGAGCGCATCCAGCGGGTCCGCCGATGTCGGCGAACCCGCTGGATGACATGTACCGCGCCGTACAGAGACCGGCACAGCCGCCCCACGGATCAGTCGAGCCAACCGCGGCCGGCCAATCCTTGCTCAGCTGAACTGGCCCACCTGGTAGCTACCGGCCGGCTGCTTGATGATGATGTTGATGCGGTTGTAGCTGTTGATGATCGCGATGAGGGAGGCCAGCGCAACGAGCTGATCCTCGTCGAAGTACTTGGTGGCGTTGGCCCAGGCCTCGTCGGTGACCCCCTCGGCGGCGTCAGCGACCCGGGTACCCTGCTCGGCCAGCTCCAGCGCGGCGCGCTCGGCCTCGGTGAAGACCGTCGCCTCCCGCCAGGCTGCGATCAGGTTGAGCCGCAGCGAGGTCTCCCCGACGTGGGCCGCCTCCTTGGTGTGCATATCAGTACAGAAGCCGCAGCCGTTGATCTGGCTGGCACGGATCTCCACCAGATGCTGAACGGTGGCCGGCAACGTCGAGTCCACCAATGCCTTGCTGGCCGAGTAGAGGTGCTTCACCACCTTGGCGCCGAGGGGGTTGCCGTAGTAGTTGAGACGCGAATCCATGGGATCTCCTAACCGGGGGTTGCAGTGACACACCATTGACCGGGCAGCCCGGCAACGTGTGACACCGAGAGCTGTGTGATCTGGGTTACCGTGGCCATGCCATCGCGCGCATCGCGATCCGCGACCTGATGAACCCCCATATCGAGGTCCGCGGACGGCAGTCAGCAGTGCATGAGCAGCATGATGGCTGTGCCCAGGGCCATCGATCCGTGCCAGAAGTGGTTGTAGGGCCCGCACATACTGGTGGCGACGTCCACGGTGCCCGAAGCTCCGCGCAGCGTGGGCATGTCGCGGGTCAGCGAACGAAGAGCGCACGCGAGGAGGTACAGCGCCAGCACTCCGGTGATCAGGTCACCGCCCTTCGCCCCCGTGGAGTGACCGACATGCGCGACGTGGTGCGCAGGCGAAAGGCCCTCCGCCAAGGTCTCGTGCGACGGGCCCGCCGTCAGATACGTCATCCAGGCCATCGCGGCCATACCGGCCGCATGTGGCAACCTCCGTGTGATGGCGACAAGCGTGGCCTCCTGAGCCCGCCTGACCGGGGTCAGCAGGAACCACAGCGCGGCGGCGGCGAAGAAGACCGTAGGCGGCAGCTCCGGCAGCATGTGCCCCGAGGTCCACGGCATCACCGCCATGCCCAGGGCCATGGCGGTGTCCAGGACATGGTCCACTCGGCTGCGCCACCCGGAACTTCGCGCCAGGACGCCATGGCGCAGCGCGCGCACAGCCCCGGCCGCGAACAGCGCCGTCAACATCCAGTGCACGACGTCAGCGGCACTCATGCCTCTTCGCCCCCTCCCCCGGAGCGTGACGAGGCCCGTCGCCGTCCAGCTCGTGCGCGCCGGGGGCGGGTCAATCGGTGGGCCGCGGGGCACGCAGGTGAGCCCGCTTCTTCAGTTCCTCCTCGTCGACCAGCGTGAGCATCGGCTGACCCGGCGCGCACATCATGGTCACGACGAACCGGGTGCGCGCGTCAGCCAGCGCGTTGCCGTCCTGGTAATGGATCGCATCGCCACCCGGCTCCCAGAAGGTCCCGCCGGCCTCGATCACGCGCTCGGGCTCGCCCTCCAGCTCGAAGCGGACCGCGCCCTCGACGACGTACCCGAACGCAGGGCCCGAGTGGCGGTGAGGCGGAGTCCCGGGGTCTCCGGGCTCCCACTCGACCTCAATGGTCATCGCCGAGGCACCCTCGGGAACAGAGATCGGTGCGGCGTCCTGCAGCATCTTCGCCGCCGTCCTCCACCCCTCCGACCTCGGCTGCTCGACGGCACCGTGAACTGAGTCCCTGTTCGGCATCGCGTTACACCTCCATGAGTCAGGCTCCTTGTCAGTGATGACCGAGTGCGCGGCGCTTCTGTGACATCAGGCGCGGCATCGGTACGCGTGCAGGTGAGCTCGCTGTTGTCGGCTGCGGCCCGGGCGCCGAGGCGGGAGCGCTTCTTCGGGGCCAGGTGCGGGAAGAACCTGCCGGGCACGATCGCGATCCTGATCTCCGGCGGCGGTTCCTCTTCGGCTTGATGTGCCCGTAGAGCTTGTCCTTGTCCAGGTCGGAGGCGGCGAACAGGTGCGCCTGGACCCTGTCGGCGGGAGCCGTGGACGCTCTCGGGCTGGCTGTACTACTTCGACCCGACCGAGGAAGGGATGGGCGACGATCGCAGCTGGTGGTGGTGGCACGCCGACACCGATGACTCGGGCGGCTGGATACAGGTGGCCACCACCGGCTGGCCGTTCGGAAGCGGTTCACTGTCCTGGCTCATTGAAGCCAGTGGCGGCACGGATCTCGTCCACGGACCTTGAGTAGCGGCGGAACAAGATCGCTAACTACGGGCTGGAGTACCAGTAGGGCTTGGTCAGGTGCGTATTGGTGCTGGTATGTCGCGGTGGCAGGTCGGGCAGGCGCCGGTCCAGGCCGCGAGTAGTGTCTGTAGCTCGCTGAGGACCTGGTAGAGGCTCAGGCCGACGCCGCGTCTTTGGGGGCCCGGGCCAGTCGTTGCAGGGTGCAGACCTGTGACACCCCGGCGCGGACTCCTTGATGGAAGACGTCTCGACGACGGGAAACGGGCCGAATGGTCCCACAGGGGCCGCATCGGAAAACCACCTCGATGTCACAAATCGCGTGTCACAAGCAGAGCCGCTGTCCGGTCTTTCCTGGCACAGGCACCAGGAACATCCCGAGAGGAATTCCGTAATGAAGGTCGTAGTGATCGGTGGGACCGGACTCATCGGCTCGAAGGTCGTCGGCGGGCTCGGCGCGAACGGGCACGAGGCGGTCGCGGCAGCGCCCAGCACCGGCGTGAACACGTTGACGGGCAAGGGTCTGGCCGAGGTCCTTAAGGACGCGTCGGTCGTAGTTGACGTGTCCAACTCCCCCTCGTTCGAGGACCAGGCCGTCATGGACTTCTTCCGCACCTCCACCACCAACCTCCTGAAGGCGGAGGCCGAGGCCGGGGTGGCACACCACGTGGCGCTGTCGGTGGTCGGCACCGGGCGCCTCCAGGAGAGTGGCTACTTCCGCGCCAAGCAGGTGCAGGAGGACCTGATCAAGGCGTCCGGCATCCCCTACTCCATCGTCCACGCCACCCAGTTCTTCGAGTTCATGAAGGGGATCGCCGACGCGGCCACCGAAGGCGACACCGTGCGGCTGGCTCCCGTGAAGATCCAGCCCATCGACTCCGACGATGTGGCCGCGGCCGTCCGGCGCGCCACGGTCGGCAGCCCGGTGAACGGCGTGGTGGAGGTCGCGGGTCCCGAGGCGTTCCCGCTCGATGAGCTCATCCGCGAGGGACTCGCCGCCAGGAACGACCCCCGCACGGTCGTC
The DNA here is from genome assembly GCF_042896945.1 of Streptomyces sp. NPDC001222. Lineage (NCBI taxonomy): Bacteria > Bacillati > Actinomycetota > Actinomycetes > Kitasatosporales > Streptomycetaceae > Streptomyces > Streptomyces sp. NPDC001222. The sequence continues at coordinate 64,513 of NZ_JBIAXT010000032.1, forward strand.
ACGGACCCACAGGCTCGGTACTGGGGTGCCGAGTTGCAGGAGAGCACACTCCTGCCGGGTCCGGGCGCGCACATCGCCGACACCAGGTTCGCCGACTGGCTCGCGCAGCAGAAGTAAGACCTTCGGGTGGTCCTCGCCGACTGGAGAGGACCACCCCGTGCCCCTTTTCTGGCCGACGAGTGGCTTCAGTTGATTCAGCGCTGTCTCCCCTGCGTGACCGTCACAGGCCGGGGTTCGCCTCTGTCCGGGATCCACGCACGAGGTACCGCTCGCCGTGTTCAATCGCAGGGCAGCCACGAGTTTCCGTCCGCCCTCCTCCAGAGGGCCGACGGGTATCTACCTCGTTGACCCGGCCCACAGCACGATCGGCTTGTCCGTCCGGCACACCATGGCGGCCGAGGTACGGCGCATTCACCGTCTTCGAGGGGCTCCTGAAACTCGACGGATCCCGCCCCACCCGGTCGCAGGCCTACTTCAGTGTCCAGACCGGCAGTCTGGGGACAGGAGTCCCGGAGCGGGACGCGCAGGTCACGCCCGGATTTCCTCGATTCGGCGACGTTTCCCCTCATCAGCTTCCGCTCGACCGAGGTCCTCATCGCGGATGGCCGGCTCCGCATGGCAGGCCACCTGCGGATCAAGGACGTCGAAGTGCATGTTCACCTCGACCTCGAGTTCGGCGGAACGAGCCTGGACGCCTACGGACAGCACCATGTCCGCTGCGCGGGAACGGCCGTCGGCACCCAGGTGAGGCTCGTCCTCGGCGTCTGCGCCGTACGGCACGGGGAGACGCGATGACCCGAGCCCGCTCTCAAGCCGCTCGACGCCGGGCTCGCCGTGAGACCGCCTCGGTAGCCGTGCTCGACGAGGGAGGCCACGAAGTCGTCCGCCGCGATGCCAGTCGCCGCGAACATGAGGGCACCACTCCGACCAGCCTCGGCGCCATCGCCCGCGACCTCAGGTCGGTCCCCGAGAGGAGGTCGTCCCGCGTCGTAGCGCACGGCGTTCGCCTTCCGTCAGTCCGCCCCAGATCCCGTCCGCCTGTCCCGTCTCCACGGCCCAGTCGAGGCACTGCTCCACGACAGGACAACGGCCGCACACGGCCTTGGCCTCGTCGATCTGCAGAAGCGTCAGTCCACTGTTTGATATGGGGAAGAACAGATCGGGGTCTACGCGCAGGCATTCCGCGCGCTCGCGCCAATGCATGGCATGGTCACCTCGTTCGGCAGTCACTGGAAAGAAGTGGGTCTGCATATAAGACGGGGCAACCACCGCATCTGTGACATGCAGCCGGATTCCGCGTCGAGCACGTTGATGACACGCCGCTGTACGGCGGCACGGGCCGGCCCGCCGGGGAATGTCACAACGTCCGCGAGTTCCCGGTCTAACGGGTTGAGCCGACATCGACGGCGTTGGTGCGTGCAGGACCGTGCGAGAGGGAGGATGCCGTATGGACCAGAACGATGCGGTGCCGATCGCGGAGTTGTGCGAGGAGCGTCGGTTTCTGCTGGATGTCGCCTGCTGGATGCTGGGCAGCCTGGTCGCGGCTGAGAGCGCTGTCGATGAGGCATACCGCCGGTGGTACGGACTGTCCGATGCGGCACGTCGGCAGATCGCCGTTCCCCGGTCATGGCTGGCGAGGACCGCGGGCGGGATCTGTCTGGGCCGGCTCGCGCTGCCCGGACGGGGGGCGGCCTGGCACGAGGAGGAGTACCGGACGCGGCCGACGGACGTGGAGGAGGAGGCCGTCAGGGTCGTACTCAATGCGCTGGAGTCGCTGTCGCCGGCTGAGCGGACGGCGTTCGTGCTCGGCGGCTTCGGAACGGCCCCCGGCACGGTCACCGACATCGTGGGCCGCACGGAGCCCGAAGTCGCCGAGCTCACCGACCGGGCCAGGCGGTGGCTGCGAGTTCAGCGTTCGCAGTCCACCACGCCGCAACAGCACGATGCCGTTGCCAGCGCGGTCTTCCGGGCATGCGTCACCCAGGACGGGGAACTGCTGGCGTCGCTGTTGTGGTCGGAGGTCGCGGCGTTCTTCGACGGTGGCGGCAAGGTGCGAGCGCTGACCCGGCCGGTGCGCGGCAGTCGGCCGGTCGCCGACAGCCTGCTGACCCTCCTGGCCCGCCTCCCACGCACCGGCCTGACCACCCGCTCCGTCAACGGCCGTACCGGCCTGGTCGCTCGCTACGGCCACCAGGTCGCCGCCGTCATCAGCCTCGACGTCGCCGACGAGCACGTCGCCCAGGTATGGGTCACCCTCAATCCCGACAAGCTGCGGTCCTGGAACCATCCCCACCCCCACACACACGGCGGCCCGGGCTCGAACCGGAGCCGGAGCCTGTGACAGCAGCGGGAGTCGTCACGCCGCCGCAGTCATACTGCGTCCGGAGCAGAGCCGGAGGCGGTCGCGAAGCGGGAACGTGAGTCGAGGAACGCGGCGATCTTGCCGGGGCTCATCACCCACATCAGCTTGTAGATGCCATCCTTCGAGGCGGCAAGGGTCATGAAAGCGATGGGGCGGCCATCCTGGCTGATCACCGCGCCCGTGCCGCCGTTGGCGGCGACCAGCCTGCCCTCCGCTCCACGCCAGAACAGTCCGAAGGCCGAGAGCCTGGCCACACGGGCACGGCCCAGCACAGGTACACGAGCACAGCCCCGCACGCCGTTGCCATCGGCCAGACTCACGCAATCAGGGGCGAGAAGGGCCTCCAGCGCCGCCACATCCCCAGTTTGTGCTGCTGCGACGAAGACATTGAGGAGACGTCGGTGCTCGGCTGCGTCCACACTCTCCCGCTGCTCGTCCAGCAGATGCCGACGAGCACGGCTCACGATCTTCCGTACATTGACGGGGCTGAGTTCGAGGATTCCGGCGATCTCGGCGTAGGAATAGTCGAACGCCTCGCGCAGGACGTATGCGGCGCGCTCGGTGGGGGTCAGCTTCTCCAGCACCAGCAACAGAGCCAGTTCCAGTGCCTCCGCACGCTGCGCGCCCACCTCCGGGTCGGAGCTCGTGTCGATGGGCTCCGGCAGCCACGGTCCGACGTAGGTCTCCCGACGCACGCGCGCCGACTGTGCCACGTTGATCGCCAAGCGGGTCGTGGTGCTCGACAGGAAGGCCGCCGGGTTGGCCACCACCGAGCGGTCGGTCTTCTGCCAGCGCAGCCACACCTCCTGGACCACGTCCTCGGCTTCGACCACGCTGCCGAGGATGCGGTAGGCGATCCCGAAAAGACGCCTGCGGTGCTGCACAAAAACGGAAACGGCCTCGTCAAGGTCGTCGCGGGGCGTGGGGGATGGTTCAAGATGCATGATCTTTTGGCCTCCGTTGCTTCGCTGCATCTACTTCATTGACCGAGGCCGCCTCCCACCCGTGACAGAACGGGGAGAACAGCGTCGCCGAAGCCTGGAAGCCCGGAGATCGACACACGCTCATGCATCCTTCCCCAGCGAACCGGCCGAGGTCTGTGCCGCGCCCTGCATTCGTAGATGACCTGCTGCGTTCTGGACCGACGATGCTCATGCGGCCGTTTCCTCACCCGCCCGGCGGACGCCGAGGCCCTGTGCCTCGCCGCCCGTCACGAAGGCGTCCCGCGGGTGCTGCACAGAGGCGAGGGAGACCAGATCCCGGCCGAACAGGGCGGCAGTGAGCCAGGCGACCAGAACGCGGATCTTGCGCTCCCAGGTGGGCACGGCCAGTACGTGATGGCCCCGGTGCATCAGCCAGGCGGGCAGTCGCTTGATGACGATCTTCTTGTACTGGAAGATCCCCCGTCCCAGCCCCAGCGTCGCCACCACTCCCAGACTGCTGTGGCGGTAGTCTCCGACCCGCCTCCCGCGCAGGTCCGCCACGAGGTTCCTGGCGAGGCGCATACGCCGGAGAGGGCATCGCCCACGACGGTGACCGTGAGCAGCTTTCGCCGCTCGTCACCGGGCGGCAGTGACGCCGCCTGGTCGAACGCGGTCATCAGCCGGTCACGGATTGCCACCGCCTCCTCCACGTGCTTGAGGCCGATCGCCTGCTGCGCGAGGCCGGGGGTCGGGAAGGTGCGGGTCACGGCTCCGGCGGTGACCACGAGGATGTCGTAGTGGAGCTCGTACTCCGCTCCGTTCGCCGGGCGGACGGTCACCGTGCGCTCCGCGTTCCGGACCTCGGTCACGGTGCCCGCGATCAACCGGGTGCGGCGCAGGTGCCGCCGCAGCGACACGACAACGTGACGTGCCTCGATCGAGCCGGCCGTCACCTCGGGCAGGTCGATCCCGCGCGGAGCGGTCCAGCCGCGCCGAAGGCGGAGCCGGCCTCCGACTCTCCGGCCACGCGCGCAACGCCCGCACCGGACCGGGATCCCGGCTCCGCCTCCCCCTCTCCTGCCCGCGACTCAGTCGGCGGACGGCCGCGGGGCACGCAGGTGCGCCCGCTGCTCCAGCTCCTCGTCATCTACCAGCGTCAGCATCGGCTGACCCGGCGCACACAGCATCGTCACCACGAACCTGGTCGGCGCATCCGACAGAGCATTGCCGTTCTGATAGTGGATCATGTCACCGCCCGGCTCGAACAGCGGCTCACCCGCCTTGATCACACGTTCCGGCTCCCCCTCGAGTTCGAACCGCACCGCACCCTCGATCACATAGCCGAAACACGGCCCCGAGTGCCGATGCGGAGGGGTCCCGGGATGGCCGGGAGGCCACTCGACAACAACGGTCATCCCCGAGGCACCCTCCGGAATGAACGGCGGCGTCACATCCGCCAGCATCCTGGGCCCGACCCCGTCCTGGCCCCCGTGGTCGTGGGCTCCGTCCACTGAATCCATCTCCAACACCGTGGCACACCTCCGTAACCGGGCCCGGGCACACGATCATGTCCGGACGCACAGAACCTGCTTCACAGGGAAGACAGGGCATGCCCCGCATCTGTGACACACCATGGGCCTTCTGACTCTCACGGGCCGTGCCGGGACCGCCCTGCCCCTTGCCGCGGCGGCATGCACGGGCCGGCAGCCGACGGCATGGGGCACACCTCACACCGTGGTGGACTCGGCTCGTGGCCGGCTTGATGCCGGTGACTGCACAGACGCTACGAACCGAGACCTCCTGTCGGGCAACACGGTGCCCTCCCATGACCTGGCAGGCGCGGCTCGATCAAGCTCCAGCGGCTTGCACCCAGCCCACGACGCAAAACGCAGCGGCGTTGTCCATGATCTGGATCAAAGATCTCACCCGCGACGTCCCTTGATCACAGCCCTGTGACGGCCTAAGGGCGGACGTAAGGCCGAGTCATGACCTCCATGTTGTGACCGTCCGGGTCGTCGAAGTAGGCGCCGCGACCACCGAAGAGCCGGTTGATCCGGCCGGGTTCGGTGTGGCTGGGGTCGGCGTAGTAGGTGACCTCTACCGCCTCCAGACGGGTGATGACGGCGTCGAACTGCTCGTCAGGGACGAGGAAGGCGTAGTGCTGTGACTGGATCGCCTCGTCCCTCTTCTCGTAGTAGTCGAGCGTCACGCCGTTGCCGAGGTCGACGGGCAGGAACGGCCCAAACGGGGCGCCGCCCTTCAAGCCCAGGACGACGGCGAGGAACTCGGCGGACAGCTGCCGGTCGCTCGCGTAGACGGCGGTGTGGTTCAACTGGACGCCGGCCGACGGCAGCTCGGATTCGTACGGGTACTGCTGGTCATAGGGCATGAGTGGTGTGTGTCTCCGGTCTTGGGATCCGCTGAAACGGGGCGCCGGACGCGGGCGCCGGGAGCTGAGACGCGGAGAAGGGGGCGGGCCTCTTGCCCGCCTCGTGCTCACGCCGAGGCCGGGAACCTCACTCGTGTGTGGCCCATGGCCGACCCGGCAGTCACCCGATCGACCTTAGTGACGATCACAGACGGGGGCAACACCGTTCCTCGGCCGTACCCGGCCGCGGGTCGAGCCGGCATTGCGCCCGCCCACCAGCCTCGCGCGGCTCGACCAGCGCGCGATCTTCTCCCCCCTCGCTCAAGTCGCCACCCGGGTTCGCGACGCCGGCACCGCCCCCACCCGGGGCCGCGGTAGCGGCGCCCCGTCGGCATGCGGGGCGCCGCAACCGCTCAGGTCAGGCCGATGCGGTGACCGCCCGGCCGAGGTGCCGGGCGAAGAACCGGACCGCGCTGTCGGCCTCGAACCTCGGCAGTTCCTTGTGCCTGCCCGCGTTGGCGTGCAACGTCTTCTCCTGCGAGGCGAAGGCGTCGAACAGCGCGAGACCGGCCTCGCGCGGGATGTGTTCGTCATCCCACTGCATGTCGAACTCGATGGGGATGGTGATCTGCTTCGCCGGTTCGGCCAAAGCATCGGGCCAGTGGAGACCGAAGACCGCGGCGGTGATCCTTGAATCGGCCGCCACGAACGGCACGCCTATCGCGGTGCCCATGTTCAGGCCGAAGTAGCCGACCGGCCCGTCGGCGCCGATCTCCGCAAGTTCCTGGAGGGCATCCAGGGTCGCCCGCAACTCGGGCACGGCGCGTTTCGCCAGGTGGGCGTTGTAGCGGACGACGATCGGGCCTTCCGGCTCGCCCGCCTCCCTCGCCTTGAACAGTGCGGCGATCTCCTGCTCGTCGTGCGCGGTGCGCGGCCGGTCGCCGTGGCCGGGCGCATCGACAACGGCGACGTGGAATCCGCAGCCGGTCACGAGCCGGTGTGCACGGCCCGTCATCGCCGGCCACCTCTTGTGCGTGCCGCCACCGTGGCCCATCAACACCAGGGGGGCGCGGTCGGGGCCGGAGGCGGGCGACCAGAGCACGCCGGGGACGTCGCCCACGGTGAAGTCGCGTTCGACGACGCCGTTTGCCGACGTCTCCGCGACGAACTGTACGGAATGCATGGGGTGTTGCCTTTCGGGAGTGCCTTGCTGTGGGGGCGCTCCCGGCGACACCTATGTCAGTCGCCCGACCGTGACGACGAGGGGGAGCACCCATAGGGACACAACGTGCATGGGTCTCACCTCCTCGGGCGGGTCACGGTTGACTGAAAGCTACCAGCCCGATCTTCATCCCACACAACCCCTTTTTCCGACCCGGTCGGCTACCGGCGGTGGGGACTGCGAGGGGGTGTCTGACATTTCCCGCCGGGCGCGCGACTCCACAGCCGCCGTCGTTCCGGTGCGGCCGGTCGCAGCCACCGCCCAGCCGTTTCTCGGCAGGTGTGGGCTGCATCTAAGGCCCTTGACACTCGCAGGGGCGGACGACGTACGTTGAACTCGCAAGTCCCGGACGGGTGGAGGCCCTCGATGCACGTACGTGGCGCGGCGCGGCACGGTGCGTGCACCGGTGCCCGGCTGATCACCCGGCGGCATGTCGACTACTGCCGCACCTCGTCCGCGGTCTGTCCTTCCGAACACGTCTGATCCCTGCCGGCCCGTCCCGTCGGCCGCCGTGTCGCGGTCTTGTGGCCGCCAAGCCTCGTGTTCTCGGAAGGAACGCCCATGTCCGGCCCCGCTCCGCACCTCGCCGTCGAGATCGACGGCGAGGGCGCCCACCACCGTGGAGCGGATCCTGGAGCGACTGGCCACGGATCCCGTGCTGTCGGCCGTGTCGGAGCTTCGCCTGGAGCTGCCGTACGAGTTCCGGCGGGAGGAATACGAGCAGATCCTGCACGATGTCCGGCACCTGGTCGCACCGGAGCTGGGCCGGCGACCTGACACCGCGCAGTTGCACGGGGCCGACCGATGAGCGTACGGCCCGCAGCACGAGGACCACCTCGATCCCCTCGGGGGAGATGGCGAACAGACCGCGTGGCGGCCGCCATTGACATCCGATTCCACGCGGGTTGTCATGAACACATGATCCACCGTGCCGGGACCTGCCGCACTCGTCGTACCGATGGTTCCGCCCTCGGTGCCGGGTGCAGCCCGTCACCGGACGCATCAGGCACGACGACCTCGGGTGCCACCCCCAGGGCAAAGGATGGGCCACTGCAATGGGAGCACGGTCACTGACCGGGCGCCGCGCGCTGCTCGACGCCGCCCGGGCCGAACTGACAGCCCGTCCCGGAGTGCTCTTCCACGGTCCCACGGGGATCGGCAAGTCCACACTCGTGGCAGCCCTTCTGGCGTCCTTGGGGGCGCATGCCCCGTCGGTCGGCACCGTGCTGCACTGCGCGCCCGCCGAGGAGGACGCCCGGCTCCCGTTCGTCGGCCTCATCGACCTGTTCGCCGGTGTGCCGGAGAGCTGCCTGGAGGCCCTCGCGCCCGAGCCGCGGGCTGCGCTGAGGGCAGCCCTGCTGTACGGCCCGGAACCGGCCGACGGCCGCAGCAGTCTCGCGGTGCGCGTCGCCGTCCTCGACGTGCTGCGCGCTCTGGCCGCCAACGGCCCCGTCGTGCTGGTCCTCGACGACCTGCAGTGGCTCGATGAGCTCACCGCCGAGGCACTCGCCTTCGCCGTACGCCGCCTGGGCGGCCTGGACATACGGGTGGTGGCCGCCGAGCGGGTGGCGGACGGTGAACAGCCCGAGCGGCTGCGCTGCTGCCCGCCGGGCACCGCCGAACTTCCGATGCCGCCGCTGACGGACGACGAGGTGGCCGATCTCGTGCAGGCCGGCATCGCGGCCGACCTGCCGATGGGGGTGGTGCGGGCGATCCAGGACACTGCCGCCGGCAATCCGTTGTACGCACTGGAGTTGGGGCGAGCGGCCCTGCGGGGCCCGGCATCCGTGGTCCTCGGGCCGATGTTGCCCGTGCCCCGAAGACTGCGCACCCTGGTGCTGGACCAGGCCCGCACGCTACCGGAGACGGTGCAGCGCACTCTGCTCGTCACGAGCGCCGCCACCCGTCCAGACCTCACCCTGCTGCGTGCCGCCGGGCTCCCCCGCCCTGCCGCGGACTTGGCGGAGGCCGAACGGCTCGGCGTCGCGACGACCGACGCCTGCGGAACCATACGTTTCCGGCATCCGCTGATCCGGGCCGCCGTCTACGCCGACGCCTCGGAGAACAGCCACAGGGAGGCACACGCGCTGCTGGCCCGCGCGATCACGGAGCCTGTCGAGCGAGCCCGCCATCTCGCCCACGCCCGCCCGCACGAGGACGAGGACACCGCCCGCACACTGATGTCCGCGGCGGAGTCCGCGCGCCGCGACGGCGCGCTCGGCACCGCTTGCGAACTGGCCTTGCTCGCCGCCCGCCGCACCCCCGGCGACCGGTCCGCGGACCGGGCCGACCGGCTGCTGACTGCCGCCGAGTACGCGTGCGACGCCGGACGACTGGAGGAGGCGGGTCGGGCCGCCGAGACCGTCCTCGCCGAATCGGGTTCGGCACGCCGGCGGGTGCGGGCCCGGCTGGTCCTGCTGCGCAACGCCGGACAGGCGCTGGAGGGTACCCAGGCCCTGATCCAAAAGGGCCTCCGAGACGCCGACGGCGATCCGGAGGCCGAGGCGTGGCTCCACCACTGGGCGGCCGTACGCGGCCTGTTGTGCGGGGAGTTGACGGAAGCCGCTTGGCATGCCCGGCGCGCTGCGAGGCAAGCGGCCGTGGCAGGCGACACGGAGACCCGGATCGGGGCGCTCGCCACTCTCGCCCGAGTGCGATCCCTGGGCGGCGACCCGATCGCGGCGGGCGTCGCGCTGGAGGAGGCGCTCGCCCTGGCCGGGGGCGCCGACGGCGGCCCGCAGAGCTGGCGGCTGATCCGGATGCGGGCGATCCTCACCCTGGACTCCGACAGAGTGACCGAGGCCCGGGAACAGGTCGTCGAACTCCTGGCCGACATCGGGGAGTTGGCCGGCGTCGAGGAGGTCATGGCGACCTTGGTGGCTCTGACCCGGATCCAGGTGCGGACCGGACACTGCCGCGAGGCACTGCACACCGCCGCACGCTGCTCGGTTGACCAGGCCCAGGCGGCTCCCGCGCTGTACGCGGCCGCGCTGGCGGCCACCGCGGGCGGCACCGCCGAGGAGGCCCGGCAGCTGGCCGAGCAGGCGGTACGCGCCTCGGAAGCCGACGGCGACCGGCTGTTCCTGCTCCGCGCACTGGCCGTGCTCGGGCAGGCCGAACTGCTCCCCGGCGACCCGCGGGGGGCGGCGGCCGCGGTCGAGGCGTTACGGCGCGTGAGGGAACTCGGAGCCGTCATGTGCGCCGCCGACCCACCCTTGCTGCACTGGTACGGCGATCTGGCCGAGGCCCTGGTCCTCCTCGGTGAGACGGACGAGGCCGGGGCGGTCGTCCGCGAGGCCTACGCCCGCGTGACCGGCCATACGCCCGGCAGCGTGCTGGCCGCTCTGGAGCGGGCGGAGGGACTGCGGGAGGCGGGGATCGGCCGGGCGAAGGAGGGGGCGGCGCGGCTGCGTGCCGCCGTGGACCGATTGCGTCAACTCCCTTTGCCCATGGAGCTGGTGCGCACCCTGATCGCGCTCGGCGCGGTCGAGCGCCGCTCGCGCCGCAGGAGCGCGGCGCGAGCGGTTCTCGGCGAGGCGCTGGAGACCGCCACACGGATCGGCGCCGCTCCCCTGGCGGCGCGGGCCCGGGACGAGCTGTCCCGGCTGGACGCCGGAGACCGGAGCGGTGAGGCGGGCGCGGGCGGGCCCGAACTCACGCCCACGGAGGCCAGGATCGCGGAGCTGGTCGGGGGCGGGGCAACCAACCGCGAAGTCGCCGCAGAGCTGTTCATCAGTGTCAAGACGGTGGAAGGGACCCTGTCGCGGATCTACCGGAAGGTCGGGGTCCGCTCACGCACCGCGCTCGCCCACGCGATGACGGTCGCCCTCATCGCCTCCGGGGCAACGGTCGTCGACTCCGGTGACAGCGGTCAAGCGAAGCTTCCGGAGCAGGGCGTGATCACGAGTCAGCCCGGCCGTACCCAGACCCGCCGTGCTGACTACACACGCCGTTGACGTGACATCAGTTGTTAACAGGTAAAGCAAGGGTTCCCCCGCTTATGGGGGTGGGGCCGCTCTTTCTACGGTGAAGCCGTTCCACTTCGGGAACAACTCCCCCACTCCCCGGAGGACTTCAGTGAAGTCACGTCTGAAACTGCTCGGTCTGGTCGCCGTGCCGGCCCTGGTCACCGCGGTCGTCCCCACCGCGTACGCCGCGAACGCCCCGCAGCCGCACGCGACCCGTGCCGCCCTCACCGGAGACGTCCTGCCAGGCCTGAAGCAGAACGCGGCCCGCACCGGAAACGTCGCGGCCGGGAAGCGGATATCGGTGGCGATCAGCCTGACGCCCAGAGGTGACAAGGCGCTTGACACCTTCGTCGCCGAGGTCAGTGACCCGCGGTCGAGTTCCTACGGCCACTACCTGACGAAGAGCCAGTTCGCGGCCCGTTTCGGCCGGACCGACGCCGAGATCAAGCAGCTCAAGGACTACCTGCACGCCCAGGGCCTGACCGTCGGGACCGTCCACTCCGGCAACCTGCTGGTCGACGCCAGCGGCACCGCCGCCCAGCTGGAGAAGGCCTTCGGCACCAAGCTGTCGACCTGGAAGGACGCCAGGACGGGGCGTTCCTTCTACGCCAACGACACCGCGCCGACACTGCCGGCCGCCATCGCCTCCCTCGTCAGCGACGTGGCGGGCCTCAACAACCGCGTCCAGCTGCACCACCAGGCCACGCCGTCCACCGTCAGCCCCCACGACGGCCCGGGCGGCGGGTACACCCCGGCCCAGCTCAAGGGCGGCTACAACGTCCCCGGTACGTACACCGGCAGCGGCCAGAAGATCGCGCTGCTCGAGTTCGACGGCTTCCAGCAGTCCAACATCACCGCGTACGACAACCACTACAGCCTGGGTTCGCCCACCCCGACCGTGCAGAAGGTCGACGGCGGCTCCGGCGCGCTCGGCGACGGCCAGGTCGAGGTCGAGCTGGACATCGAGGTCCTGCACGCGATCGCTCCCAAGGCGAACGTCACCGTATTCGAGGGACCCAACTCCGACGCGGGCGAGGTCGACACTTACCAGGCCATCGTCGACAGCGGCATCCCGACCACCTCGATCAGCTGGGGTGCGGCCGAGAGCGCCCGCACCACCTCCAACATCAACGCGGTCGACGCCGTCTTCAAGGCCGGCGCCGCCGAGGGCCTCGGCTTCTACGCGGCCTCCGGCGACGACGGCTCCGACGACGCGGGCGACGGCGGCACCTCAGTCGACTACCCGGCGAGCGACCCGTACGTCACCGGCGTCGGCGGCACCAAGCTGACCGTCACCTCCTCCAGCGCCTGGAGCAAGGAGGTGGCCTGGTCCGGCGGTGGTGGCGGCAAGTCCTCCGTCTTCAAGATCCCCAGCTGGCAGACCGCGGTGCAGAAGAGCGCGGGCGGCGGCTACCGCCAGGTGCCGGACGTGTCGGCCCACGCCAACCCCAGCCCCGGCGTCTCGATCTACTCGCAGGGCTCCTGGACCTCGGTCGGCGGCACCAGCGCCGCCGCGCCCGAGTGGGCGGCGTTCGCCGCGCTGTACAACCAGCAGGCCGCTGCGGCCGGCAAGGCCAAGCTCGGCTTCGCCAACCCCGCCCTGTACTCGGCGAGCGGCACCGGCTTCCACGACATCACCAGCGGCAGCAACGGCGCCTACTCCGCGGCCACCGGCTGGGACTTCACCTCCGGCTGGGGCTCCTACAACGCCGCGACGCTGGCGAGCAAGCTCCTCGGCTGACGACCGACGGCTGACGACCGACGGCTGACGACCGACGGAGCGGGCCGGGGGTGATCCCCGGCCCGCGCTGCGGCACGGTCGGCTACGACTGCCGGAGCCGTGTGATGGTCTTGTGCTCGACGTAGCCGGTGAGGCCGACCTTGCCGTACTCGCGGCCGAGTCCGCTGGCCTTGTAGCCGCCGAAGGGACCGTCGAAGCTCATGGGCGAGCCGTTCAGGGTGACGGTGCCGGTGCGCAGCCTGCGGGCTACGGCCAGGGCGCGGTCGGGGTCGGCGCTCCAGATGCCGCCGGAGAGGCCGTACTGCGAGTCGTTGGCGATACGGACGGCGTCGTCCTCGTCGTCGTAGGCGATGACGGCCAGCACCGGGCCGAAGATCTCCTCCTGAGCGATGCGCATGGAGTTGTCCACGTCGGCGAAGAGGGTCGGGGTGACGTAGTTGCCCTTCTCAAGGCCCTCGGGGATCTGCGGCCCGCCGGTGACCAGGCGGGCGCCCTCCTCGATGCCGATGTTGATGTAGTCGATGACACGCAGCTGCTGGTCGGGGCGGATCATCGGGCCGATGAAGGTGTCGGGGGCGGAGGGGTCGCCGACCTTCAGACGTTCGACCATGTCCTTCAGTGCGGCCACGACCTCCTCGTAGCGGCTGCGAGGGGCCAGGATGCGGGTCTGCAGGATGCACGCCTCGCCGTTGTTCCCGAAGGAGCCGAAGCGCAGGCCCTGTACGGCGGCGTCCAGGTCCGCGTCCTCCAGGATGAGGGCGGCGGACTTGCCGCCCAGTTCCAGGCTGACCCGCTTCAGGTGCTCGCCCGCGATGGCGGCGATGCGGCGGCCGGCGCGGGTGGAGCCGGTGAAGGCGATCTTGTCGATGTCCGGGTGCGAGACGAGGTACTCACTGGTTTCGCGGTCGGCGGGAAGGATGCTGAGCACGCCCGCCGGAAGTCCGGCCTCGTGCCACAGATCCGCCAGCAGCATCATGCTGAGGGAGTTCTCCGGGGAGACCTTCAGGACGACGGTGTTGCCGGCCAGCAGGGCCGGGATCAGCTTGGCGGTGGCGGCGGAGAACGGCGAGTTCCACGGGATGACCGCGGCGACCACGCCGATCGCCTCACGCCGCACGATGGTGTCGAACGCCACCGACGGGTCGGAGGGCTCTATGACCTCCTCCCAGCCGAACTCCTCGGCCGCCTTGAGGTAGGCCTCGACCTGGCGGGTGAGGAAGGGCTGACCGGCCTTGGTGAACCAGCCGGCCGAGCCGTTCTCGACGGAGATGGCCGCGGCGACCTCGTCGGCGCGGGCGGCGCGCAGTGCCTCGTGGCGCCGGATGATCTCCTGCCGCTCCTCGGGGGTGGTGTGCGGCCAGGGGCCGTGGTCGAAGGCCTCGCGAGCCGCGGCGACGGCGGCGTCGACGTCGGCGGGCGCGGCCTGGGCGACGCGGCCCAGCACGGACTGATCATGCGGGGAGACGATGTCGAGCAGCAGGCCCGGGTCGCTGGGGGTGACCCAGGAGCCGCCGATGTAGAGCTTGTCGCGAACGGTCATGATCCTCGGTTCTCTCGTGCGAAGTGTGGTCGGGGACCCCAGGGGCGGGGTGATGTCGCAGTGGCGGAGGAGACCCGGTTACGGCGCGGTACGGCGGGCACGGATTCGGCGGCTGCCGATGCCCACCCCGGGGTCGGAATGCCTCAGACGGTCTCGTGGTCGGTGGAGCGGCTGACCTCGGCCCATGCGTCGGCCTCGGCGAGGCGGGACCGCTCCGCGTCGACCGCGATTCCCAGAGCGTCGCTGCCGAGCAGCAGCCGACGCGGCGGCTCGGGCGCGTCCACGGCGGTGATGACGGCGCGGGCCATTCGAGCGGGGTCGCCGGGCTCGTTGCCGCTGTACGCCGCGAACCGCTCCAGCCATGCGCCGACCGTCTGCTCATAGTCGGGGGTGACGGGACCGGAGGCCGCCGCGGCGCCGGCCGCCCAGCCGGTGCGGATGCCGCCCGGCTCCACGATGGTCACCTTGACACCGAACGGGGCCACCTCGTTCGCCAGCACCTCGGAGAAGCCTTCGACTCCGAACTTCGCCGTCTGGTAGGCGCTGAGCCCGGGCGTGCCGCCGACCCGGCCGCCGATGGACGAGATCTGGACGATGTGTCCGGACCGCCGGCCGCGCAGCACGGGCAGGGCAGCCCGGGTCACGTTGATCACACCGAACAGGTTGGCCTCCACCTGCGCCCGGAAGTCGTCCTCCGGGAAGTCCTCGATCGAGCCGCTGGTGGCATAACCGGCGTTGTTCACGACGACGTCGATGGTGCCGAATCGCTCCACGGCGGCCGCGACCACGCCCCGGGCCTCGGACGGGGACGTGACGTCCAGCGCCACGGTCTCGACCCGCTCCGGATACTCCGCTTGCAGATCGGCCAGGGCCTCCGGTCTGCGCGAGGTCACAACGACTCGATCACCGGCCGCCAGAGCCTCGAGAACCAGGGCCCTGCCCAGCCCCTGGGAACCACCGGTGATCAGCCAAGTCCGCGTCATGGCGCACTCCTCATCCGTCTTGTCGTGTCTTGCCGCCCTCCAGGACGCAACTCCAATGTAAGTGTTATCGCAGAAACTGCAACATCTATGTTGCAGTAAATGAATGAGGTGCATCTCACCATGGGACAATGGTGCGGTAACCACCACTGCGCGTTAGGATCGCCGGATCATGAGAGCCGATGCCGCACGCAACCTGACCTCCGTCCTCCGGACCGGGGCCCGCCTCCTGGCGGAGGACCCGAGCGCATCGATGGCAGCCATCGCCGCGGCAGCGGGTGTCGACCGCACCACCGTCCATCGCCGCTTCGCGAACCGGGAGACACTGCTGCGCGCCGTGTTCCAGGCCAAGCTGGACTCGGCCGAGCGCGTTCTCGACGAGGCACGGCTCACCGAGGCACCCGTGCCGGTCGCCCTCCACCGATACCTGGAGGGGATCATCCCCGTCAGCCGGGAGTGGCCTCTCGACACCCGCCGCATGATGCAGAAGGACCCCGAAGCCAACGCGCGTCGCGAAGCACAGAGCGCACGCCTGAGCGCCTTCGTCCAGCGCGCCTGCGACGAGGGCTACCTGCGCGCCGACACCGATCCGGCCTGGGCGCGTGCGGTCCTCGACGCACTCGTCGACAGCATCGCCCACCGGTTCCCCGCGGTGGATCCCCCACAGGCGGCCGACCTCGTCGCAGACGCCTTCCTGCGCGGCGTCGGCGCGGTCTGACTCTGACACATCGGGATCCGGACTCCGGCCATGACCGCCTCGAAGGCCGGCGCGTCACGGGCGCCGCCAGCGGGTCGGTACGGCGGCGATCCAGGTCGCCCGCCGGGCCGGCGCCGTCCCGATCGTCACCACCAGCACCGGCGCCAAGCGTCAGCGGCTGCTCGACCTGGGCGCGGAGCACGTCGTCGTCAGCGGGGAGGACGACGTGGTCGAGGAGACGAGGCGGCTGACCGCTGGGCGCGGCGTGGACATCGTTCTTGACGCGATCGGCGGCTCGGGATTCGCCGCCCTGGGCGAGGCGGTGGTGCAGGACGGGACGCTGGTCAGCTACGGCCGGCTGGACGAGCAGCCCATCTTGCTGCCCAGGCGCTGGCCGCTCACGATCCATGGGTACGCCAACTTCGCCGTCACCGGCACCGAGGGTGGCCGCCGCCGCGCCGCCCACTACATCAACTCCGGGCTCGCCGACGGCACCCTCCGCCCGGTCGTCGGCGAGGTCTTCGACGGCCTGGACCGCATCCGGGACGCCCACCGCCTGATGGAGTCCAACCGGCACACGGGCAAGATCGTCGTCCGGGTCTGAGGCGATCATCCCCGGGGCCAGGCATCTCGCACAGGGCCTGGAACCTGATATTCGGTCCCGACGCCGGGCGCCGCAGGCGATGCGGGTCTGACGCGTCCGGCGGCGAGACCTCCCTCGGGAAGACGGGTGGCCGCGCTGCCTCGGACGCAGGCGCTGTGCGCTCGTCACCAGGTGGTGGCGTAGTCGTACAGCTGGGAGATCAGATGTTCTGCCAGGTAGGACCCGTCCTGCCCGGTCACTCCGGTGATCAGCGCACGCTCGGACATCATTTCCTCTCCACCGCCACGACCTTCTCGGGGTGCCGGCGAACCAGCATCGGGCCCAAGGAATTTGCGAGACTCCGGGCGCACGACGGCGATCACGACCCCATTTTTTGTGCCATGGCCCGTCGATACGGACGCCGCCCGCGCTGTCACGCGTGCAAGACTCGCCACCGCCGCTACGAGCTCCCGGCGGCCGCGGACAGAGCCGCGGCCGTCGCCGGGTCGGCCGGCAGGAACGCCTCCAGCTTCAGCTCGGCGAGTGTCACGTCGACGGCGGTGGCGAAGGTCGTCACGGTCGTCATCAGGCGCAGCTCGCCGTAGGACGACTCCAGGTGGAGCGGGACCGCGAAGCCGAGCTGCCCGGCGGACGGCTCCAGCTCGGGGAGGTACCCGCTGAGCTCCGCGTGCAGCTCCTCCAGGTGGCCGAGGCGAGCCAGGATGTGGCGCGCCCATTCGCCGAGGTTGCGGATGCGGGGAGCCAGGCCGTCGGGATGCAGCGCAAGGCGGTAGACGTTCCTGCCCGGTCCCACCAGCTCGGCGGCCGCACCCTCGGTGATCAGGCCGAATGCGGTGTTCGCGGCGATCAGGTCACCGCCACCGTCCACCACCAGCGCCGGATACGGCAGATGCCCGCGGAGGATGTGGTCGATCGCCGTGCGAGCAGGGGCCAGCACCGGGTCGTCGAGTGAGCTCTCGGGGTAGGCGGGCGCGTACCCGGCGGCCAGCAGCAGGTCGTTGCGCTCCCGCAGCGGCAGTTCCAGTGACTCGGCCAGCCGCAGGACCATGTTCCGGCCGGGGACGGACCTGCCGGATTCGATGAAACTGAGATGGCGCTGCGTGGTGCCGGCCCGCAGCGCCAGGTCGAGCTGGCTGAGATGACTGCGGATACGACGTTCGCGGAGCGCACCAGGGAAGTCCACAGGCCTGTTGTAACGGCGACGGGGGTTCGGGGCCATTCCCCGCAGGGAATTGTCGGCAGCCCAGCCGGTCGTGAACATCGCCGACATGGACATCGGCGCACTGCTTCCGACCGGAACCGCCCAGTGGGGCCCGGCCGACGACCCCCGCGAACTGGTCGCCTTCGGCCGCCAGGCCGAACGCGCGGGCCTCTCCTCGCTCTTCGTCAACGACTCCCTGATCAGCCCGCGTATCGAGGCGCTCACCATGCTGGCCGCGCTCGCCCCGGCGACCGAGACCGTGACGCTCGGTACGGCGGCACTGATGCCGTTCCTGCGCCGGCCGATCCAGGCCGCGCAGTCACTCGCGTCCGTCGACCTGCTGTCCGGCGGCCGGCTCACCGTGGCCGTCGGCGCCGGCTTCCCCGGCCGCTTCGGACGGCCCCTGTACTCGCTGTCCGAGGTGCCCTGGGAACGGCGCTTCGCCCGCCTGGACGAGACGGTCGCGCTGTGGCGGGCCCTGTGGGACGGCGCGGCCTCCTTCCACGGCGAGATCCTCCGGTTCGCCGAGATCCCGCCCACGACCAGGCCGTCCCGAGCCGGCGGCCCGCCGATCTGGCTCGGCGGCGCGACCCCCGCCGCGCTGGTCCGCACCGGCCAGTTGTACGACGGATGGCTGCCCTACCCGCCTGACCCCGCCGACTACACGTTCGGTCTCCGCGATGTCCGCAGAGCGGCGGCCGACGCCGGACGCACGGCCGAGGACATCACCCCCGCGCTGTTCGTCTCGGTACGGATCGACGACGGCATCGACAGCGGCCGTCGGACCATGGACGCCTACGCGCGGGCCACCTACGGCATGCCGCTGGAGGAGCTGGAGAGAATCCAGGCCGTGGTCACCGGCCCAGCCGACCAGGTGCTGGAGCGCCTACGCCAGTACGCCGCTGCCGGCGTGCGGCACCTCGTCGCCCGCCTCGGCGCCCTGGACCTGCGCTCCCAGCGCGACCAACTCGAACGGGTCGCAGATCTGATCCCAGCCGTCTCGTCGAGTCCGAAGGGTTCGGTGTCGACTTCACTTGACTCGACGCTGAGAAAGTGACTCCTCCCCCTCATAGACGAGGGGGCTTCTCGCCATACCGGGTCGGCGTCGCGACGGACCAGCCAGGCCCGTAGAACTTGCAGGGCGCCCACCGTGTCCGCGTGCGCCTGGTGGTCGCAACGCCTGACAGTGGAACCTCTTCTGTGTGGGCCGGTTCTCCTTGGCTGTGTGCCCGCATGCGGGGCACCGCCGGGAGGTGTTGGCGGGGTCCACCGCCAACACCTCCCGTCCGGCACCTTCCGCCTTGGCGGCCAGGATCGCGAGGAACACCCCCATCCGGCATCAGCGATCGAGCGATTCAGTCCGGCCTTCGCGGCTGCCCCGTTGAGCCCTCAGGCGTCGGCCAACTCGGCGTTCGCGCGCTCGGTGATCAGTGCCAGCACTCGGCCCGCGACGGCGAGATCCTCGGCCGGAATACCGGCGTACAACCGGGAGGAGATCTCGGCGGTCTCGGCGGTGGTGCTCTCGTACAGCTCCCGTCCGGCGTCCGTGAGCCGCAGCCGGGACGCCTCCGCCGGATCCTCCTCCAGCAGCTTCGCGACCGTCAGCTCCTCGATCACGCCGCGCACGACCGACTCGTCGGTCTTCAGCGAGCCGGTGACGTCGCTGACGAGTTGGTGCCGGCCGACGGACCCGCCCGCGACCACGACGGCCCGGAGCGTCACACTCTGGTGGAACGTGGCACCGTGGCGGTCCAGCACGCCCTCCAGGAGGGCACGCGCGGAATAGTGCGCCAAGGCTATGACCCGGCCGTTGACCGGGGGTGCGGTGGTGGTCATGACTGCTCCTTCTCGTTCTCGGTGTACGGATCAAGAGGTGCGTCGAGCAGGGTCGCCAGCTCGCGGGTGAACTCCCTTGCCCGCGGGCTGTCCTGTCCGCCGAGCGGCTTCAGCAACTGGTCCAGCAGCCCCTGGACCACCGTGATCGCGCGGGCCGTGACGTCGCGCCCCTGCTCGGTGAGCGACAACTGCATGGCGCGCGGGTCGCTCGGGTCCCGGGTGCGGTCGACGAGTCCGGCCGTCTCCAGGGCACGGACGAGCTTGGAAACGTACAACGCCTCGAGCCCTGTCTGATCGGCGAGCCGCCGCTGGCTGGGCTGCAGCCCGGAGCGCCCCATGCCGTACAACGACGCCATCAACGAGTACTGGGCATGGGTCAGACCCAGCGGCGCGACCGCCCGGTCGACGGCCACCCGCCACTTCATCGACAAGCGCCAGACCAGGAAACCCGCCGTGGCGCCCTCAGTTGCTGAACTCACCTCGCATACATTACATGGCTACTATGTACATGGCTACTATTTTCTCGCGGCGACCGTCGAACACCGGCCGCGATCAGCGCCCGCACGGCGATGGTCAAGACTCGGTCATGTGACATCAGCGGCTGAGAGGGCGGAAGTCACCCGACGTACTAAGGGAGCAGGTGGATCCGACTCCCGACGAAGGGCAACTTCTTGATCCCGCGACGCACCGTCCCCAGCCTGGTCGTAGGGCTCGCCTCCGTATTCCTGCTGGGGGCGTGCGGTTCCCCGAACAGCACCAGCCCCGGAGGCGCTGCCCCCGTCGCCCCGGCCGCGTCGAATCCCGCGCCCTCCGCACCGGCCACCCCGGCACCGACCGTCAGCGGCAACTCCGGCCGCGGGCACATCGGCACGACCACCCTGGTGATGGCCAAGGCGATGACGGGCGTGGGCAGCGTGGTCACCGACGACAAGGGGATGACCCTCTACCGCTACGACAAGGACCAGCCGACTCCCTCCAAGTGGACGTGCGCCGGTGCGTGCACAAGGACGTGGATACCTGTCATCGTGCAGGACTCGGTACAGACCTCGGGGGTCGAGAAGAGCCTGCTGGGCACGGTCCACCGAAGGGGCATGAAACAACTCACCCTCGCCGGCTGGCCGCTGTACCGGTACGTGGGCGACACAGAGGCCGGGCAGGCGAACGGCCAGGGAAAGGACGAGGAGTGGTACGCCGTCACCCCGTCAGGCCAGAAGTCCACCGCGACCGGCTGACGCCCACAGCTCGATCACCCCGGGGCCGCCTCCTCACCCGTGCGGGGCAAATGCATCGGCCACGGCTGTCCGGTCGGCACCGAGGGCAAGCAGGAGGCGGAGCCGCACGCGGGCCTTGTACGGGTCGAGCGGACCGCCGTTGACGAGGCCGCGGCGTTGCAGGCCGGTCCCCCGCCGCGCGGATCTCCCGGGGCACAAGCGTCCGGCATAGTTTGATTCATCCAACATCACGCGAATTGTTCGAATTCAGGCGATTTGTCATGACATCGGGTTGTGACTGCCTCCAGGGATCACCGTCACGATCGCGGCACGGCGCCTTCCGGGCGTTCAGTACCGCCAGGCGGTCTCTCGAACGCCTCCGTGCCGGTCTGGTGACGCCATGCCCGCAGGTGGCCACCGGGCGCTGATCGACCCCCGCCCCGGTCGGCCGCAGCCTGCGGGCCTTCGCCGGCGCCCGGCCGACGCGACGCACCCGCACGGACGCGGTCGCCTCCGCTCAACCCGGGGCAGCCCTCCACCCGGGGGCACTGAACCCCAGCCCCAAGACAATCACCGACACCGAAGCGAACGCGGACGCCCCGGCCCCCTGAGGGCGTCCGCGCCGTCGGCGCGCCCGGGGTCCGCGCAACGGGGTCTTGTTTAAGTGTTCACCATGCTCTAATTTTCCACCCATGCCGGAACGGCTCGTTCCAGCCTGCCGCGCATGTCGCATCTTGGCTGCTTCGAATTGTTTGGAGGTCTCGCCATGCCTCGGCTCCTGCCCATCGCGACTGCCCAGGTCGCCCCCCGACCAGCCGCCACCGCGCTCGACGGCTTCGCCTCCGAGGTGACCGAGCTGCTGGCGGCGCACCCCGAGACACGGCTGGTGATCCACCCCGAGATGCACCTGTGCGGCGTCGACGGTACGACCGAGGAGCGCCACGAACTGCTCCAGGCCGCCGCCGAGCCACTTGACGGGCCCCGCACCCGGCAGCTCGCCGAACTCGCCGGAGACCTCGGCGTCTGGATCTTCCCCGGCACCGTCTGCGAACGCGGATCCGACGGCGCCCTGTTCAACACGGCACTGGCGTTCTCCCCCGAAGGACGACTGGTCGCCTCCTACCGCAAGATCTTTCCTTGGCGGCCCTACGAGCCGTACGACCCGGGCGACCGCTTCGTGGTCTTCGACCTCCCCGAGGCCGGCCGGATCGGCTTCGCCATCTGTTACGACAGCTGGTTCCCCGAGGTGGCCCGGCAACTGGCCTGGCTGGGCGCCGAAGTGATCGTCAATCAGGTGGAGACAACCACCGCCGACCGTGAGCAGGAGCTGGTCCTCGCCCGGGCGCACGCCATCGTCAACCAGCTTCACGTGGTCAGTGTGAACGCCGCCGCACCCGTCGGCACCGGCCGCAGCCTGATCGTGGACCCCGAGGGCCGGGTCACCGCCGAGGCCCCCGACGCCGAGCCCGTCGTCCTCACCGAGGTACTCGACCTGGACCAGGTCACCCGGACCCGCACTCTCGGCACGGCCGGCCTCAACCGCATGTGGGAGCAGTTCACCGACGCCGACGCCCCCATCGAACTACCGCTGTACGCAGGCCGGATCGACCCCCGCCGCTGGCGGCCCGCGTCCGCTCCCCGCGCCTGACCCGCCCTCGTCCCCGCACCCCTTAGCGAGTCCCCGTGAACAACGCTTCACCCGCGACCCTCAGTCGCGCACTCAAGCTCCGGTCGGTCGTCCTGTTCGGCCTGGCCTACATGGCACCGCTCATCGTGCTCGGCACCTACGGCGTGATCGCCGGCGCCACCGACGGATCCGTACCCAGCGCCTATCTACTGGCCCTGGCCGCGATGCTGTTCACCGCGCACAGCTACGGCCGGATGGCCAAGGCACACCCCGTCGCCGGCTCCGCGTACACCTACGTACGCCGTGAGATCGACTCCCGCGTCGGCTTCCTGGTCGGTTGGGCCACCCTCCTCGACTACTTCTTCCTGCCGATGGTCATCTGGCTCATCGGCGGCGCCTACCTGCAGGCCGAGTTCCCGGCCGTGCCGTTCTGGGTCTGGATCGTCGGCTTCATCGCGATCACCACCGCGCTCAACGTCGTCGGCATCAAGGCGGCCGAGCGCGCCACCGACCTGCTGATGGCCTTTCAGGTTCTGGTGATCGGCTTCTTCGTGGCGCTCTCCGTCGCCCACGTGATGCATCTGGGCGGGGCCGGGGCCGCGTTCAGTGTCGCGCCCTTCGCCAACCATTCCACCACCTGGTCCGGCGTCTCGGCCGGCGCCGCGATCGCCGCGTACTCCTTCCTCGGCTTCGACGCGGTGACCACGCTCACCGAGGAGACCCTGGAGCCGCAGCGGACCATTCCGCGCGCCATCATGCTCACCGCGTTCATCGGCGGCGGCATCTTCGTCCTGGTCGCCTACACCACCCAACTGGTCCACCCCGGCAGCTCCTTCGCCGACCCCAACTCCGCCGCCTTCGAGATCGCCAAGACCATCGGCGGCAACCTGTTCTCCTCCTTCTTCCTGGCCGGTCTGGTGGTCGCCCAGTTCGCCTCCGGCCTGGCCGCCCAGGCAAGCACCTCGCGGCTGCTGTACGCCATGGGCCGCGACTCGGTGCTGCCGCGCAGCGTCTTCGGTCGGCTCAACGAGCGGTTCCGCACCCCGGCCGGCAACATCCTGCTCACCGGCGCGGTCGGGCTCATCGCCCTGAAGCTCGACGTGGCGACCTCGACCTCCTTCATCAACTTCGGCGCGTTCACCGCGTTCACCTTCGTCAACCTCAGCGTGATCGCCTCCTACCTGCGCAGGAGGCGCGCCGGGGAGCGCCCGCACCCGGTCTCCTACCTCGCGGTGCCGGCGGTCGGCACGGTGATCGACGCCTGGCTCCTGACCAACCTGGACGGCGCGGCGCTGACGCTCGGGCTGATCTGGCTCGGCCTGGGCATCATCTACCTCGCCTACCTGACCCGCGGCTTCCGGGTCGCCCCGCCCGAGATGTCCTTCAGCGAATCCGGCGAGGGCGAATCGGCCCAACCGGCCCCGCAGAGCGAGGCCGTCGCCTGAGCCGCCGACGGACCGGAGGCGGCCCGGCGCCCCGCGCGTCCCGCCTCCGGTCCGCTGCCTCGAGCAACGGATGGTTAGAGTGACTGCGTGGTGAACCCGGCAGGCAAGTTCGTCCCCTTCGGCCCTGGAGGACGCCTCCCTGCGGCGCCGGCCGCCGGGGTGGCGGGTGCGCGCGCTCTGCTGGGCGGCGGCGGCCAGACCGGGGCCGAGCTCGTCCGCTCCCGGATCGCGCTCCAGGTGCGGCTGGCATCGGTGCTCCCCGGCGACCGGCTGCCGGACACCGGGGTCCTCGCCGACGAGCTCGGGATCAGCGAGATCACGGTGCGCCGCGCCCTGGAGGGCATGTGCCAGGACGGCCTGCTCGACCGGCGCCGCGGGCGGGCCGGCGGGACCTTCGTCGCCTCGGCATGGGAGACCGTCGTCGCGGTGATGCAGGACGCGGAGGCGGCAGCCTCGCTGGACTCGTTCCACCTGCTGGTGGAGTGCGGCCTGGTGGCGCACGGCTGCGGCGAGGTCGAGGCCGGACGGCTGGCGGGGCTGCGAGCGCTCGTCACCGAACTCGACATGGTCGACGATCCGGCTCGACTGCTTGAGCTGGAGACCCGGTTCCACCTGGAGCTGGCCGAGGTGCTCGGCGGTCCGGGGATGCGCGAGCTCGCGGCCGACCTGCTCGGCCGGTTGTGCCTGCTGCTGCCCGCACCCGAACCCGCCGTCCTCCGGGAACGGAACCGCTGCCACGCCGAGTTGCTCGACGAACTCACCCGTGGCGCCACGGACCTGGCCGTGCGGGCGGTCAAGGCGCACCAACGCGTCCAGCCGGCGTGACCGAGCGAAACCCAGGTCACGCAAGGAACCGCACGGCCGCAGAAGGAGAAGCCATGCCAGAGCCCGGAACCCCGGGAGCCGGACCGCCTGTCACCTCGCACCCCGCCCCGGGTGAGCCCCAGCGGCTGCGTGGCGGTGTCCTGGGGATGGCTGACATCGCCGCCGCCACCATGGCCAACATCGGCCCGGCCATGAGCTTCTACTTCGGCTTCGCGTTCCTCACCACCACCTCGGGCGTGGCCTCCCCGCTCACCGTCATCGCCGCCGGTGTCGCGGTGGCCCTGCTGGGAAACACGCTCGCCCAGTTCTCCCGGGCACACCCCTCGGCGGGCGGTTTCATCACCTTCGTGGGCAAGACTTTCGGGCCGGTCAGCGCGGTGACCACGGCACTGCTCGTCGGCGTCGGCTACATCATCGGCATGGCCTCGGTCATCGCGATCTCCGGCGGCTTCCTGGAGATCACCCTGCACCGGTACACCGGCCTGAACGTACCGTGGATCATCTGGACGCTGCTGCTCACCGCCGTCTCGGTGGTGCTGATGCTGCGAGGCGTGGTGGTCTCCACCAAGCTGGCAGGCTTCTTCTTCGCGGTCGAGATGGTGGTCCTGGTGGTGGTCTCGATCGCGGCGATCATCAGCCACGCGGGGCACCTGTCCGCCGCCCCGTTCCTCCCCAGCCATCTCAACAACGGGCTCAAAGGGCTGGCCGGGGGGTTCCCGCTGGCGGTCTACCTCTTCGTCGGCTGGGAGAACTCAGCCGCGCTCGCCGAAGAGACCGAGAACCCCCGGCGCAACGTCAGCCGCGCTGTCTTCTCCTCCGTGGCGATCATGTCGGTGAGCTATGTCCTCTTCTCCTACGCCACGGTGACCGGCTTCGGCTACGACGTGCACAAACTCGGCGGCGCCCAGATCCCCTTCATCAGCGTGGCCCAGAACACCCTCGGCGTGCTCGCCTTCCTCGCCTACCTCGGCGGGCTCACCTCCACCCTCGGCGCGCTGATCGCCGGCACCAACTCACAGGCCCGGCTGGTGTTCAACGCCGGACGCGACGGACTGCTGCCGTCCTTCTTCGGCTACGTCCACCCGATCCGCCGCACGCCCACCAACGCCATCCTCGCCTTCACCGCCACCGCCCTGCTGATCATCGGCGGCTGGGGGCTGGGCCATATCCTCGGCCATCACAGCGGTTCGATGAACCCGGTGGCGTTCTTCGCCGAGGCGTCGACGATGGGGGCCATCCTGATCCTCCTCGTGTACCTGGCCTCGAACGTCGCGCTGCCGCTGTACTACCGCCGATACCGGCCGCAGGAGTTCCGCGTGGTCAGGCACCTCGTACTGCCCGCCCTCGGTGCCGTGGCCATCGTGGTCCCGCTGTACTACCTGTCCAAGCCCGGCCAGCCCGCCCCCTACAGCTGGTTCCCCTACGCGGCCGCCGCCACAGTGCTCCTCGCCCTCGGCTACGCGACGCTGCTCGTCCACCGGGATCCGTCACTCGGGGACCGGGTGGGCTCCGTCGTGGCGGACATGGAATGAGGAACGCGTCGGCCTCCGGCCGGCGGATGATTGCCGCGACGACGGGCCGCATGCGGCCCTGCATGAACCACGGCGAAAGCCCCGTCCACGGGAGAGCAGTGTCATGACCGAGCGTGATGTCATACTCAACCAACTCGCCCAAGGGCTGCGCCCCATGGCGCAGGGCATCGCGTGGTTCGACGCACTCAGCCCGGAGGCACAGTCGGAGACGCTGCGACACCTGTCGCACCACTGCGTCCAGGCTCGCGTCACCGCCGACGACGGACCCGAGAGCGTTCGCAGAGCCGGTCTGCGCCCGACACACACCCCCGCAGTGCTGATCACTCGGGGCCGGATCGACCAGCAACTGGGCAAGATCGCCGGCCTCACCCCTCCCGACGAGCGCCGCAAGGCGTTCCGGCTTCTGATTGCGGCCCTTGCGATCGCCGACGAACGCCGTCGCGAGCTCTTCTGCTCCGACGGCTGTGGTCACTGGTGGCACAGGCTGTCCGACGCCGACTGATCGCCACGGCGGCCGGAGTCGACTCCTGACAGCCGATACGACGCCGCTACGACGCAGTCGCATACCGGGGCGGCGCCGCCCCGGTGCGCCACGCGTAGATCACCGACTCGCCATCGGCACCAGCGCCCGCATCGGCGCCCGCGCGCCCCTGCCGACCGTGACGAAAAGCGAAGGCTACTCGCCGCAATGGGCTCAGCCCCGGCCGGAGGGTGACACCGGCCGGGGCTGATCAGCGAGCTGTGGCAGTGAAGGGCGGTCGCCTCTCGGCGAAGGGCTCCATGAGGCTTCAGCCGAACGATCGTCCCCATGGGCAATAGGTGAGGCCCGGGGACACTGTCCCCTTCACTGCCACGCCCTCCTCAACCACCCGAACCCCACGGATGTTCCCCGCCTCCCCGGCGCGGCCGTACCGCGGAAAGCAGTGCGGTGTGCCGGGGCCGCCTACCGCCGCGTGGTCAGCCGGCGATGTCGAGGACCACGCGGAAACGGGCGTTGCCCGAGAGCATCCGCTCGTAGCCGTCCATGGCCTGGGCGAAGGGCATGGTCTCGATCGAGGGACGGATCCCGTGGGCGAGGCTGAAGGCGAGGTTGTCCTCGTTCTCGATCGATGACCCGGTCAGGCTGCCGACGATACGGCGGGTGCCGAAGATCAGGTCGGGCGTGGCGACCGTCAACGGGTCGGGGGCGGCGCCGACCACGACCAGGCTGCCGCCCGGTGCCAGCCCGCGGACCAGTGGGTTCATGGACGTACCGCTGGACGCAGTGGCGACGATGGCCGCGGCACCACCCAGGTCGGCCAGCGCCGTCCCGGGGTCGGTGACTGCGCTGTCGATGTACTCGTGGGCGCCCAGTTCCCTGGCGAGCTTCTCCTTCTCCCGACCGCGGGCTATGGCGGCGACACGGTATCCGAGGCCGCGTGCGTACTGCAGGGCCAGGTGACCCAGCCCGCCGATCCCCTGCACGGCGACCAGGGCGCCCGCGCGGATGGGGGCCTGCTGGAGCGCGGTGAAGGTGGTCAGCCCGGCGCACAGCAGTGGGGCCGCGTCGGCGGCCGGCATGTCGTCGGGGACACGTACCAGTCCGCTCGCGCGTGCGTACGCCACCTCAGCGTATCCGCCGTCGACGGTCGTTCCGGTCTGTTCCTGGTGGAGGCAGTTGACGAAGTCGCCCCGGCGGCACCGTTCGCACTCTCCGCAGTGCCCGTTCAGGAAGCCGATGCCGACGCGGTCGCCGGGCCGCCAGGCGGTGACACCCGCACCCACGGCATCGATCAAGCCGACGATCTCGTGGCCGGGAACGACGGGGGACGACGGGTCGGTGCGCAGGCCCTCCACGGCCAGCACGTCGGAGTGGCAGACGCCACAGGCCTCCACCCTGACCCGGACGTGTCCGGGCGCCGGGTCGACCAGGTCGCGCTCGACCAGCCGGAGGTTGTGGACGCCGGTGGCTTCGAAGGCTCGGTACGTGGACATGACGCTCCTCGGTGCTGCCCTGCCGCACGAGGCAGGGCGCTGGACGGGACTAATTCAATATGACCAGTCGTCTTGAATGGAGTCAAGCAGGTCCGCGGGCCGGACCGCCTACAGCGCGTCGTCGCTCCCAGGAGCCGAACCGGACAGCCTCTGTCACCGGCCTGGGGTTTGACACGAGTCGAGACGACCGGACACATTGACCCCGGAGGTGGTGAGAAATGGCACGCGCATCCAAGCGCGAGGAGATCGCCCAGGCAGCTCTGGAGCAGTTCCGCACGCGGGGCTTCAACGCCACAGGCATCAGCGATATCACCTCAGCGGCCGGGGCTCCCAAGGGCTCGTTCTACAACCACTTCGCCAGCAAGGAGGCGAGCGCCCTCGAGGCGCTGAACCGCTACGGCGCCGGGCTACGGTTCGACATGCTCGACACCCCCGGCCGCCCTGCGCTGGACCGGCTCCGGGCGCACTTCGAATTCCTGAGCGAGGACACGGTCGACAACGGCTTCGCCCGCGGATGCCTGGTGGGCAACCTCGCCGCAGAGGTGGCGGACCACTCCGAGGAGATCCGCTCCGCCGTCCAGGACGGCTTCCAGCGGTGGACCTCGTACATCCAGGAAGTGCTCGCCGAAGCCAAGGATGCAGGTGAACTCGACGCCGCTCTCGACGTGGAGACGACCGCGCTGTTCATCCTCAGCGCCTGGGAGGGCACGCTGATCGCGGCCCGGGCCGACAAGTCCTCCGCACCCTTCGACGCCTTCTTCCGCATGGTCTTCGACGTCGTCCTGCGCTGATCGCGGCTATCCGCAAGGGCATGCGCGCCGTCCTGCCCGCCACCTTCGCCGGCTCCCTGGGTGTCCGCTTCCCTGCAGCCCGGCCGGCAAGGCGCCGACCGTCACCCGGCCAGCCCGTCGAGCGCGGCATCGGCGAGGTCGCGCGGCATTCCGGCTACCAACGCGGGGCCGAGCTCGCGGGCACATGTGGCGACCGCGTCAAACCCCATCTCCTCGCCGAACGGGACTTCACGCTCTCCAGAACGCTCGTCCAGGGCCGCTGACACCCCGCGGTCGGAGGGTGAACGGCATGACGGCGGCGGCTGAGAGAGACGGGGCGGCGGAGCGTTCGGCGCTACGGCGGGCGTCGGGCGAGTTGGACGCGCGGCCTGCCGACACCACCGAGCGGCGGGCCCGGAGCGCACCTGCGACTCGACCCCGAGTCGACCGACTGCGGACACCGGCGGCCGCGTTCCTACGGCCGGATCTTGGGCGCCGGCTTGACTTGCACGTCGACACCGAAGACTCCTTCGCGCGGGACCGGATCACGCATGTCCTGGCGGGCGCCTGCGGTGCTCCCGCCCTGCCCGCCCCGCTGCGAGCGGGGAGCACGATCGCGACGACGGAGACACGCTGGAGCTCGACGTCCCGGACCTGTTCTTCGCGTGGCCGGAAGAATCGATCAGTCTGGTTCTGGGCCGTGTCGGCTCAGATGGCCCCCGGTCCCGTCAGGTCGGCATCTGGGGCAGGGGGCCGACCTGCCAACCGCGAGCCTGGCACGTGTCGAGGATACGGGGCAGTGCCCGCAGAGTGGTGCGCCAGAAGCGGGTGGCGGAGGTGCAGTCGGAGTCGTGCAGCAGGATGGTGCCGCCGCCGCGCAGGTCCCTCAGGACGGTGTCCTCGACGGATCGGGGCGTGGCCCGCTTGCGCCAGTCCTCGCCCCAGCAGGTCCACAGCGCAGGGGTCAAGTCGGGGCGGCGGCAGGCCAGATGGGCGGCGGTGGTCATCACTCCGTACGGCGGCCGGAAGAGCGTCGGCGGTCGGCCGGTGACGTGCGGCCGCATCCGTCGCCCCACCCACGGCGCGACCAGCGCCGGCACCGCGCTCACCGGCAGCGGCAGATACATCGGGGCCCCGGCCAGAACACATGTCACCCCCGGTCGGGAGAGTTGCCGTGCAACAACTGTTCCAACAGCTGCTCGTCCTCCGCCGAAAGATCCGAAACGAACCGGGCCAGTACCGCCGCACGATCCCCGCCCTCGTCCAGCAGCGAGTGCATCCCCGCCGCCGCGAGCCCAGCCTGGTCGTCCACGGGAGCGTACACATGGCTGCGTCCATACCGCTGCCGGGTCACCAGCCCCTTGTCGCACAGCCGCGTCAGGATCGTCAGGACCGTCGTGTAGGCGGCACCGGCCACCTGTTCCTGGACCACCGCCGCGGTCACCGGCGCGCCGGCCGCCCACAAGGCAGCCAGAACTTCCCCTTCCAGTTCGCCCCGCGCCCGCCGCCGGGCCTCTCCCCGGCCGTCCCTTCCGCCTGCCACCCGGCGCCTCCTCTTCTCCTCAACAGCAGGGGCTGTCTTCGAGCCCACCAAACTACTACGAGACGTAGAAAGGCAACCGTCTCGACGAACGAGGGGGCCCCGAGGCACCGTCCACCGAGAAGCGCACCGTCTACCGGTTGGGACGTGCCCCCCGACAGTGCTCAGCAGGCCTACCCGAAGTAGGTCAATCCCTCTGTGAGAGGCGAAGCAGTCAGCCCGCCCGCAACTCGACCGCACCACTGGCCCGTTGGGGCCAACCGCCCCTCTCCGCCCCTCTCCGACGGCATAGTTCACGACTTATCTTTTGATGTGTATTGACGATCCGGCAGGTGGCGCCTACCGTCCCATCCGCATCGCGCCCCACAACGCGACCGAGGAGACACGCGTGACCCACGTTCTCGCCGTGCTCGTCCGAGCCCGCCGTCATCACAGACGCACAGCAGCCCTCACGACCGCCCTCCTATTGCCGGCCGCCGCCGGCATCGCGCTGGTGTCCGCCCCGGCAGCCAGCGCCGCAACCATCCCCACCACTCCCACCACCGTCGTCAACGCGGGCAGCGGCAAGTGCGTGGACGCACGTGCCGCGGCCACCGGCAACGGCACCGCCGTGCAGCAGTACACCTGCAACGGCACCGGCGCCCAGTCCTGGCAGTTCACCGCGACCGACAGCGGCTACTACCGGATCGGCGCGGCCTCCGCACCGAACCAGGTCTGGGACGAAACCGACGTCTCCACCGCCGACGGCGCACTGACCCAGCTGTGGCTCTACGGCGGCGGTGCCAACCAGCAGTGGCTGCCGGTCGCCGAGGCCTCCGGCGGGTACCACTTCGTCAACCGCAACAGTGGCAAGTGCCTCGATGTGCCGTCCGCGTCCACCGCCGACAGCGTCCAGCTGCAGCAGTACACCTGCAACGGCACCAGCGCCCAGTCCTTCACGCTCACCGGTGGCATCACCCCGCCGCCCAACACCCCGGACTTCGGGCCCAACGTGACGGTCTTCGATCCGTCGATGCCCACGTCCACCATCCAGTCGAAGATCAACTCGGTCTACAGCACCCAGCAGACCAACGAGTTCGGCACCCAGCGCAACGCCCTGCTGTTCACCCCCGGCACGTACAACGTCGACATCCCGGTCGGCTACTACACCCAGGTCTCCGGGCTGGGCCTGTCACCCGACCAGGTGTCGATCACCGGCGGCGGCGTGCACGTCGAGGGTCACACCAGCGACGGCAACGCCACCCAGAACTTCTGGCGCGACGTCGAGAACATGTCCGTGAGCCCCAGCTCCGGCAGCACCATGTGGGCCGTCTCGCAGGCCGACCCGTTCCGGCGGATGGACGTGCACGGCAACATGAAGCTGTGGGACGACACCCACGGCACCACCACCAACTGGTCCAGCGGCGGCTACATAGGCAACTCCCGGATTTCCGGCCAGATCAACTCCGGGACCCAGCAGCAGTTCCTCACCCAGAACACCGCCCTGAACGGCGGCTGGACCGGGCACAACTGGAACATGGTCTTCGTCGGCGACACCGGCGCCCCGGCGACCAGCTTCCCCAATCCGCAATACACCACCGTCGCCCAGAGCCCGGTGATGCGCGAGAAGCCGTTCATCTACGTCGACGGCTCGGGCAACTGGCAGGTGTTCGTCCCGTCGGTGCGCACCAATGTGCAGGGCCCGGACTGGGTCAACGGCACCGCTCCGGGCACCTCGCTGCCGATCAGCCAGTTCTACATCGTCAAGCCCGGTGACACCGCCACGACGATCAACAACGCGCTCGCCGCGGGCCAGAACCTGATCGTCACCCCGGGTGTCTACCACCTGTCCGCCCCGCTGAACATCACCCGTCCCGACACGGTCGTCCTCGGGCTGGGCCTGGCCACCCTCGTACCGGACAACGGTGTCACGGCGATCACCACCGCCGACGTCGACGGCATCGACATCGCCGGACTGCTGATCAGCGCGAACACCACCAACTCCAACACCCTGATGCAGATTGGCCCGGCCGGCTCGACCGCCGGTCACAGCGCCGACCCGATCGTGCTGCACGACGTGTTCTTCCGCATCGGTGGCGACGTCGCCGGCAAGGCCACCCAGACACTGGTGATCAACAGCAACGACGTTGTCGGAGACGACCTGTGGCTGTGGCGGGCTGATCACACCAACGGCGTCGGCTGGACGACCAACCCGGCTGTCAACGGGCTGATCGTCAACGGCAACAACGTCACCATGTACGGCCTGGCGGTCGAGCACTACCAGAAGTATCAGACCACCTGGAACGGCAACGGCGGCCGCACGTACTTCTACCAGAGCGAGACCCCCTACGACGTGCCCGACCAGTCCAGCTGGACCACCAGCGGCGGCGACCTCGGCTACGCCTCGTACAAGGTCGCCAACTCGGTCACCTCCCACGAGGCATGGGGTGTGGGTGTCTACGCCTATCTCCGCGACAACCCATCCGTGGTCCTCGGCCATGCCATCGAGGTGCCCACCACGTCCACGGTGAAGTTCCACAGCATGGTCACCACGGTCCTGGGCGGCGCAGGCACCATCAACCACATCATCGACAACACCGGCAGCCAGGTCACCGCCAGCAGCAATGTGGCCTACCTGGTCAGCTACCCGTAGGTCCGTCGGGGACCCGAGGTACGCAGGACAGAGGGGCCGGTCGGCCGGCCAAGGGACGCATCGCAGCGGCCGGCCCCTCCCCCCTGGCGTGGCCTCACGCCTGTCCGTAGGCGTGACGGTCCGGACGGGTGCCGACCGCCCTGGTCGGCACCCGCCTGACGAACGGCGTCAGCGGCGCCAGATCACCGCAGAGGTGTTGTTCGCATCGAGGGTCACATCGCCGCTCCAGATCAGGAACGACTGCTGGGGACGGTAGTCCTGACCGAGGAGGAAGCCCCGGCCGATGCCCGTGACGTGCGCGGTGGCGCCGGTGTCGGGGCCGACAGGGCGGAGGTGGCGGCCGCCGGGGAGCTCTCGTCGGAGAAGTGCAGGCGCAGCTTGTGCACACCCGCGGTGAGGTGACCGAGCGCGAGCTGCCGGTGAAGGGGCTGTCCGCCGGAGGC
Source organism: Streptomyces sp. NPDC001222 (assembly GCF_042896945.1). NCBI lineage: Bacteria > Bacillati > Actinomycetota > Actinomycetes > Kitasatosporales > Streptomycetaceae > Streptomyces > Streptomyces sp. NPDC001222. The sequence continues at coordinate 97,954 of NZ_JBIAXT010000032.1, forward strand.
GACAAGGTCGGCGGCGTGGTGGCCGTCGTCCGAGATGGACACGACCGCCGACTCGGCACCCGCAACAGCCCAGTCGGTTCCCGGTGCCGCAGCGTTCAGATCGAGGACGGCCTCGCCCGACCTCGACACGACGATCGGCACCCGTACGTCCGGGTGATCGCGGCGGACCTGGAAGTGTCTCGAATGGGAGCTCCTGCTCTGCAGCGTGTCTGCCGTGGCCGATGCGGCCAGGCCCGCCACGGCCAGGAAGGCGGCGACCGGCGCGGTGATCAGTTGGACGACTCGCATCAGAATTCCTCGATCGCAGGGAATCCCTCACGGGCGGGCCGGGCGGCCCGGTGCGACCGTACAACGTGGCCCGCGAGCGACACCGGTCAGCGGCAGGTCTGGCGGCCGAGATTGACCGGACGACGAAGACGGAGGGTCAACCTCGGCCAAGCGCTTGGAAGTTCGCCAGTGGTCGTTCCGCCGGCCGAACCGAACCATCTGCCGGAAGTTCGAGGGCTGGGCCGCTGGTTGCGGCCGTCCGGGAAAGTCATCCAAGGCTGATCCGATGGGTACTTACTTCACGCCCAGGGCCCGGGGGATGCTCTGCGCGACGGTGTTGCCCTCGGTGCCGGGAGTCGAAGCGTCACTCGGTCCGGGCCATGGCCGAGCAGGCGTTGGCCCCGGTGCCTCGGGCGGATACCGGCCCCGGTCCTGTCAGTGAGCCAGTTCGGCGTCGCGAAGTCTGCTGAACACTGCGGGAGTGGTCCAGCCGCGCAGGGCAGCATGAATCGCCGATCGGAACGCGGCCTCGGCCGTGGGGGCGTCGAGGGCTCCAGCCAGTTCGAGCGTCACCAGCCCGTGCAGGGTTACCCAGAGCGAGAGAGCGATCGCCGTCGCTTCGCCCGCGAGGAGGGAGTCTGCCACGGCCCGGTCGATCGCCGCGATGAGCGGCCGGATCGGGTCATGGGTGCCGACTGCGTCTGACGGCTCGAAGGACTGCGCCCCTCCGAACAGCACTGTGTACAGGTGGCTGTGTCCGAATCCCCATCGTCGGTATGCGATGGCCAGGGCATAGATGTCGGTGAGGGGATCCTCGGAGGTCGGCACCGCGGACAGGTCCTGGAACAGGCTGTCGACAGCTCTGTCGCGTACCGCTCCGATCAGTCCGTCCTTGCCGCCGAACAGGGAGTACACCGCCGTCGTCGACGCGTCGGCGGCAGCCGCCACGGCGCGGACCGTGACCGACTCTCGCGGGCCCCTGGCGAGCATCTCGGTCGCGCACACCACGAGCCGTTCCCCGACCGCCGCGTCGTTGGTTCTCGGCCTACCCATGACGAGCAGCCTACCTCCTCTGATAACGTCGTTTTGGAACAGCGTTATGAAACTCGGAGGTCCACCATGCCCACGTTCGCCGCGGCCTTTGTTCGCTTCGCCAGATACTTACTGCCGGCGCTGGCCGCGGTCGGGACGCTGACTGTGGTCTTTCTCCTGTTGATCGTCCTCACGGACGGGGCCGGCTCGGGACTCGCCGCGTGGTTGACGACCCTGGGAGTCGCCTCTTGCGCCGCACTGTGGCGGGGCCGGGGACGTACCTGGGCCGCGCGACTCGTACCGTTTCTGCCGGTGGTTGTCGCGGCGACGCTGACAGCGTCGGTCTGCATTCCGACCGTGCCCACGACCCGGCGCACCCCGCCCGACCTGCCCTTCGTGGCCACACAGCACTGGAACCTGGCAACCGGCAGCCGGGTCGCGGTGTACCACTACCCGCCCGCGGCCCAAGGCACCCGGCACCCGGTCCCGCTCGTGTACCTCAACGGCGGACCGGTACGCGGCATATCACTGCTCGACCATCGGTTCCTGAAGCTCCTGGCACGCCAGGGCTACGATGTCTACGCCTACGAACAAGCAGGCGGCGGACGCAGCGACCTGCTCCCCATGGACCAGTACACGGTCTCCAGATCGGTCCGTGATCTCGACGCCTTCATCCGCCATCTGGACCGGGGCAAGGCCGACGTCCTCGGCTTCTCGTCGGGCGCAGTTGTGCTCACTCGGGCCCTGGCCGCTCCCTCCGTCGCCGGACAGCTGCACCGGGCGATCATCGCTGAGCCCGGACCGATGGACGGCCCGACGTCGAGAATCTCCGGGCACCAGGGGCGTCCGTCCGCGCGCGGCCTCGCGCCGGGCACGACGGGACCGCGATCGACGCATGTCCCCCGATATGCCGTGGCATTCGGCCTCATGCGACTCGGCCTCCTCACCCCCGAGACCGGACTGATCGGACAGGCCGAAGGAGACAACGCATTTACCGCCGCCGACCTCGGCAGCGACACCGCCTCCGCCTACTGCGCACGCGACGCGCACCGCATTCCGCCCGAAAACACGCAACGGAACTTCTCGTTCAGCCCCGCCGCCAGCCTCCACATCGAGCAGACGGTGAAGGACGCGCCCTCCATCGCCCCGCAACTGAGGCGGTCAAAGACGCCCGCCATGCTGATGATCGCTGAGTGTTCCTCCCAGATCCGTCAATGGGAGACCGCCGTCCTTACCGATGACCCCGCCATCGAGCGCACGCAGTACATGCCCGGAGTCGGGCATCACATGTGGAACGGCCTGGACGACAACAACGACCGAGCCGCCGCCGTCATCACCGCGTTCCTTCAAGGCGGGCCGGCGCCCCTGCCGAACTACCCCACCCGCGAAGAGATCCCCGCCTTCCTGCGCGACCACAAGTGACGCCCGGACGGACCGCGCCACGCCAGAGCAGCGACCACCGGCGCGGGCCGCAGTGGAGGAGCGGCAGTCCGCAGCACGCTACAGGCGGGCGGGACGTGCAGGTGTCGCCGGGGCGCCGGGCCCGCACGCCCGGCGGGCCGGCCCCGGGGCTCGCGCCCGGGAACCGGCCCGTCGTGGTCAGTGCCCGCCGGCCTCAGTGCCCGAAGCCGTAGGCGAACAGGTGGTCCGTGCCCGTCGCGCCCGTGACCGGCAGCGTGATCGACGCCACCTGCTTGGACGCATCGAGGGAGACCTTCGTGGCGAAGACGTAGGTCTTCACGTTGTCCCGGCCTCCGCTGCCGGTGTTCCGGTAGCCCGTCGAGATGGCCGTCGTCTCGCTCGGGAGCGGCTTGCTGGACCCGGCGTTCAGCGTCCAGTCCGAGAAGCCGACCGTCGCCTTGGTGGTGGTGCCGTCGGTGTAGGTGACGGTCATCGTGCCCAAGACCCCGCTGCCGTCGGTCGGCGCGTTGGCCGCCGTGCCCAGCAGGCCAAGCGACGCGCCCGACGTGCCGGTCGGCATCGGGATGGTCTGACCGGCCATCTCCAGGTTGTCCAGCCGGCCGGAGGCCACCGTCGGCCAGGTGTAGGAGATGCCGTCGACCGTGACGGTGGAGCCGCTCGTGACGCCCGCCGCCGACAGCGCGTTCTGCGAGAACGCCCAACCGCCGCCGTCGAAGCCGCCCGAGTAGCTCGTACCGTCAGGGTAGATGCCCTCGTTGGTGGCGTAGGGCCACAGCGCACCGGCCCTGGCCACGGCCACCCGGAGGGTCGCCCCGCTCAGTGCCGCGCCGGTGCTGTGGTCGGTCAGCGCGAAGGTGACCGGGAACGTCCCCTCGCTCGCGCCCGCCGTCACATGAACCTTGGCCTCGGCGCTGCCGGATGCGGGCACGTTCACCGAGCCGGACGTCGTGTCCAGGGTGACGCCGGAGGGTGCCGTCGCCTTCCAGTCGACCGTGGCGTCCTTGCTGCCGAGGTTGGTCAGGTCGAGCGTGCCGTCACCGGAGGCGTTCGGCTGGAGCACCAGGCCGTCGCTGGTGGGACCGGTCGCGGCCAGCACCCGGTCGCCGCCGATGGTGTCCGACGGCGGCACCGCCGACGAGTCGGACGCCCAGGACTTGTCGGGAGTGGTGCCGAGTGTGAAGTCGACCGTGCCCGCGCCCTTGAACTGCTGGTACGTCAGCCAGGAGGTCTTCCACTCCTTGCCCTTGACGTCGAGCGACTGCACGTACGGCGCGTCGGGCGCGGCCTGCGGCGCGTTGATCTGCACCGTCTTGCCGTCGCCGAAGGTCACCTTGGCCACCGGGAACGCCGGGCTGCCGAGGACCAGGGTGTCCGCGCCGGGGGTCTCCGGGTACATGCCGAGCGTCGACCAGACGTACCAGGAGCTCATCGCGCCGAGGTCGTCGTTGCCGAACGAGCCGACCGGAGCGTTGAAGTACAGGTTCTGCTGGGCCTTACGGACGGCCGCCTGGGTCTTCCACGGTTCGCCCGTGTAGTTGTACTCCCAGGGGATCTCCACGCTCGGCTCGTTGCTCAGGTCGGCGTTGGTGTTGCCGGGGTTCGTGATGTTGTCGAGCAGACTGTCCAGGAAGGACGAGTACGCCTTGGCACCGCCGCGCGCCTGGATGAGCTGCTGGAGGTTGAAGGGGACCATCGGCGTGTACTGGGCCGACGTGCCCTCCACGAAGCCGTTGGAGGTGCCCGGGGTGAACCCGCCCGCGAACTGGCCGTCCTTGTTCTTGCCCTGAATGTAGCCGGTCTGCGGGTTGAAGACGTTCATCCAGTCCTGGGCGCGCGTGGCGAACTTCTTGTAGACGTCCGTCTTGCCCAGCGACTTCGCGAAGGTGGCCAGGGCGTAGTCGGCGGAGTCGTACTCCAGCTGTGTGGAGACCGGGCCGTAGAAGTTGCAGCAGCCGTAGTCGTTCTCGTCCAGCGGCAGGTAGCCCTTCGCGTCCCGTACGGACTCGCCGGGGCGGTCGTTGTTCGGGACGGTGGCCTCGTGCTGCAGCGCGGCGAGCGCCTTGTCCGTGTCGAAGCTCCGGGCGCCGAAGGCGTAGGCATCGGCGATGATGCCGGCGGCCGGGTCACCGACCATCACGTAGCTCTCGCCGTTGTTGGAGGCCCACTTGGGCAACAGGCCCGTCTGGTCGTAGCCGTTGAGCATCGAGGTGACGACGTCGCCGGCGACCTTGGGCTCGACCATCGCCATCAGCTGGGTCTGGGAGCGGTAGGTGTCCCAGCCCGAGTAGTTGGCGTACTGGGCCTGCTGTCCCTTGGCCAGTTTGTGGATCTGGTTGTCCATGCCCATGTACTGGCCGTTGTCGTCCGAGAAGACGTTCGGGTGCAGCAGCGCGTGGTAGAGCGCGGTGTAGAACTGCACCCGCTGGTCCGCGGAACCGCCGCCGACCTGGATCTTGTTCAGCACCGCGTTCCAGGCGTCGTGGTTCGCCTGCTTGACGGCGTCGAAGTTCCAGTTCTTGATCTCGGTGGTGAGGTTGTCGGCCGCGTTGGCGTCACTCGTGTACGAGATACCGACCTTCGCGCTCACCGTCGGGTTGGCGGACGTGTCGAACGTCAGATACATACCGTTCGCGCCCGTCGTGGGGGGCTGGACGGCCTTGCTCGTGCTGCCGGTCCTGCCCGCGGCGGAGGCCTGGGGCGCGACGCCACCGCTCGGCGCCGGGGACGGCGTACCGGAGTTCTTGCCGCCACTCCCGTGCACGGTCGGGGACGGCGCCGCGGGAACGGTGAAGTGCTTCTCCTTGAGCGGCTTGGACGGGTGCGTCGGAAGGGTCTGCTGGACCTTGCCCGCCTTCAACGACGTAGCGCCCGGGTTGATGGTGCTGCCGACCCAGGTGCCGCTCGCGGTGAACGGCTGGTCGAACCTGATGTCGAAGTGCAGCGTGTAGCGGTTGCCCGCGCCGCAGAAGTGACCGCTGTCGATCGAGCCGCTGACCTCCTTCTTGCTCACCACCTGGACGCGGGTTCCGTCCACCTGCGTGGCACCCCCGCTGAGCTTGAGCAGCAGGTTCGCCTGACTGCCGGTGGGGAAGGTGAAGGTGCCGAGGCCCGCGCGGGTGGTGTCGGTCAGCTGGGTCTTGACCCCGTTGGCGTCGCTGACCTTGTAAGAGCCGATGCCGGCCTGCTCGTCACTGTGGCTGAAGCCGACAGCGGTGTTACCCAGGTTGCCGGACAGCGCGCCGGTCACCGGCAGGATGGGCAGGTCTCCCGCGACGGGGCAGCCTGGCCCCGAGACGTGGGTGAGGCTGAAGCCGGAGATCTTGTTGTCGTTGTACTCGTAGCCGCCGCCCGAGGGGCGGTGAGGCGTCGTGTCGGGACCCCACTGCACCATGCCGGCCGGCATGTCCGGGCCGGGGAAGGTGTCCACCGCACCGGAGGTACCGATGAGGGGGTTGACGAGGGACGCGGGGTCCTTCACAAAGGTCGGCGTCGCGGCGCTCGCGGCATAGGCGCCGCCGACCGCCGGGAGCGGCAGTACGGCGATGCCCAGGACAGAGACCGCGGCCAGACGTTGGCGAAGTCTCTTTCGGTTACGTGGCGCAGCTGAACGTCGAGGTCTGACCATCGGTTTGCCTCCGCAGCGGTTCGTGCTTCGCACCTGAGGTGCCGACGTCCCGAAGATCGGGGAACGCCAGCGACAGGCAACGGTGCCGGGTCACTCCAACGGCCTGACAACGTTGCCATGCACGAGTGTCGAGTGAAACGCCTGTACTCACGACATGTCAACGAGGCCAACGGGACTTTCTGAGCGTGAAGTTCGGTCATGTCCCCTGTAGTGGTGTAACCGTGCCGGGTTGATCTTCAGCCGGATAGATCTTGTCCATGCTGCCTTCGGGCAGGTAGCGGCGGGGGA
>NZ_JBIAXT010000033.1:0-102976 GCF_042896945.1 Streptomyces sp. NPDC001222
GTGTGGGGGGGCGGGCCCCCGCCGTCTGTTCACTTGGGGGTCAGGGCGGGCCACCCGGGGGGGGGGGGGGGGCCCCGCGGGGGGGGGGGGGGGGGGGGGGGCGGCCCCCCCCCCCCCGCCACCCTCGGTGCTGTGGGCGATACTGGGATCGAACCAGTGACCTCTTCGGTGTGAACGAAGCGCTCTCCCGCTGAGCTAATCGCCCGGGCGCAGGGAGAACATTACCCCATGTCAGGGGGTGCCTCCGACCAGGGACCGGATCACTCCTCCCGGATGCCCCAGGGCATCACGAGGCCGAACTTCCATACGTAGACCCCGGCCAGGGCCGCGGCGATCACCACGCCCGTCGTCGTCAGAGCGATGTTCCGTCGGCGCACCTCGGGGTCGAGTGCCCGCCGGGCCGCCTCGGTCACCTTTCGCTTGGTCCAGCGCAGCACCAGCTGGGCCCAGACGAACTCCGTCGCCCAGAGAGCCAGGCCCGCGAAGATCACCAGCCAGCCCGGCCCGGGCAGCGGCAGCATGATCACGCCCGCGCCGACCACCGCCAGGCCGGCCACGAAAACGCCCACCTGCCAGCTCAGATGCAGAACCCGTCGCTCACGGATGAATTCCGGCGCCCGGGATCCCAGGGTCCGCTGGGGCTTCGGTCGCTCCTCGGACAGGACGCTCTTGCCCGGCTCGTCACTCCCCGTATTCATACGACCGAACCCTACCGGACAGAAACCGGTCACCGGAATGGACGTAACGGCCGAAGAGTGTCTCGGCCGGACGAGGTACGTAAAGACAAGCAAAACACTCAGAGGGGTTTACAACGGCACCGTAGGTGGCATGTCGATTTCGCCGACGTGCGAATCCCCGAGCGCACACTGAGCGAAAGGCCCTGGCGCTTATGAACACCACGGTCAGCTGCGAGCTGCACCTGCGCCTCGTTGTGTCGAGCGAGTCCTCACTGCCTGTTCCCGCAGGACTGCGGTATGACACGGCCGATCCCTATGCCGTGCACGCCACCTTCCATACCGGAGCCGAGGAGACCGTCGAGTGGGTGTTCGCCCGCGACCTCCTCGCTGAGGGCCTGCACCGGCCCACCGGGACCGGCGACGTCCGCGTCTGGCCGTCCCGCAGCCACGGTCAGGGCGTCGTATGCATCGCCCTGAGCTCCCCGGAGGGTGAGGCTCTGCTCGAGGCCCCGGCGCGGGCACTGGAGTCGTTCCTGAAGCGGACGGACGCAGCCGTGCCGCCGGGCACGGAGCACCGCCACTTCGATCTCGACACCGAGCTCTCCCACATCCTGGCGGAGAGCTAGCGCACCACCCGTAGTCGCCCGGCGCCGTCCACTCGGGGAGACGGCTCGGGCCGGGACAACCGCATACGGCACACCTGGGCGCCGTCACCGCGAGCCCTCGCGGAGGCGGCGCCCGGGCGTGTGCACACAGAGTGAGCATCCGGCTCTGGACCGTGGCGCACCCGCCCCGCGGAGCGTCAAGGTGTTCGACCGACGTCATGGCTTGGTGCGTGACAGCCCCACGGCGGCCCTGAGCCGCTAGGCTCGGCCAGCAGCGGCGGGCGTCCGCCCGACCTTCAGGCCAGGGAGCGACTCGTGCTGATCACCCACGACACCCGGTGCGCGCTCGACCTTGTGGTGGATCTGGTGAACACCACACCCGAGGGCGACGAGCCGGACGGGCTTCCGGATGTCGCCACCCTCGACCGTTTCGCGCGCGAGCACGATCTGAGCGATGTCGGGGTGCTGTCGGACTTCGACCTCGCGGCGGTGCGCAGGATCCGCGGGCGGCTCGCCACGATCTTCTCCGCGCCCGACGCCCGGACCGCGGCCGGACTGATCAACGACCTGGTGGCGTCCGCCGGCACCACGCCCCAGCTCACCGATCACGACCACTACGACTGGCACGTGCACTACTTCGCGCCCGGAGCCTCCGTCGCCGACCACATCGCCGCGGACTGCGGGATGGCGCTGGCGTTCTTCGTGGTGGCCGGGGAGCAGGAGCGGCTGCGCCACTGCGAGGCGCCCGACTGCCGGCGCGCCTTCGTCGACCTCTCCCGCAACCGCTCCCGCCGCTACTGCGACAGCCGCACCTGCGGAAACCGCCTCCACGTGGCGGCCTACCGGGCGCGCCGCAAGGAGGCTGCGGGCTGAGTCGAAGTCCGGCCCTCTCCGCTACGTTCCGTGAGCGCGGACGTGGCTGAACCTGGACCCCTTCGGCGCGTCCCCGTGGCGGGCTGACGGAGCCCTCGGCGGGTGGCGCCAGGGGCTCCGCATACGGCTCAGAGCAGCAGCAGGTCGTGCAGCGATGCCATGAGCAGCAGACAGCCGATCACCGCTAGGAAGATCATCAGCGGTGGCTGGGAAAGCGCGAAGAGACAACCCCGGCGTTCCTCGGAAGGCACACCGGTGTCGCTCTGGGTTCTGTCCAGCATCTCGCGGCGATGATGACGCAGCCCAGGCTCGCTTCGCGATCAACACGCTCGCAATGTCAGGGAGTTCGCCAATTTCTGCGACACGGGACCGAAGTTGATCTCCGCATGGTCCCTCGTGATCGTCGAGCGCTCGCCGTCCGACCACTGTGTCGTTTCAATCCCTCAGATGCCGTGCTTCTTGAGGATGTCCTCGATGTCGCTGAAGTCGTCGGCGGAGTCGCCCCTCCGGGGGCTGTTCGCGGGCCGGGCCGCCGGGCGGGTCCCGGGGCCGAGGGCAGGCTCGGAGGAGGAGGGGGCGACCGCCTCGCGCCGCGCGCCCCGGGCCGCCCCGCGCTCCTTGTGCCCACCGCCGCGTCGCTCCACGGCGCGGGTCGTCAGGAACAGGAGCCAGGCGACGCCGAGGACAACGAAACCGGCCCAGGCCACGGGGCTGAACGCGGTGTGGGCCAGCCAGCCGACCAGTCCCGTCATGACCAGTCCGACCGGCACCAGTGAGTACGCGGCGATGCGGGCGGCGGAGAGGAAGCGCTTGCGGTAGGCCGTGACGACTGCGACACCCAGGCCGGCCGCAGAGACGGCGGAACAGACTGTCTCGGCGATCATCCGGTCCTCCAGGCACAGCTCGGTGGGGTTCGTCCCTTCCATCCTGCACCGCCCGGTGCCCCCGTGGCCACGGTCGCAGCGGACCTCAGGGAGATCTCCGGGTCGGCTCCTCCTCAGGGCGCGACCGCGTCTCCAACCCTGACCACACGCGCCCCACCACCGTCTCCACCCCGGCCCGGGGCCCGGGCCCGGCCGTCCCGATTGGGGCCCGGTCCCCGGGGCTGGGAGACTGGTGCCCATGAGCGACTCCTCCCCCGTATCCGCCGCCGCACCCGTCCTCGACGTCTGGTGCGAACTCCAGTGCCCCGACTGCCGCAGCGCCCTCGATGACCTCCGCGCGCTGCGTGCCCGCTACGGCGACCGGCTGGAGCTGCGGCTGCGGCACTTCCCGCTGGAGAAGCACCGGCACGCCTTCGCCGCCGCGCAGGCCGCCGAGGAGGCGCTGGAGCAGGGGCAGGGCTGGCCCTACGTCGAGGCCGTGCTCGGCCGGGTCGAGGAGCTGGACCGGAAGGGAGAGGAGTTCCTCGTCGAGGTGGCCCGCGAACTCGGGCTGGACGCCGAGGAGTTCGACACCGCGCTGATCGACGGGCGGCACATCCTGATCGTCGACGCCGACCAGGCCGAGGGCAAGGCGATCGGCGTGACCGGCACCCCGACCTACGTCGTCGGCGGCGAGCGTCTGGACGGCGGCAAGAGCCAGGAGGGCCTGCGCGGGCGTATCGAGGAGATCGTGGACCGGCTGCTGGCCGAGCAGGGGGCCTGATCCGGCGGGACAGTCCCTACAACAGGGGCTTGTACAGCGCGTACTGCGTCGTCTCGTACCCGAGCGACTCATAGAGGCGTTCGGCCGGGGTGTTGCCCGCGAACACGTTCAGTCCGAGGACCCGCCGGCCGGCCCTGAGCGCCTGAGCCTCCGCCAGGAGCATCAGCGTCCGGCCGTGTCCCTGCCCGCGGTGGGCCTCGTCGGCCTCGACGTCGTAGACGAACGCCTTGTCCCCCCGCATCGCCAGCCACAGGACGCCCACGCGTGTGCCCTCGTGCTCCAGCACGCTGAACGTCATGTTCTCGGAGCCCATGCCCTGTGGCAGCAGCTGCTCGTGGTCGCGCCGGGCCTTGGCGTACGCCTCGGCCTCGGGCACGCCCCGTTCGGTCCAGGTGCGGGCGTAGTGCTCCGACTCCTGCGCGCGCCAGGCCGCGAACTCCGCCCCGGTCATGGGACGTGCGCGGCTGCCGGCCGGGAGCGGGGGCGGGGCGACGCCGAGCCGCTTCTCCATGCCGCGGTTGCGCGGGACGTAGCCGAGCACTCCGGCCAGCCGCAGCGCCGCCTCGGCCCCGGCGGGGACGACGGCCTCGATCTGCCGGCAGCCCCAGGCGCGCGCCACCTCCTCCGCGGCGAGCGCGGCCACGGTGCCCCGGCCCCGCCGACGGTCGGGCTCCTCGATCCGCAGATGGATGATGCGGGCCAGCCAGTCGCCGAGGGACGGGGAGGTGCCGAGGTGTATCGCACCGACGGGGCGGCCGTTCACGCACACCTGGTAGCGACGCGAACGCGTCCCGTCGGCACGGTGCTGAAGCGGCTCGACCGGCCGCAGGGTCGTCGTCATCACGGCTGTTCTACCCGCGACGGCGACCCCTGTCAGCCCGGTCTTCCGGGACTCACGGATCCAGGTCGTCCCCGGACCGCTCGGTGAAGATCCGCATGGCCTTCGCGGTCACCGGTCCGGGCGCGCCCGGCAGTGCGCGGCCGTCCACCCGGTGCACGGCCTGGATGTCCCGCAGGGTGGAGGTCAGGAAGATCTCGTCCGCGCGCTCCAGCGCGTCCAGCGGCAGTTCGGTCTCCCGGGCGCCGGCCCACTCGACGGTGAGCGCGCGGGTGATGCCCGCGAGGCAGCCCGAGGCGAGCGGTGGGGTGTGGATCTCGCCGTCGAGGACGACGAAGACGTTCGACCCGGTGCCCTCGCAGAGCTGTCCGACGGTGTTGGCGAACAGCGCCTCGGAGGCGCCCTGTTCGGAGGCCCGGGCGAGGGCGACGACGTTCTCGGCGTACGAGGTGGTCTTGAGACCGGCCAGCGCGCCGCGTTCGTTGCGGGTCCACGGCACGGTGATCACGGCGGTGGAGTCGGGACGCCGGGTGGTCTCGCCGAGGGCGACCACGAGGGTGGGACCACGGTCGCCGCGGTCGGAGCCGAGCGGGCCGTGACCGCCGGTGTAGGTGATGCGCAGACGCCCGAGCTGCATCGGGTTGGCCTCGAGGACCGCGGCGCAGGCGCGGCGGACCTCGTCGACGTCGGGGTCGGGAAGGCCGAGCCCGCGGGCCGAGCGGGTGAGCCGGTCGAGGTGGCGGGTCAGGGCGAACGGCCGGCCGTCGGTGGCCTTGACGGTCTCGAAGATGCCGTCGCCGACGGTCAGTCCGTGGTCGAAGACGGAGACGCGGGCGGCGTCGATGTCCTGCAGCCCGCCGTCGAGCCAGAGCTTCACTGGTCTTTACCTCGCAAGATGGTGACGAAAGCGTCCTGTGACGCTCGGGGGCGGCCGGGTGTCCGGCCCACGACCACGCCGCGCACGGAAGCGCCGTCCCCCGGATGGGCACGGCACGGGAGGTGGCTCATGCCGGTCCCGTGTCCTCGTAGTGCCCCGACGCTACCGCGAGCAGCCTGGCGGCCTTCAGTTCGGTCTCGTGCCATTCCCCCTCGGGGTCGGAGCCCCAGGTGATGCCCGCGCCCGCGCCGAAGCGCAGCACGGGGGCGTCCCCGGCGGTCCGGTCGATCCAGAAGGTACGGATGCCGACGGCCAGCTCGCCCACGCCCCGGTCCGCGTCGACCCAGCCGATGCCGCCGCAGTAGGGGCCGCGGGGGGCGGTCTCCAGGGCGTCGATGATCCGCAGGGCACTGGACTTGGGCGCGCCGGTGATCGAACCGGCCGGGAACGTGGCGGCGAGCAGCTCCGGCCAGCCCGCGTCCGCGCGCAGCTCACCGCGGACGGTGGAGACGAGATGGACCAGGCCGGGGTGCTTCTCGACGGCGCACAGGTCGGGGACGGTCACGCTGCCCGTGGTGCAGACACGCCCGAGGTCGTTGCGCACCAGGTCCACGATCATCACGTTCTCGGCGTAGTCCTTGTCCAGGAGTTCCGCCTCCGTCCGCGCGGTTCCCTTGATCGGGCCGGAGGACACGGCGCGGCCCTCGCGGCGCAGAAACAGTTCGGGCGAGGCCGTAGCCGTCTCCACTCCGTGACGCGGCAGACGAATCGTTCCTGCATACGGTGCCGGGTTGCCCCGGGACAGCACGGAGGTGAGCGCGTCCACATCGGCGTCGGGCGCGATCGGCGCGGAGAGCACACGGCAGAGATTCACCTGGTACACCTCCCCGGTGGCGATGTGCTCCCGGATCCGGCGCACCCCGGCCGTGTACGCGGCGCGGTCGAGCGAGGACGTCCAGTCACCGACCGCCGGGCCCCGCCATCTCCCCGGCCGGGGAGCGGGTACCGGCTCGTAGCGTACGTCCGTGAAGCGGGCGCAGGTCAGTCGCCCCTCGTAGTCCGCGCAGACGGCCCAGAATCCGGTGGAGTCCAGGGCCGCGGGATCGCTGGTGACATCGCTGAGACCGGTGGCGACGCGGTCACCGAAACGCGCGAGAGGAGCAAGGTCGGACACACAGCCGAGTCTATGGCGGGTGTCCCGAAGGTGGCTCGCGGATGTCCTCGCGGGACCCTGGCCGTGTCCGCGACCAGGTGTACCGCAGCACGCTGCGCAAACGCGTTTTTGTACTGGCCCGGGAATCCGCTAGAGTTCAACACGTCGCCGGGCCGCGGAAGCGGTCCGAAGAGACAAGCGGACGTAGCTCAGTTGGTAGAGCGCAACCTTGCCAAGGTTGAGGTCGCGAGTTCGAGCCTCGTCGTCCGCTCGAAGGAACCAGGGGATCTTCCCGACCCCTGTACTCCTGGTGGAGTGGCCGAGAGGCGAGGCAACGGCCTGCAAAGCCGTCTACACGGGTTCAAATCCCGTCTCCACCTCCAAGGACGATTAGCTCAGCGGGAGAGCGCTTCCCTGACACGGAAGAGGTCACTGGTTCAATCCCAGTATCGTCCACTGGATCCTGGCAACAGGTGTCCGACCAGCGCGATTAGCTCAGCGGGAGAGCGCTTCCCTGACACGGAAGAGGTCACTGGTTCAATCCCAGTATCGCGCACGCAGCACCCCCGACCGCCTCCCCGGAGCGGTCGTGGTCCCGGACGATTAGCTCAGCGGGAGAGCGCTTCCCTGACACGGAAGAGGTCACTGGTTCAATCCCAGTATCGTCCACACACCGAAGCCCCCGGCCCTGCGGCCGGGGGCTTCTTCGTGGGATCAGCTGGAGAACAGCATGTGGCCGAAGCTCTTGTGGCGGTGGTGGCCGTAGTGACCGTGGCCGCCATGGCCCCCGTGGCCGCCGTGCGGGGCACCCCAGGCGGGAGCCGCCGGGTAGCCGCCCGGAGCGGGCGCCGCGGGGTAGCCGCCCGGGGCGGGCGGCGGCGGAGCCGGCTGCGTCCACTGGGACTCCAGACGGGTCAGCGCCTCCAGCTCACCGTAGTCGAGGAAGATGCCCCGGCAGCCGCTGCACTGCTCGATCTGGACGCCGTTGCGGTTGTAGGTGTGCATCGGCGCATGACACTTCGGACACTGCATGCTCTGCTCAACTCCTCGTACTTCGGTACTGCTTCGCCAGGTAGGGACTCCGATCGAAGCCGGTCGGTTGCAGCCTACTGGGCACCTTCGTGCGCAAATTCTGGCGGAATCGCCCCCATTCGGACGCAGGCGTCCACGACCGCCTGCTCCACCTCGTCCAAGGGCCGCTCCGCCGCGACGGACTTGGCGACGGCCAGGGCCGCGGTCTGCACGGTGAGAGCACGTGCGGGGACGTCGAGCACCGGCCAGGGATCGCCGGCGGAGGGGACGGCCGGGCCGCCCTCCTCCCGGTACGCGGAGAGGAAACGGGACCACTCGTCGGGCGGGAGCAGACCGCAGGCGTACCAGGCGGCCGGGCGGGCCAGGTCCCAGGCCGGGTCGCCCACGCCGAGGTCGTCGACGTCGATGAGCAGCCACCCGCCGGTGTCCGCGGGGTGGCGGAGCAACTGGCCGAGGTGGAGATCGCCATGGCACAGGGTCCGCGCGGACGGCGCGGGAGCCTCCGCCCGGGCCCAGGCCGGCAGCGCGGCCCAGGCCCGCAGTACGGGCTCGGCGGCGGGGTGGGGGCCGGCCACGCGCAGACGCTCGATGGCGCGGGCGGCCTTGGCGGGGCCGCGCATGGGCGGCAGTCCGGCGGGCGCGGGGGCCCGGTGCAGCCGGGCGAGGAGCGCGGCGGCGGCCTCCCAGGGAGCGGCCTCGGGAGCGCCGGGATCCACCGGGGTGCCGTACGGCCAGAAGGTGACGAGACGCCCGTGGAGGGTGACCGGTTCCGGACGCAGGGGCGTCAGGAGGACACCGGGGAGCCGGGCGGCGGTGGCGAGCCGCAGGGCGAGCGCGCCGGGCTCGGTGCCCGGGGTGTGGGCCTTGGCGACGGTGTCGCCGTGGCGGACGACGGCCGCGTCGTCGTCGCGCTCGGCCAGGACCGCGCCCGCGATCGCACAGCGGCAGGTCCCGCCGGCGGGATGCGCCGCGGCGTGCACCGTCGCCGTCAGCGCGGGCAGGAGTACGTTCACGGGTCCCCAGGGGTGTGCGGAGGGCTGTCCGGGGAGCGTACGGGCCGGGGGCGGCGGGGGCGAAGGGGGCCCGGCACTGCGGTGAACGCCGTGCTCCCGCCACGGTCACCGGACCTCCCCCCAGGAGCGCGGGGGCCCGCAAAAAGCAACGCCCGCGCAGCTCCCCAGCTGCGCGGGCGTCTGTGCCGTCCGCCGCACCCCCGTCCCCACGGGGTTTCATGGGTTGATGTCCCCGCCCGGACCGCTCTTCCGGGCCTGGGGCGCCGCTCAGCGCCCCAGCATCACGCCCACGGACGACGCTTGTGTGACCACTGCCTCCCAGCCGCCGAAGGCGTACACGAGCAGGGCCGCCAGGGGGAGGACCATCGCGGTCGCCACCAGCGGGTGGCGGCGGCCCGGGCGGCCGGTGGTGAACGCTGCGTATGTCCTGCGTCCCCGCGTGCGGACCAGCGTCCGCGGTGCCGTCTGGGCCATGGTCCCTCTCCCTGACCGTGGTTCTGTTGTCGTTGGCAGCGGCGGATGTCTGACCTCGGGGGACGAGTGCGCCACCCGCCGCTTGACCTCAAATCTAGGCTCCGGGCGCGCCGCGGACGTCATGCCCTCGTATCGATTGCCGGGCCTCCCGGAGGATGAGCGATGAACTGCGGCGTACTCCCCTGGGTGGAGACACGGTCCCAGGTCTCAGGGTCATCCCGGAGGGGAGGCCCGGCGCGCCCCTCCGCCGCGCACGCCCTCGCGGCGCTCACCGGGTGACTTCGCTCACTTCCGCGCCTCCCCCGCGCACCGTGACCGGCTCCCGGTGATTCACACCGCTTGTCACCGGCGCGTAGCTGCGTGTCGGTCCCACGGCGCCCACGGCCGACCCGGCACGGTCACCCCTCACGGGTCCAATCCCCGTACGGGGACAGCCGGTTGGGATCATGAGCGGTGCAGGGCCGCTCCGTTCACATTCTTCCTGACCGACCTTCAATTTTCGTGTCCCGCACGGACAATCGATCGGCGCGAGAGGGCGCGGCCTCTGCGCGGACATGGCCGTGGAAACGTAAGCTGTGGCTCGTCAGACGGACCGGGCAGCGGGGATGGACATGGCGATGATGCGCCTGAGGCGTGAGGACCCGCGTGTCGTCGGCTCGTACAGACTTCACCGGCGGCTCGGCGCGGGCGGGATGGGCGTCGTCTATCTGGGCTCCGACAAGCGGGGCCAGCGGGTCGCGCTGAAGGTGATCCGGCCGGATCTGGCGGAGGATCAGGAGTTCCGGTCGCGGTTCGCGCGTGAGGTCTCCGCGGCGCGGCGGATTCGTGGTGGGTGTACGGCGCGCCTGGTGGCCGCGGACCTGGAGGCGGACCGTCCGTGGTTCGCCACGCAGTACGTGCCCGGCCCGTCCCTGCACGACAAGGTCGCCGAGGAGGGGCCGCTGACGGCCGCCGACGCGGCCGCCGTGGGCGCCGCCCTGTCCGAGGGCCTGGTGGCGGTGCACGAGGCCGGGGTCGTCCACCGCGATCTCAAGCCGTCCAACATCCTGCTGTCCCCCAAAGGCCCGCGGATCATCGACTTCGGCATCGCGTGGGCGACGGGCGCCTCGACGCTCACCCATGTCGGCACGGCCGTCGGGTCGCCCGGCTTCCTCGCTCCCGAGCAGGTGCGCGGGGCCGCGGTGACCCCGGCCACGGACGTGTTCGCGCTGGGTGCCACGCTGGCGTACGCGGCGACGGGCGACTCCCCCTTCGGACACGGCAGTTCCGAGGTGATGCTCTACCGCGTGGTGCACGAGGAGCCCCAGCTGCACGGGGTGCCGGACGCGCTCGCCCCGCTCGTCCGCGCCTGTCTGGCGAAGGACCCCGAGGAGCGGCCCAGCACGCTTCAACTCTCCCTGCGGCTCAAGGAGATCGCGGCCCGGGAGGCACAGGGTCTGACGGACGTGAGGCCGGCCGCCCAGCGCGGCGAGCCCGACCGGCCGACCGGGCGGCTGGCGGAGCAGTACGCCGAGCAGCGCACCGTACGGCGCCCGCAGGGCCCCGGCACTCCCCCGCCCCGCAGCAACGGCTCCCGCCCCGGGGCGCGCCCGACGCCCGCGCAGCGCAACACGAACCGCTCCGGCAGCCGGCCCGCACCGCGCAGCGGGACCGGACGGCCGGCGCCGCGCACCACCGGGACCGGCCGCCGCCCGGCCAACCCCCGGCTGCTGCGCCAGCGGCTGTTCGTGTTCGTGGTGGTGACGCTGCTGGTGGCGCTGGGCATCGCGGCCGCCCAGGGCTGCCAGGGCCCGGCGCGCGGGCTGGGCGACAGGAGCGTACGCGAGGACGTCCGCACCGAGCGGTCGTACGCTCCCCTGCCCGGGCCGTTGACGGCCGAACAGCACAGGAGCGAGCTGAACCGGGACGGCTGAGCGGCTGCCGGCTGTTGCCGTGGCCGGGAGCCGCGAGCCGGCGAACCTTCCTGGTCGCAGCACTGGGGTCTGTCGTCAAACTCGTGTCGTCGCCCGAAGGGCGGCCCTGCGGCGTCAGGTGCGTGCTCTGCTCGAAGAGCTTGGGGAGTGCCGGACGGAAGCGCCCTCGTACTGGATGTACGTAGGGTTTCGCCCGGTGCGGCGGTCAGGCACCGCCCGCGCGAGCGAAGCCGAGCGTGGGGGAGCGTGCATGGCTCGCGGGGCAGGCGGGAGTTCGACGGCAGGCCCTAGAGCCGAGGTCGGCCGGTGGCCACCGCGTAGAAGGCCACCGCGGCCGCCGCGCCCACGTTGAGGGAGTCCACTCCGTGGGCCATGGGGATGCGAACCCATTCGTCGGCGGCCACCAGCGCCTGGGTGGACAGGCCGTCGCCCTCCGCGCCGAGCATCAGTGCGACCCGGTCCATCCTGTGCGGTGCCACCTCGTCGAGCGTCTTCGCCTTCTCGTCGGGGGTCAGCGCGAGCAGGTTGAAGCCCGCACCGCGCACCGCGTCCAGGTCCCTCGGCCAGCTCTCGAGGCGGGCGTACGGCACGGAGAAGACCGCGCCCATGGAGACCTTGACGCTACGGCGGTAGAGCGGGTCGGCGCAGTCGGGCGACAGCAGGACCGCGTCCATGCCGAGAGCGGCGGCCGAGCGGAAGATCGCACCGATGTTGGTGTGGTCGTTGACCGACTCCATGACCACCACCCGGCGGGCGGTGGCCAGCAACTCGTCCGCCGTCGGCAGCGGTTTGCGCTGCATGGAGGCGAGGGCGCCGCGGTGCACGTGATACCCGGTGACCTGCTCGGCCAGCTCGGGGCTGACCGCGTACACCGGGGCCGGGAGTTCGTCGATGACGTCCCGCATGACGTCGACCCACTTCGCGGACAGCAGCATGGAGCGCATCTCGTAGCCCGCCGCCTTGGCCCGTCTGATGACCTTCTCGCCCTCGGCGATGAACAGGCCCTCCGCGGGTTCGCGCTTGCGGCGCAGTTCCACGTCGGTCAGGCCCGTGTAGTCACGAAGCCGCGGGTCGGTGGGGTCCTCGACGGTGATGAGATCGGCCACAGGGTGATACTGCCTTGTCCTGGGAGCGGTGCCAACGGCTGGAACGGGCCGGGTTACCGCGGGTTACGAACGGCTGGAACAGGTCGGTGGGGACCCGCGTCACGCGTCGGGACGCGGCCCCTCCTTCACGACCGCGCCGATGACGATCACGGCCGGCGGCCGCACGTCCTCGGCGCGTACGGTCTCGGCGACCGTCGCGAGGGTGGCGTCGACCCGGCGCTGAGCGGCGGTGGTGCCCTCCTGGACCAGGGCGACGGGTGTGTCGGGCGCCTTGCCGTGGGCCACGAGCGTCTCGGCGATCTTCCCTATCTTGTCGACCCCCATGAGGATCACGAGGGTGCCGGTCAGCCTGGCCAGCGACGGCCAGTCGACCAGCGAGCGCTCGTCGTCAGGGGCGACATGGCCGCTGACCACGGTGAACTCATGTGCGACACCGCGATGGGTGACGGGGATGCCGGCCGCACCCGGCACCGAGATCGAGCTGGAGATGCCCGGGACCACGGTGCACGCGATGCCCGCCTCGGCCAGTGCCTGGACCTCTTCCATGCCCCGGCCGAAGACGAAGGGGTCACCACCCTTGAGCCGGACGACCGACTTGCCCTGCCGGGCATGCTCGATCAGCGCGTTGTTGATGGCTTCCTGCGCCATGTAACGGCCGTAGGGGATCTTCGCCGCGTCGATCACCTCGACGTGCGGCGGCAGTTCGGCGAGCAGGTCGCGGGGGCCGAGCCGGTCCGCGATGACCACGTCCGCCTCGGCGAGCAGTCGCCGGCCGCGCACCGTGATGAGGTCGGGATCTCCGGGACCGCCACCGACCAGTGCGACACCGGGGGTGCGGGTGCGGTGGTGCGGGGCGACGAGTGTGCCGTCGCGCAGCCCTTCGACGACCGCGTCACGGATGGCGGCGGTGTGCCGGGGGTCGCGCCCCTTGGCCTCGGTCGTGAGCACCGCGACGGTGACGCCCTCGCTGTGGCCCGTCGCCGGGGTCCAGGCGGTGGCCGCATCGGCGTCGTCGGAGCGGACGCACCACACGCGGTGGCGCTCCGCCTCGGCGGAGGCGGCCGCGTTGGCCTCGGGGTCGCTGCTCGCGATGAGGGCGTACCAGGCGTCGGCCAGGTCCCCGTCCTGGTACGGGCGCCTGAGCCAGGTGATCTCGCCCGCGTCCGCCATGGCCTCGACCGAGGGGGTCGCCTCGGGGGACACGAGACGGATGTCCGCGCCGGCCGCAATCAGCGCCGGGAGACGGCGCTGGGCGACCTGGCCGCCGCCGAGGACGACCACGCGACGGCCAAGGAGGCGAAGCCCTACGGGGTACGGGGGGTGTTCGGCCATGGAGGTACGGCTCCTCGTGCGGACAGTGCGCGACGATGCCTCTGCGGCTCTGCAGCGGCCCTGACATGCGGATTTTACGGTGCGGACGAGGGGGCGGGGCAGGTGGGCCCGCGCCCGGGGCACCGTCGCCGCGTACAGATCGGCTCCGCGCCGCGCTCAC
This sequence comes from Streptomyces sp. NPDC001222, assembly GCF_042896945.1. Lineage (NCBI taxonomy): Bacteria > Bacillati > Actinomycetota > Actinomycetes > Kitasatosporales > Streptomycetaceae > Streptomyces > Streptomyces sp. NPDC001222. Next base: position 13,701 of record NZ_JBIAXT010000033.1, read on the forward strand.
CGGCGCGAGCGACGGCAACCCGCCCGCGGTCCGGTGACGAGATGCCCGGGGCCGCGGCCCCGGGCACCCCTCTCCTTCTCCACTGCTCTACTTCTCCGTGACTCCGGCCGAGTCGAACGTCGCCACCTCGTGCATCGCCCGCGCCGCGCTCTGCACCAGCGGCAGCGCGAGGAGCGCGCCGGTGCCCTCACCGAGACGCAGGTCCAGGTCGACCAGCGGTCGCAGGCCGAGCTTGTTGAGGGCGGCGACATGACCGGGCTCCGCGCTGCGGTGACCGGCGATACAGGCGGCGAGGACCTCGGGGGCGATCGCGCGGGCCACCAGGGCGGCCGCGCCCGCGCTGACGCCGTCCAGGATCACCGGGGTGCGCAGGGAGGCACCGCCGAGCAACAGGCCCACCATCGCCGCGTGTTCGAGACCGCCGAACGCCGCGAGGACACCGATCGGGTCGGCCGGGTCCGGCTGGTGCAGCTCGATCGCGCGGCGCACGACCTCCGTCTTGCGCGCCAGCGTCTCGTCGTTGATGCCGGTGCCCCGGCCGGTCACCTCGGCCGGGTCGGTGTCGGTGAAGACCGCGATCAGGGCGGCGGAGGCCGTGGTGTTCGCGATGCCCATCTCTCCGGTGAGCAGCGCCTTGTTGCCGGCCGCCACCAGGTCGCGGGCCGTCTCGATGCCGACCTCGATCGCCTGCTTGACCTCGTCGCGGGTGAGCGCCGGGCCGGTCGTCATGTCCGCCGTGCCCGCGCGGACCTTGCGCGGCAGCAGGCCCGGGGTCGCCGGCAGATCGGCGGCCACGCCCACGTCGACGATGCAGACCTCGGCGCCCACCTGGTTGGCGAACGCGTTGCAGACCGCGCCGCCGCCGAGGAAGTTGGCGACCATCTGGGCCGTCACCTCCTGGGGCCAGGGGGTGACGCCCTGGGCGTGCACCCCGTGGTCGCCGGCGAAGATCGCGACGGCCGCGGGCTCCGGGATCGGGGGCGGGCACTGCCGGGACAGGCCGGACAGCTGCGCGGAGATGATCTCCAGCATGCCGAGCGCGCCTGCGGGCTTGGTCATGCGCTTCTGCCGCTCCCAGGCTTCGCCGAGGGCCTTGGCGTCCAGCGGACGGATGCCGGCCACGGTCTCGGCGAGCAGATCGTGCGGGTCCTCGCCGGGCAGGGCGCGTCGGCCGTACGTCTCCTCGTGCACGACCCAGGACAGCGGGCGCCGCTTGGACCAGCCCGCCTGCATCAGCTCGGGCTCCTCCGGGAACTCGTCGACGTAGCCGACGCAGAGGTAGGCCACGACCTCCAGGTGCTCGGGCAGGCCGAGGGCGCGGACCATCTCACGCTCGTCGAAGAAGCTGACCCAGCCGACCCCGAGGCCCTCGGCGCGGGCCGCGAGCCACAGGTTCTCGACGGCGAGCGCGGAGGAGTAGGGGGCCATCTGCGGCTGGGTGTGCCGGCCGAGGGTGTGGCGGCCGCCCCGGGTCGGGTCGGCGGTGACGACGATGTTGACCGGGGTGTCGAGGATGGCCTCGATCTTCAGTTCCTTGAACTGCTTCGCCCGGCCCTTGGGCAGCGACTTGGCGTACGCCTCGCGCTGACGCTGGGCCAGTTCGTGCATGGTGCGACGGGTCTCGGCGGACCGGATCACGACGAAGTCCCACGGCTGGGAGTGACCCACGGAGGGCGCCGTGTGCGCGGCCTCCAGGACGCGCAGCAGCACGTCGTGGGGGATCGGGTCACTGCGGAAGCCGTTGCGGATGTCGCGGCGCTCGCGCATCACGCGCAGCACCGTCTCCCGCTCGGCGTCGTCGTATCCGGGCGCCGCCGGGCCGCTGGACTCGGTTACGTCTGTCACTGCGGCCGTGCTCTCTTCCTGGTCGGCGGCCCGGGTGTCCAGGTCCTCCGCCTGTTGTGCGACTACTGGCTCCGGGGCCGCGGGTCGCGGCTCCCGGGCGGATGCCTCGCCCTCGCGGGGTGCGGGGACGAGAGCGACGGGCTCCTCCGTCGCCGGTACCGCCGCCTGCTCCTGCTCGGCGTCGGCCGGAGCGGATTCCTCGGGGGCCTGCGGGTCCTCGGTGAACTCCGGCGGCACGATCAGAGCGTGCGGCGGGGTGGGGGCCAGATGGGGACCGGCGGGCACGGTGCCCTCGACCGGCACGAAACGGCCGAGCGACTGGTCCGCGCCGGGGTCCGCCGGGACGGCGGTCTGCTCATCGTGCGCCGGCTGCTCACCGGGAGTCTGTTCGGCGGCGGGCATGGGCACCGCGGCCTCGGTGACCGCGGACTGCGGCTCCTGCTCGGCGGGGTCCACGACCGGAACCGCCTGGTCCTGAACCGGGCCGTCGACCGCCTGCACATGCTCCGCCTCGGCCGGCTGCTGGTCCGATGCGGGAGCCGCGGCCTGGACGAGGTCCTGCGGGCGCTGGGCCGGTGCGGGCACGCCGGGCTCGGCGGCCGGGGCGGGCTGCTCGGCGAGGGCGGCGTCCGGGGCCTGCGGGAGCACGCCCTGGAACGCGTCGTCCCCGGGCTGCGGTGCGTGCGGCCCGACGGCGAACGCGGCGACGTGCGGCGGCTGTACGTCCGACGTCGCGTCGGGGGTCTGGGAGGCGACCGCGGCCGGCTGTGCGTCCGGAGTGTCCGGAGGAAGGGGTCCGGCAGGTGCGGCGTCCGGTGCCGGTACGGCGTCGGGGGCCGGTACGACAGGCGACGCCTCCGGGACCGGCATGCCCTCGGGGGCCGGCTTGGCGGCCGGATGCGGGGCGCCCTCCGGGGCGACCGGGTACTCGGGGGCGACGACCTCGGCGGCGGGCGGCACGGGGGCAGCCGCGGGCTGGGCCGCGGACGGGTCATGCGCGTCCTGCGGCAACTGCTGGAGGTGTTCCGCCGTGCCCTGGACATGCCGCGGGAGAGTCTGGCCGTCCTGCGGCAGGCCCGGGACGTGCTGCGACTCGGAGCCGGCCGGCGCTGCGAAGGCCGGGGTGCCGGAGGCGTGCAGGGCGTCGGGACCGGCCGGGGCCGCCGGCACCTCGAACTGCCCCGAACCTCCGGGGACCTGGGGCGCGGCGCCGGGGGCGAACGGAGCGGCCTGCGGGGTGAACGGAGCGGCCTCCGGGGCGAACGCCTCGGGCTCCACGGCCGGCAGCGGCTCGGGCGCCATGGCCGGAGCGCCCGTTTCTGCGGCGCTCCCCTCATGACCCACCGGGCCCGGGACCGGTGCCTGCGGCGGGGCACCCCACGGCACCGCGCCCTGCGGGGAGTTGTCCGGGATCTGCGGCACGTCGAGGTACTCGGGGCCGGTCGTCGGCGGCCCCGCCGGGCGCATCGGCGCATGCGCCGGACCTCGGTCGGAGAGCGAACGCACCGGGCTCAGGGTGGCGTCGGGCGTGGGCGGGCCGAGGTGCAGCGGACGGCGCGAAGGTGCCGGCTGCGGGGCGGGCGCCTGGAGCGGCGTCCGGAACGCGCCGACGTCGATCGAGCCGCTGTCCCGGCCTGCCGTCTCATGCGGACCCGGCTCGTGGGGGTACGGCGCCGGGGCGGCCTGCGGCATCTCGTTGCCCCATGCGCCCTGCTGGCCGGGCATCAGGAGCAGGTCGTCGTCCTCGGCGGGTGTGTCGGAGGGGTCGAGGTAGGTGTACACACCCGGCGCGAGGACGCCGGGCTGATCCACCATGCCTGCGCTCTCCGGCAGTCCCTCACCCGGGACCTGGCCGGTGTCGGTCATGCGTACCCCTCGCCCATCGGTTTAGTGCTTCTACGACCAGCTCGCCCGGAACGGCGCGCCGACCGCCCGCAGTGAAGAACGAGCGTGCGTGCCCAGCGGCACGAACGACCCGCCAACAATGACGACAAAGCCATTCGACGTCATTGTCGCGGCCGTCCCACCGTCGTGGCAGCCTGATCCGCGACGCCCCGCTGTGGACTGCGCCACGTTGCGCGCCCTCCGGTCCTGCCGTACCACACTGCCCGCAAAAGAGGCATGCTTTCCGGACATTGGCTGACGAGTGCCGGATCACCCAAGTGCGGTACAACGGTCGGCCAGCCTACCGCGCCGGTACGACAACCGGATCACTGGGCGCGTTCGGGTAGTCGCCCGCTGAGCAGGAACGCGACACTCCGTTCCTTCTCCGTCCAGGCCCGCGTGTCGAGCTCGACGGACTGCAGCAGAGCGCACTCGACGTCGTAGCCGTGCTCCGACAGGTCCCGGCCGACGAGTTCGGCCGCGTCGCGGGTGGCCGCGTGCGCGACGATGCGCTGCGGGCGACGGTCGGCGACCGCGGAGACCACCGCGACTCCCCCGCCGCCGACGCGTACGACGTCCGGCTCGGGGAGGTTCTCCAGGATGTGCGGGGCGACGCCGTGCACCACCTGGAACTGGACGCCGAATCGGCGGGCGGCGGCCGTCGTGCGGCCGCACGCGTCGGGGTCCCGGTCGACGGCGAGGACGGCCGCCCCGCGGCGGGCGGCCTCCACGGCGAACGCCCCGCTGCCGCTGCCGATGTCCCACACGAGGTCGCCCACCCGTGGTCCGAGACGGGCGAGTTGGACGGAACGCAGCAGATCCGTTTCCCCTTCGCCGAGTCCGCCGCCGTACGCCTCGGCGGGCAGCGCCCAGCCGCGCGGTCCCGCGGACGGGTCGCGGCCGGCGATCCATCCGCCGTCGTCGGCCGCGGTCACCGGTCCCCCGATGACGATGACGACGTTGGGGTCGCGCCAGGTGTGGTCGGCGGCCTTGTCGGAGGTGACGACGGTGACCTGTTCCCGCGTGGTGCCGAGTTCCTCGCAGATGACGAAGGTGCGATGGACCCCTTCGAGGAGCAGTCCGAGTTCGGCGGGCCCGGCGCCCGGTGAGGTGAGGACCGCGACCTTGGCGTGCGCCCGGCATACGTTCACCGCGCGGCGCAGGGTGCGGCGGTGTGCGACGACCACCTCTGCGTCGTCCCAGGGCATCCCGGCGCGCGCGAAGGCGGCGGCGACCGAGGAGACGGCCGGGACGACCTCGACCTCCAGGCCGAATTCGGGGGCGCGCAGCGTGCGTACGACGCCGAAGAAGCCCGGGTCGCCGTCGGCGAGGACCACGGCGGTGCCCCGGTGGGCGGCGATGCGGCGGGCGGCGAGAGCGAGGCTGCCGAGGCGGATGCGTTCGGCCGTCTGCGGCACCTCGGGGAGCGCGAGATGGTGTGCCGCGCCGGCGACCAGCGTGGCGGCCCCCAGTGCGGAGCGCGCCGCTGCGGTCAGCGGCGAGCCGTCCCAGCCGATCACCGTGACCCGGTCGGCCATCGTCGTCAGTCTCCCAGCAGGTCTTCGCAGGTCGTCAGGGGGCAGCCCGCACGGCAGGCTTCGTGAGACTACCCGGTCGAGCCCGCTCCGACCGCCCGGGGGCCCGGTCGGCGGGAGAGGATCGCCGGGGTCAGCGCCAATTGGAGAACGACGTGAAACCGCCGCTGTCGGCCAGTTCCTCGCTGACCCCGTCCAGATCCTCCGGCAGCAGGCTCCAGACGATGAAGTCGGTCCGTACGTCGGTCCAGGTGCCGTCCTCCGTACGGAGGTGGGCTATGCAGGCGTTGCGCAGGACGCCCTCGCTGATACAGCCGATCTTCTGGGCGACCTGCTGGGAGGCGGTGTTGTCGGCCGCCGTGCGCACTTCGATCCGCTCGAACTTCTGGTCGCCGAAGAGCCACTGGGCGATGGCGAGCGCCGCCTCGGAGGCATAGCCCTCGCCACGCGCCCAGGGGGCGATGATGTACGACAGCTCGGTGGACCGCACATGCCAGTTGGTCCGGCCGAGCTGGATGACGCCCACGAGCCGCTGGGTGAGGAACTCGGTGACCGCCAGGTCGAGGCCGCTGCCCGTCTCCCGCTGTGCGGGCGCGTACTCGGTGATCCAGGTGCGGGCGGCCTCCTCGGTGAAGGGCTGCGGCACATCCGTCCAGGCGCCGACCAGCTCGTCGTTCATCATCTCGGCCAGTGCGGGGACGTCGTCCTCGTCGAGAGGGCGCAGTACCAACCGCTCCGTGCTGATGGAGACGTTGGGGTAGGTGCTCGTCATTGCGCCGCTCCGTAACCTTCGGAAACCGCCAGGGCTGCTGAACTGCCCAGCATGCAGCATGAAAGCACCGAACCGCACCACGGGGTCCACACCCGGTGAGGGCGTGGACCCCATGCGTGGCGATACGCGGAGTACGCGCGCGGTGTACGCGGCGTGCGGGCTCGGGTCGAGGCGGGATCAGAAGGAGGGGACGACGGAACCCTGGTACTTGTCCTCGATGAACTTCTTCACCTCGGGGGAGGTGAGGAGCTTCGCGAGCTTCTTGACCCGCGGGTCGGTCTCGTTGCCCTTCTTGACCGCGAGGAAGTTCCCGTACGGGTTGTTCTTCGCGGACTCCAGGACGAGGGCGTCCTTGGCGGGCTTGAGGCCGGCGGAGATGGCGTAGTTGCCGTTGATCACCGCGGCGTCCACGTCGTCCAGGGAGCGCGGGGTCTGGGCCGCCTCGACCTCCTTGAACTTCAGGTCCTTGGGGTTCTTGGTGATGTCCTGCGGGGTCGCCTCGTTGCCGGCGCCGTCCTTGAGGGTGATGAGCCCCTTGGAGGCGAGCAGCTTCAGGGCCCGCGCCTCGTTGACGGAGTCGTTGGGGACTGCGACGGTCGCACCGCTCTTCAGCGCGTCGACGCTCTTCACCTTGTGGGAGTAGAGACCGAGCGGCTCCAGGTGCACCGTGACGACGGGCACGATGCGGGTGCCCCGCTTCTTGTTGAAGTCGTCCAGGTACGGCTGGTTCTGGAAGTAGTTGGCTCCCACGGAGCCGTCCTCGGTCGCCGTGTTCGGCGTGATGTAGTCGGTGAACTCCTTGACCTGGAGGTCCAGGCCCGCCTTCTTCGCGAGGTTGTCCTTCACGAAGTTGAGGATCTCGGCGTGCGGGGTCGGGCTCGCGGCGACGACCAGCGGGCCGCTCGTGTCGGCGGAGGAGGACGAGCTCTTGCCGGAGCCGCAGGCGCTGAGCCCGAAGGTGAGGGCTCCGGCGGCGAGGACAGCGGTGGTGATCTTGGCGGTGTTACGCACGAAAAGTGCCTTTCCTTATGGGTGGTGCGACCCCGTCTTGGGTGGGCGGGGAGTCGGTGGGGGTTCGGGCGGCCCGGACGGGGGCTCAGGCGGCCTTGCTCACGTCGGCCGCCGCGGGCTTCCCGGCCTTGAGCAGCCGCAGCCTCGGTGCCGGGCCGGAGCCGCCGCCGCGGCGGTGCAGGGAGCGGGCCGCGTAGTCGCCGGCGAACTGGATGAGCGAGATGACGACGGCGAGGATCGCCACGGTGATCCACATCAGCTGGGTCTCGAAGCGCTGGTAGCCGTAGCGGATGGCGATGTCGCCGAGGCCGCCGGCGCCGACCGTGCCCGCCATCGCGGAGTAGCCGATGAGGGCGACGACCGTGGTGGTGGCGGAGGAGATCAGCGACGGCAGGGACTCGGGCACGAGGACCTTGCGGACGACGGTCCAGGTGTTGCCGCCCATCGCCTGCACGGCCTCGACGAGTCCGCCGTCCACTTCGCGGACGGCCGTCTCGACCAGACGCGCGAAGAAGGGGATGGCGCCGATGGCGAGCGGGACGATGGCCGCCTCACGGCCGATGGTCGTCCCGGTGACCCAGCGGGTGAAGGTCATCAGGGCGACCATCAGGATGATGAAGGGCATCGAGCGGGCGACGTTCACGATCTGCCCGATGACCTTGTTGGCGACGACGCTCTGCAGCAGTCCGCCCCGGTCCGTGAGCACCAGCAGGACGCCGAGCGGCAGCCCGCCGACGACGGCGATCAGCGTGGACCAGCCGACCATGTACAGGGTGTCCCAGGACGCCTGCGACAACAGCGGCTGCATCTCGGACCAGCTCACTTGGCACCTTCCTTGACGAGCGCGGACTCCTCGGTCCGGCCCACGACGTCGATCTGCAGGCCCTGCTCGCGCAGGAAGCCGACCGGCACCACGTTCTCCTCGTAGCGGCCGGGCAGTTCGATGCGCATCCGGCCGACCTGCTTGCCGCCGACGGTGTCCATCGCGGCACCGAGGATCGAGATGTCGATGTTGTAGGTGCGCGAGAGCTGCGAGATGACGGGCTGGGTGGCCGCGTCGCCGTGGAAGGTGACGTCGACGACGGTGCGGGCGTCGTCGGACGCGACACCGCTGAGCGGGAAGAGGGCGGCGGCCAGTTCGGAGCCCGGGGTGGCGAGCAGTTCGCTGACGGTGCCGGACTCGACGATGCGGCCCTTCTCCATGAGCGCGGCCGAGTCGCAGATGGTCTTGACGACGTCCATCTCGTGGGTGATGAGCAGCACGGTGAGACCCAGCTGCCGGTTCAGGTCCCGCAGCAGCTCAAGGATGGAGCGGGTGGTCTCCGGGTCGAGGGCGCTGGTCGCCTCGTCGGAGAGCAGCACCTTGGGGTCGCCGGCGAGGGCGCGGGCGATGCCGACGCGCTGCTTCTGACCGCCCGAGAGCTGGGCCGGGTAGGCCTTTGCCTTGTCGGCGAGACCGACGAGGTCGAGCAGTTCGAGGGCCTTGCGGGAACGTTCCTTCCCGGACTTGCCGAGAATCTCCAGCGGCAGCTCGATGTTGTCCTGGACCGTCCGCGAGGACAGCAGGTTGAAGTGCTGGAAGACCATGCCGATGCGGCTGCGCGCCTGGCGGAGCTCCCGGCCGGCGCGCGGACCGCGGCCGGCGAGCGCGGTGAGGTCCTGGCCGGCCACGGTGACCGTGCCGGAGGTGGGGCGCTCCAGGAGGTTGATGCAGCGGATGAGCGAGGACTTCCCGGCGCCGGACTGGCCGATGACGCCGTACACCTCGCCCTCGCGTACATGCAGGTCGACGCCGTCGAGGGCGGTCACCTCGCGGCCGCGTGAGCGGTAGACCTTGCTAAGGCCCGATGTGGTGATCACTGGGGTTTCCGTCACTGTCGAGTGCAGGGCGTGGGTGTGCGCCGAACACGGATGCGTGCGTGGGAACGCGGCACGGTTCTCGCGATCGCGAGCGAACCGGGGGAGAACATGTGCGCGGGGGGTCCCCTCGCCGCCATGGCGGTGGGGGGAGGCTCAGTCACATACGCAACGGGCGTACGGACAGGGCACGGGACTCGCTTCGGGGCGCGAGGCTCTGGATGGTGCAGGGGCCCTCTAGCAGGCGCACATTCGACACATACAACGAGCACCGGGCGTCAAGGTCGCCTCGGTCGCAAGGGTGCGGCAGCTCGTCGTGGTCATGTGCCCCAGTAAAGCAGACACATCCGCCGGGGCCGTCCCGGCTGTCCGCTATTCGGACAGCCGTGGACAGTGCGCGGTCCGCTCCGGTGGACGCTCCGACAGGCTTGTTGACCAGTCCGGCCGGGGCCGAGGGGCCCTGCGCGCGGGAACCCGTCCGGTGCGTGGACGGGGTGGACTGTGGCCAAGGCCACGGTGGCCGGAACCGCTCGCCCCGGCGGGCGGTGTCCGCCGGGGGCGGGCGCTGCGGGCCTTTTGGCCCGTAATAGGGTCACGGCATGCTTGATGCCCTGACGTCGGCGACCGGTGTCGCCGCGCTGCTGCTCGCCGCCTGGTGCGGCTGGGCGGCCTACCGTGACCAGCCCACCAAGGACTGGCACTTCATCGGCATGGCCGTGGTGACGCTGCTGGCCCTGGTCCAGCTGATCGTCGGCTTCGTCCAGCTGGCGCGCGGCGAGAAGCCGCAGCAGGGCACGACGATCTTCGTGGCGTATCTGCTCGGCGCCTTCGCCTGCATCCCGGCGGCGGGCTTCATGTCGCTGGCGGAGCGCACGCGATGGGGCTCGGTGACGGTCGCGGCCGGCGGTGTGGTCCTCGCCGTGCTGGAGGTGCGGCTCTATGACATCTGGGGAGGCTGAGATGACGGCCACGGAGGAGAAGCCTGCGAAGGCTCGGCTGATCAGCGGGCCCGGCATGCTGCTCGTCTGGCTGTACGGCGTGATGGTGGTCGGCGCGGTGTCGCGCTCGGTCGTACAGATCTCGACGCAGTTCGACAAGGCCCCGCTGGCGTACTCGCTGTCCGCGGTGGCCGGGGTGGTCTACGGCTTCATCACCTACTCCCTGGTGCGCGGCGGCGAGACGGCCCGGCGGGCGGCGCTGGTGTGCTGCGCGGCGGAGCTGCTGGGTGTCCTCACCGTCGGCACCTGGACGCTGGTGGAGCCGTCCGCGTTCCCGGACGCGACCGTGTGGTCGGACTACGGGATGGGGTACCTCTTCATCCCCGTACTGCTGCCGCTGTCGGCCATGTACTGGCTGCGGAAGGCGCACACGCGGCACCAGCACGGCTGAGCCGCGCCGCCGGGGGCGCGCCCCTTGCGGGGCGCTGTGCCGGTCTCAGGCCGTCGTCGCGTACGTCGCCGCGGGGGCCTGCTTCTCCAGGACGATCATCGGTACGCCGTCGGCTCCCTGGGACGTGCCCGCGGTCTCGTAGCCGAGGCGGCGGTACAGCCGCAGATTGCCCTCGCTGCGGTGGCCCGCGCTGAGGCGGAACCTGGTCGCGCCGCGCTCCTCCGCGAGCGCCGCCTCCGCGGCCCGCAGCAGACGGGCGCCGATACCGTGCCCCTGAAGCCGGGGGTGCACGCACAGCTTGCCGATGGCGGCCGCGCCGTCCCCGGTGACGCTGCCGCGCACGGAGCCGACCACCTCCTCGCCGAGGCGCGCCACGAAGACACAGTCCGAGGCGACCTCCTCGCGGACCGACTCCAGGCTCTGGACGAGCGGGTCGATGCGGTAGTTGCCGTACAGCGCGGCCTCGCTCTGGAAGCACAGGTACTGCAGCCTGAAGATCTGCTCGGCGTCCTGCTCGGTCGCCACAGAGATGGTCACGCTCATGCCCATGTGCGCACGCCTCCCGCTCACCTGATCGCCGGTAGTCCCCCCACTCCTATCCCCGCGGTTCGCGCGCCGCAACCTCCGCCGCCAGCAATCGCCGTAGACATCCAAGGCATTTGGAGCGTTCCGGGCCAAGGCTGCCCTGTGAGATACCCAACTCCCCCGCGATCTCCCGATAGGTCAGGTCACGAGGGGAGAGCAGGGCCGCCATGAGACGGGGGCAGCGGCCGGGGAGCCGGCGCACGGCCGCGTACAGGGCCCGTCGGCGGGCCGCCGTCAGGGCCTGCTGCTCGGGATCGCGTCCCGTGTCGTCCACGGGCTCGGCCCGGTAGGGCAGTTCGAGGCGGGCGGTACGGCGCCCGCGCCGCGCCTCGGCACGGACCGCCCGGCGCAGCCACCCCTGCGGATCGGCGGGCGGCCGGTCCCCGTCCAGCCGTTCCAGGAGCCGCAGCCACACCGCCTGTTCCAGATCGCCCGGTTCCATCCCCGACGCGTGTGCCTCCGCCGACGCCTCGGCGGTGAGCAGCGGACGCAGGGCCGTCAGCATCTCGTGGGTCATATGCGGCGGGACGCGGCCGCCCCGGGGACGGGTTTCCGGGGCGGCCGGGATTCACCCCGATCGGGGTGCGCGCGTCAGCCGTTGACGCCCCGCCCGCGCAGGAAGTCCTCGCGAGCGAGCAGTCCGGTGTCGGCGTTGTCCGTGAAGACCCCGTCGATGCCGGTCGCGAAGTAGGCCTTGAAGGCGCCGAAGGCGTCCCCGTACGCCGCCGGGTCGGTGCCCTTGTGGAAGTCCGTGGGCAGGAAGGTGTTCTCGTTGCGCATCGTGTAGGGGTGCAGGATCAGGCCCGCGGCGTGCGCGTCGGCGACGAGCGTGGACGGCTTGGTGAGATTGCCGTTCGCGTCCTTGGGGAGGACCAGGTCGAGGGTCGGGCCGATGCCCTGGGCGTACGAGGCGATCTCCTTGAGGCCCTTGGGGGTGACGAGGTCGGCGACCGTGCGCGGGTCGCCCGTCTCGACGAAGTCCCACGGGCGGGTGTTCGCGGCGGACAGCAGCACGACGAGCGGGTTGCCGACCAGCTTGTTCAGGCGCTGGATGCTGGTCGGCTCGAAGGACTGGATGATCACGGGCGCGTTCCTGCCGTCCTTGCCGTGCGCCCGCAGGATCTTCGCGAGCCGCTCCTCCAGGCCGAGGCCCAGCTTGCGGAAGTACGTCGGGTGCTTGGTCTCGGGGTAGATCCACACCTGCTTGCCACGCCTGCGGGTCTGCTCGTCCTGCCACCGGAGCACCTCTTCGAAGGTGGGGATCTCCCAGCGGCCGTCGTAGAGCGTGTTGCGCTGCCGGGTGGCCGGGATGCGCTCGATCGCGCGCAGCCTCTTCAGCTCGGCGAGGGTGAAGTCCTCGGTGAACCAGCCGGTGGTGGAGACGCCGTCCAGGACCTTGGTGGTCTTGCGGCCGGCGAACTCGGGGTGGTCGGCGACGTTCGTCGTGCCGCCGATCTCCGGCTCGTGCCGGCACACGAGGTGGCCGTCCTTGGTCGGCACCAGGTCGCCGGCCTCCACGATGTCGGCACCCAGGTCGAGGGCCAGCTGGTAGGAGCCGAAGGTGTGCTCAGGGCGGTAGCCGCTGGCGCCCCGGTGCCCGATGACGGTCGGCACCGGCAGGCTCTTCAGTCCGCCGCCGTGGCGCGCGTCCGCACTCGCGGCGCCCGGCAGTCCGAGGACCGCACCGCCCGCCCCGAGCACCGCGGCCCCGAGCAGCGCCCGCCGGCCCGTCCCTCGACCCTGCTCGTACGACTCCTGCGTCCCCATGGGTTCCTCCCACCACACGTGTCGAAAGCGCGATCGATCGTAGATGCGGGCGAGTGACGGCCGGGAGACGTATTCAGGAACGACTGCCGGACGCGGATCGTCCTTGCGGCTGCATGGACGCGCCCGCGCGGGACACCCGTCATACGGAGGACGCGTGACGGTCCGTCACCCCGCGGGCGCGATGTCCGTCACACCCGTACGGCGGATGACGAACGTGCAACACGACGACGACGCAGGTAAACACTCGTCCATGACTCGTCACGACCCGGTGAACCCGATGTGCGCCGGAGCACGCGCCACGAGTATCGTCCTCACCTGCACAGACTCATACCGCATCCCTTGACACCGGAGGGCCCGTTGTCCCGCTTCGCGCTCATCAAGGCAGTGCTCGGACCGATCATGCGCCTGATGTTCCGCCCACGGGTGGAGGGCGCGGAACACATCCCGGGAGACGGACCGGTCATCCTCGCCGGCAACCACCTGACGTTCATCGACTCGATCGTGCTGCCGATCGTGACCACGCGGCAGGTGCTCTTCATCGGCAAGGACGAGTACGTCACGGGCAAGGGCTTCAAGGGCCGGCTGATGGCCTGGTTCTTCACGGGTGTCGGCATGATCCCGGTGGACCGGGACGGCGCGAACGGCGGTGTGGCCGCGCTGATGACCGGCCGCCGGGTGCTGGAGGAGGGCAAGGTCTTCGGCATCTACCCGGAGGGCACCCGCTCCCCCGACGGCCGTCTGTACCGCGGCCGCACCGGCATCGCCCGCCTCACCCTGATGACCGGCGCCCCGGTGGTCCCGTTCGCGATGATCGGCACGGACAAGCTGCAGCCGGGCGGCAGCGGTATGCCGCGTCCGGGCCGGGTCACCGTGCGCTTCGGTGCGCCGATGGAGTTCTCCCGCTACGAGGGGATGGACCGCGACCGATATGTGCTGCGGGCGGTCACCGATTCGGTGATGACCGAGGTCATGCGGTTGTCGGGTCAGGAGTACGTGGACATGTACGCCACGAAGGCGAAGGCCGCCTAGCACCTGAGGCGACTGTCGACGAGGGCCGCACCCCGACCGGGGCGCGGCCCTCATGTCATGCCGAGCCGTCCAGCCGCCGGCCTCGGAGCAGGAACCACGCCGCCACCGCCGTGGCCAGCAGAACCGCCGCGCCCGCGCCCGTCGCCAGCCGCAGACCGTCGAGGAAGGTCTCACGGGCCGACGACAGCAGCGCCTCGCCGGTGCCCGCGGGCAGCCGCCTCGCCGCCTCGACCGCGCCGCCCAGTGACTCGTGGGCCATGGCCGGGGTGCCCGCGGGGGCGGTGAAGTCGCGGTAGACACCGGTCACGATCGAGCCGAGCAGCGCGATCCCGAGGGCCGCGCCGAGTTCGTACGCCGTCTCGGAGACCGCCGACGCGGCCCCCGCCTGCTCCCGGGGCACGCTGGAGAGGATCACGTCCGCGGTCACGGTGAACGACAGTCCCGCGCCCACGCCCACGACCAGCAGCGCGGCTCCGATGAACGTGTAGCCGGTGGTCCGGTCGAGGAGAGTGAGCGCGGCCAGCGCCAGCCCCACCGCGGCGAGCCCGCCGGAGACCACCGCGCGCACCGAGAGGCGCCGCGCCGCCGTGCCCGCGACGAGACCCGCCGCCACCGCGCCGACGGCGGCGGGCAGTTCGGCGAGACCCGCCTCGAAGGGCCGCCTGCCCTGCACCAGTTGCAGATACTGCGAGAGGAAGAAGACCAGTCCGGACATGCCGAGGACGGTCAGCAGGTCGGCGAGGACCGCGCCGCTGAAGCCGCGGCGGCGGAACAGCCGCATGTCCAGCAGCGGCACCGGAAGCGTCAACTGCCGGCGTACGAAGCCGGTGAGCGCGGCGGCGCCGAGGGCACCGGTGGCCGCGCCCGGCCAGGTGATCCCGTGCGCCGCCGCCTCCTTGACCGCGTACACGAGGCCGACCATGCCGACCAGCGACAGCATCACGCTGATCAGGTCCCAGGGGCCGGGGTTCGGGTTGCGGGACTCGGGCAGCGTGCCGATGCCGACGAGGACGAGCACCACCATCACGGGCACGTTGATGAGGAAGACCGAGCCCCACCAGAAGTGTTCGAGCAGGAAACCGCCGGCGATCGGGCCGATCGCCGTGCCGGCCGAGGCGGTGGCGCCCCAGATCCCGACCGCGAGGCTGCGCTCGCGCGGGTCGTGGAAGATGTTGCGGATCAGCGCGAGCGTGGCGGGCATCAGGGTCGCGCCGGCGACCCCGAGCAGCGCCCGGGCGAGGATCATCGTCCCCGCCGTCGCGGCGTACGCGTTGAGGACGGATATCAGGCCGAAGGCCGTGGCGCCGCCGAGCAGGATCCGCTTGCGGCCGATGCGGTCGCCGAGGCTGCCCATGGACACGAGCAGACCGGCGATGACGAACGAGTAGACGTCCCCGATCCACAGCAGCTGGGTGCCGGACGGTTTCAGGTCCTCGCTGATGTAGGGGGTCGCGAGGCCGAGGACGGTCGCGTCCACGGCCACCAGCAGCACGGCGAGCACGAGCACCGAGAGCGCGAGCCACCGGCCCGGTCGCCGCTCGGCCCGCGGTGCGATCTCCCCCGGGCTCTCGGTTTCGCTGGAGCGGGGGGCACCCTCATGCCGCAGGGTGCTGGTCATGGTTCCTCTTTCCGAAGCGCGCCGCCGAGGAACATCTCGGCGATCATGTAGGTGAAGTCCTTGGGGGCGAGGCGGCCCTCCGCCACGGCCCAGGCGCCCGAGGCCAGCAGGCCGTAGAGCGCGTCGGTGAGCCAGGCCGGGGTCAGGTCGATACGGAACTCGCCGCCTGCCTGACCGCGCCGGAACAGCGCGGCCATCCGGGCGTCGATCCGGGCCCAGCCCGCGTTCTGCTCCTCGCCCTCGTAGAGCTGGTTCTCGCTGTACAGGAAGGCGAGGAGGGCCGCGGCGGGCTCGATCCGCGTCACGAACCGGCGCAGCGCCTCCTGGGCCGGATCCTCGTCGAGCCGTGCGTCGTCCAGGGCCGCCTCGCACTCCTCGATGCCGAGCGTCTCCAGGGCCCGCACGAGCGCGTCGCGCCCGGCGAACTGGCGGTGCAGCGTGGCCCGGCTGATCCCGGCCGCCTTGGCGACCTCGTCCATGGTGGCGGTGGATTTCCGGGTGAGCAGGGCGGCTGCGCTGCGCAGCACATGGTCACGGTCGACAGCCATGAGACAAGAATAGCACATGTGAGACATCAATGTCTCACACGCGGCACGCAGGTCTCACGTTTGGCGGCTTCGCCGGAGGATCAGTGCCAGGGCAGCTGTCCGCGCCGCTCCCAGTAGGCGCGCGGGTCCTCGGCCAGGGCCTCCATCCGGTCGAGCTGGTCCCCGTCGAGATCGACGGCCGCGGCGTGCAGATTGGAGGCGAGTTGGGCCGTGGTGGCGGCACCCGACAGGACGAGATCGACCCAGGGCCGACGCAGGACCGCGGCGAGGGCGACCGCGTCGGAGCCGTACGACGTCTGCGCGGCCACCGCCCTCAGCGCCTCGGGCGCGTACGGGTCCGCCAGCCGGCCGTTGGCCATGGCCTCCTTGACGAGCACCGTGAGCCCGGCGTCGTGGGCCTCGGCGAGCGCGGGGGCGGCCGAGGTCTCCAGAAGGTTGTACGTGGACTGGACGGTACGGAAGAGGGGTTCGCCGTCGACGGTCACGGCGAGCGCGGCGCGGATCGCGTCGGCCTGCGCCGGGCCGCTGGTGGAGAACCCGATCGTCAGTCCCTGCGCCGCGGCCTGCGCGAGCTTCGCGTGGAGTTCCCGGTCCGTGAGCGCCGGGCTGTCGGGGGTCACCGAGTGGATCTGGTACAGGTCGAGCCGGTCGCCGAGCAGGGCGGCGGTCTCGGCGCGCTGCCTCTCGTAGGTGGCGGCGCTGTGGTCCTTGACCTCGTGCCGCTCGGCGTCGGTGGTCCAGTCGGCGGTGTAGGTGTAGCCCCATTTGCTGCCGATGACGACGTCGTCGATCTCGGGGTGCGCGGTCAGCCAGTCGGCGAGGAACTCCTCGGAACGGCCGTAGGAGCGGGCCGCGTCGACATAGCGGACACCCTGGGCGTAGGCCGCGTCCAGCAGGGCATGGGTACGGGCGCGCAGGGCGTCGACGCTGCGGTCGGACGGGAGGTCCTGCTCACGGCCCAGGTTGATGTAACCCGGACGTCCGACGGCGGCCAGACCCAGGCCGAGGTGGCAGGTCGGGGTGGTGGCTGAGGCCATAGGGGTCTCCCCTGCTCGAGCGGAGCCGAGAGCTGAGAAAAGGGCGAGGGACATCGCGGGCTCCCGTTCGGTCGGCTCCTTGCGGCTCGGACCAACGTATCCCGCGGCGCCCCTTCCCCCGCGACCTGCCTACTTCTTGAGCTTCGCGACGGCCCAGGCGTGCTGGGCCGCCAGATCCGCCCTCACCTCGGCGAGCTGGACGGCGACCGCCTCGGGCGCCGTGCCGCCGCGTCCGTTGCGGGAGGCGAGGGCGCCAGGGACGTCGAGGACCGTGCGGACCTCGGGGGTGAGATGGGCGCTGATCTTGGCGAACTGCTCGTCCGTCAGCTCGTCCAGCTCCTTGCCCTCGGCCTCCGCGGCCTTCACGCACTCGCCGGCGACCTCGTGCGCCACCCGGAACGGCACACCCCGCTTGACCAGCCACTCGGCGATGTCGGTGGCGAGCGAGAAGCCGGCCGGCGCCAGCTCCTCCATGCGCTCGCGGTGCACGGTCAGCGTGGCCATCATGCCGGTGAAGGCGGGGAGCAGGACCTCCAGCTGGTCGATGGAGTCGAAGACCGGCTCCTTGTCCTCCTGGAGGTCGCGGTTGTACGCGAGCGGCAGCGCCTTGAGGGTGGCGAGCAGGCCCGTCAGATTGCCGATCAGCCGACCGCTCTTGCCGCGCGCCAGCTCCGCGATGTCCGGGTTCTTCTTCTGCGGCATGATCGAGGAGCCGGTGGAGAAGGCGTCGTGGAGGGTGACGAAGGAGAACTCCTTCGTGTTCCAGATGATGACCTCCTCGGCGATCCGGGAGAGATTCACACCGATCATCGCGGTGATGAAGGCGAACTCGGCGACGAAGTCCCGGGAGGCCGTGCCGTCGATGGAGTTGGCCGAGCTGCCGTGCTCGAAGCCGAGGTCCCGGGCGACCGCCACCGGGTCGAGGCCGAGGCTGCTGCCCGCGAGCGCGCCCGAGCCGTACGGGGAGACGGCCGTGCGCTCGTCCCACTGGCGCAGCCGCTCGGCGTCCCGGGAGAGCGCCTGGACATGCGCGAGCACATGGTGGGCGAAGAGCACCGGCTGGGCGTGCTGCAGATGGGTGCGGCCGGGCATCGCCACGTCCGGGTGCGCCTCCGCGAGGCCGACCAGGGCGTCCTGGAGCTCGGCGATCAGCCCGCCGAGGATGCGGGCGTGGTCGCGCAGGTACATCCGGAAGAGGGTGGCGACCTGGTCGTTGCGGGACCGGCCCGCGCGCAGCTTGCCGCCGAGGTCGGGGCCGAGGCGTTCGAGGAGGCCGCGTTCGAGGGCGGTGTGGACGTCCTCGTCGGCGATGGTGCCGGTGAAGTCGCCGGACGCCACGTCGGCCTCCAGCCGGTCCAGTCCGGCGAGCATCCGGGTGAGCTCGTCGTCGGTGAGGAGTCCCGCCCGGTGCAGCACGCGCGCGTGGGCGCGGGAACCGGCGATGTCGTACGGCGCGAGCCGCCAGTCGAAGTGGACGGACGCGGACAGCTTGGCCAGGGCCTCGGCGGGACCGTCGGCGAAGCGGCCGCCCCAGAGCCGTACGTCACCGCTGTTGCTGCTCACTGCTGTACTCCTCGGGAAGGTGGGGATGTGCCGCCGCCTCCCCACCCGGGAGTGAGGAGGCGACTGTCAGCTCATGCGTGTCTGTCGGGCGTGCGAGGGGTCCTGCGTCCTACACCAGGTCCCGCTTGGCGGCGATCTTCGACGACAGGCTGTAGATGTCGATGAAGCCCTTGGCCGCGGACTGGTCGAAGCTGTCGCCGGTGTCGTAGGTGGCGAGGTCGAAGTCGTACAGCGACTCCTGGGAGCGCCGGCCGGTGACGACCGCGCGGCCGCCGTGCAGGGTCATGCGGACGTCGCCGGAGACATGCTGGTTGGCCTCGTCGACGAAGCCGTCCAGGGCGCGCTTGAGCGGCGAGAACCACTGGCCGTCGTAGACCAGTTCGCCCCAGCGCTGCTCGACCTGCCGCTTGTAGCGGGCGAGTTCGCGCTCGACGGTGACGTTCTCCAGCTCCTGGTGGGCGGTGATCAGGGCGATCGCGCCCGGAGCCTCGTACACCTCGCGGGACTTGATGCCGACGAGGCGGTCCTCGACCATGTCGATCCGGCCGATGCCCTGGGCGCCGGCCCGCTCGTTGAGCTGCTGGATCGCCTGCAGGACGGTGACGGGCTTGCCGTCGACGGCGACCGGGACGCCCTCCTTGAAGGTGATGATCACCTCGTCGGCGTCGCGGGGCTCGGCCGGGTTGGAGGTGTACTCGTAGATGTCCTCGATCGGGGCGTTCCAGATGTCCTCCAGGAAGCCGGTCTCGATGGCCCGGCCGAAGACGTTCTGGTCGATGGAGTACGGGGACTTCTTGGTGGTCGCGATCGGCAGGCCCTTGGCCTCGCAGAAGGCGATGGCCTTGTCGCGGGTCATCGCGTAGTCACGGACCGGCGCGATGCACTTGAGGTCGGGGGCGAGGGCGACGATGCCGGCCTCGAAGCGGACCTGGTCGTTGCCCTTGCCGGTGCAACCGTGGGCGACCGTGGTGGCGCCGTGCTTCTTGGCGGCGGCGACGAGGTGCTTGACGATCGTCGGCCGGGACAGGGCGGAGACCAGCGGGTAGCGGTCCATGTAGAGGGCGTTGGCCTTGATCGCCGGGAGGCAGTACTCGTCCGCGAACTCGTCCTTGGCGTCGGCGACCTCGGCCTCCACGGCACCGCAGGCGAGGGCGCGCTTGCGGATGACGTCCAGGTCCTCCCCGCCCTGGCCGACGTCCACGGCGACGGCGATGACCTCGGCGCCGGTCTCCTCGGCGATCCAGCCGATGGCGACGGAGGTGTCCAGACCGCCGGAGTAGGCGAGTACGACGCGCTCGGTCACGGGTTTCTCCCTCACAGTGCATTCGCTGATATGCATGAGTATGCAGCCCTCTGCATGGTTCGTCAATCTCATCGGGGTCGTGGCGAGGATTCGAAAAGGGATTTCGAAACTCCTTGAACACGTGAAACCGCTTTCCCGTATCACTCGCCGAACGCAGGCGCCGCGTTCGTCACAGCAGACCACCCCCCGACCGCCGTGTCCGTCACGGCAGTCGTCCCGACCCCGAGTGAGGCATCTTCATGTCCAGGGCTCTTCCGAAGTACAACAAGCGTCGTGTGGCGATCATCGGCGGCGCCGCCGCAGTGGCGTTGTCCGGCGCGGTGATCGCCGGTTCCGCCCTCGCGGGGGAGACGTCCCAGAGCAACAGCGCCAAGCCCCTGGCGGCCACCGGGACGATCACGTGCCCGGACGTGAAGTCCAAGCTCCCGGCCGTCCCCGCGTCCGCACAGGCCGAGGTCGACCGCAACCTCGACCTCCTCAACACCCAGATCGCCGAGGCCGACAAGCGACTCGCCGACACCGTCGGCCAGGGCGGCCCCAACTTCGTCCAGAACGCGATCCTCGGCCCCCTCAAGGACAAGCGCACCTCGACGATCGACCGCATCGCCATCGCCATCGGCCGGAAGGGCACCAAGCCGCAGGGCCTGGACTCCCTGGCCGCCTGCACGCTCGGCAACGGCGGCGTGGCGAACAACGGCGCCGCGGCCGGCGCCGCCTCCCAGCAGGCGAGCGGGACCGCCACTCAGCAGGCCGGCGGGACCAAATCCGGCGGGAACAGCGCGGCCGGGAACGCGGCGAGCGGCGGCAGCGCCGCCGGGACGATCACGTGCCCGGACGTGAAGTCCAAGCTCCCGGCCGTCCCCGCGTCCGCACAGGCCGAGGTCGACCGCAACCTCGACCTCCTCAACACCCAGATCGCCGAGGCCGACAAGCGACTCGCCGACACCGTCGGCCAGGGCGGCCCCAACTTCGTCCAGAACGCGATCCTCGGCCCCCTCAAGGACAAGCGCACCTCGACCGTCAACCGCATCGCCACCGCCATCGGCCGGACCGCTGCCAAGCCGCAGGGCCTGGACTCCCTGGCCGCCTGCACGCTCACCAAGTGACGTGACAGGCACCGTGGCCGCCCCGCGCGCCGGCCGGGGCGGCCACGGGCTCCTCCGAGGAGTCCTCCGGAGGCACCAACTTCTTAGACAGCCGAAAGGTTTTTCCCGATAATCGGCGGCATGGGAAAGACCTATGAACGCATTGACAGCAGACTCCGGTCGTTCATCGAGGCACAGCCCCTGTTCTTCACCGCCACCGCTCCCCTGGGCGCCGACGGCACGGTCAACCTCTCCCCCAAGGGACTCAAGGGGTCCTTCGCCGTCCTCGACGACCACACCGTGGCCTACCTCGACTTCGCCGGGTCCAACGCCGAGACCGTCGCGCATCTGCGGGAGAACGGCCGGATCACCCTGATGTGGTGCGCCTTCCAGGGCCCGCCCGGCATCGTGCGGGTGCACGGCCGCGGGGAACCCGTCTTCCGCGACGACCCGCGCTTCGGGGACCTCCTCGCGCACTTCCCCGACATCGACCCGACCTCGCACGGTCTGCGCGCGATCATCGTCGTGACGGCGGGGCTCGTCCGGGACACCTGTGGCTATGCCGTCCCCTTCATGACCTACCAGGAGGACCGCGATCTGCACGCCAGGCGTTTCGCGCGCGAGGACGACGCCTCCCTCGATACGTACTTCCGAAGGAAAGAGCACGTCGAAACCAGCCTCGACGGCCTGCCGGGACTGCCGTTGCCGCTGCCGCCGTCTACGTTCTGAGCCATGCGCTCCGGTGTCGTCGCCCTTGTCTCCGCCTCCCTCCTCTCCCTGCTCGGTGCCGCACCGCACCCTGCCTGGGAGGTCCCGCTGCCCCAGCGGATGGCGGACACCGGCGGCGGCACCCAGCTGATCACCGCGGAGGCGGCCACGACCGCCGCCACCTCGGGCACGGTGACCTGGTGGGACCGGCGGGGCGGGCAGTGGGTGAAGGCCGGCGCGGCACCCGCGCGGTTCGGTGCGCGCGGTCTGGTGGCGGGCGACTCGCGCAGACAGGGCACCAGCACGACTCCGACGGGGCTGTACGACCTGCCGTACGCGTTCGGCATCGCGGCCGCACCCCCGGGGACGAAGACCTCGTACCGCCGGGTGCACCAGGACTCCTGGTGGTGCCAGGACAGCGGCTCACGCTCCTACAACCGCTGGACGGAGCCCCTGCCGGCCGACTGCCGGGCCTCGGAGTCGGAGCATCTGATCGCCTACGACCCGCAGTACTCCCACGCCCTGGTCATCGGCTTCAACTACCACGCCCCGGTGCGCGACCGCGGCGCCGGCATCTTCCTGCACGTCAACGGCAAGGCGGCGACGGAGGGCTGTGTGTCGGTACCCGGGGCGGCGATGCGGACGATCCTGGCCTGGGCGGCGCCCGCGCGGGCGCCGCACATCGCGATCGGCACGACGGGCGGGGCCACCGCGCTCACCCGCTACTGACCCCGGCCCGACCGTCCTCGGCCACGCCGCCGCCCGGCAGCCGCACGGTGAACGTCGTCGCGCCGGGGCGGCTGTCCAGCTCCACCGTGCCGCCGTGCGCCTCCGTCACCGCCGCCACGATCGACAGGCCCAGCCCCGCGCCGCCGCCGCGGTGGTCGGGGCGACGGCGGTGATCGGCCCGGGTGAAGCGTTCGAAGACGCCCGAGCGGATCTCGTCGGGCACGCCGGGGCCGTCGTCGTGGACCGCGAGGACGGCCGCCCGGCCCTCGGTCTCCAGCGAGACGCGGACCCCGGTGCCGGCCGGGGTGTGCAGACGCGCGTTGGCCAGCAGATTGGCCAGCACCTGCTGGAGCCGATGGGTGTCGCCGGTCACCGTGACCGGCTCCTCGGGCAGCTCCATCGTCCAGCGGTGGCCCGGTCCCGCGGCCCGTGCGTCCGTGACCGCGTCGAGGACTAGGCGGGTGAGGTCCACCGGACGGCGCTCCAGCGGGCGGCCCGCGTCCAGCCGGGCCAGCAGCAGCAGATCGTCGACCATCTCGCCCATGCGCGCCGACTCGGCGGCGATCCGCTCCAGGGCACGGTGCACCTCGGGCGGGACCGGGCCCGGGTGCAGCAGCGCCAGCTCGGCGTGCCCGCGCACCGAGGCGACCGGCGTACGCAGCTCATGGCTGGCGTCGGCGGCGAAACTGCGCAGCCGTTCCTCGCTCGCGTGCCGCTTGGTCAGCGCGTCCTCGACATGGCCGAGCATGCGGTTGAAGGCGGTGGCGACCCGGCCCACCTCGCTGCGCGGATGGCTCTCGGGGGCGCGCGGCGGCAGGGCGACCTCGCCGCTGGCGAGCGGCAGCTCGCTGACCCGCACGGCGGTGTCGGCGACCCGGCTGAGCGGCCGCAGGGACCAGCGCACCCAGACGGCGCCCGCGACACCGGTGACCGCGAGGGCCACGCCGAAGACGACCGCGGCGACGCTCTCCAGCCGGTGCACCGCCGCCTCGACCGGTTCCAGCGGCAGCCCGGTGAGCAGGACGTCGCCGTCCCGGCCGGCCGTCGCCAGCACCCGGTAGCTGCCGAGGGACGACAGCCGGACGCTGTGGCCCCGGCCGTCCGTGGGGACCGCCGCGAGCCTGTGCTCGTCCCGGGCACTCAGCGGGGCGCGCAGGTCGGTGCTCTGGTCACCGGGGCGCACCACCGCCGCGTTGGTGACCGTGACGCCGACCAGCCGGGCGCCGAAGGTGCCGGCGGACTGCTTGCGGGTGTCCCCGTGTTCGTCGCCGTCGTGGTCCGACGGTTTGACGCCGTGTTCCAGGCTCGCCGGGAACCGCGGGCCGACATCGCGCAGCTGCTGGTCCAGCCGCCCCGTGAGAAAGCCGTTCAGCTCCACCACGGCGGCCACCCCGACGGCGGCGCAGCTGAGCGCGAGCAGCACGACGAGCCCGGCGGTGAGCCGGGCCCGCAGGGTCCGCAGCCGGGGCAGGCGCCGCATCCGCCGTACCGCCGCCGCCCGCAAGGCCCTCACCGGACCACCGGCTTGAGTACGTACCCGGCCCCACGGACGGTGTGGATCATGGGCTCGCGGCCCGCGTCCAACTTCTTGCGCAGATAGGAGATGTACAGCTCGACGACATGGGCCTGGCCGCCGAAGTCGTACGACCACACCCGGTCCAGGATCTGCGCCTTGCTGAGCACGCGCCGCGGATTGCGCATCAGGAAGCGCAGCAGTTCGAACTCCGTCGGGGACAGCTCGATCAGCTCACCGGCCCGGGTCACCTCACGGGCCTCCTCGTCCATGACCAGGTCGCCGACGACCAGCCGGGGGCCCTCCTCCAGCTGCCGGGCCATGCCCGCCCGGCGCAGCAGTCCGCGCAGCCGGGCGACGACCTCCTCCAGGCTGAACGGCTTGGTCACATAGTCGTCACCGCCGGCGGTGATGCCGGCGATGCGGTCCTCGACGGCGTCCCGCGCGGTGAGGAACAGCACACAGACGTCCGGCTGCACGCCGTGCAGGGAGCGCAGCACCGCGAAGCCGTCGGTGTCCGGCAGCATCACGTCCAGGACGACGGCGTCGGGCATGTGGTCGCGGGCCTCGGCGACGGCCGTGGCCCCGTCGCCGGCCGTGCGCACGTCCCAGCCCTCGTAGCGCAGGGCCCCGGACAGCACCTCGGCGAGGTCCGGGTCGTCGTCGACGACGAGCACCCGCACGGGTGTGCCGTCGGGACGGGAGAGGGCGGGGCGGCCGGATCGGGGTGTGTTCATCGCACTCACCAGCATCCCTCCTCCCCGCCGTGACCGACGCCGCCGGGACCTCTGAGTTCGCTGTGAGTACCGACACCCCCGCCGCGCGCGACCTGGGCGCCCGCCCCCGCCGTCCGCTCCTCCTTCAGGCCCGCCTCATGTTCCTCAGAGCGCCCTCAGAGGTTCCGCCCGCACAGTTGCGTCCTCGACGTCCGAAAGGAACCGCCATGGCCACGGTGCACCAGCTGCAGGCGCCGCCCCTGCCGCCGATCGTCCGGCGCTCCCCGGCACCCTGGCTGCTGGCCGCACTGTGGGCCGGGGCGGCCGGTGTGATCGCCCTGTGGTGGCAGCACACCGACTCGGTGGTGGGCACGGCCGGCTGGCTCACCGGGGCCGGGCGGATCGCCGGGCTGCTGTGCGGGTACGCCTGCGCGGTCCTGGTCGGGCTGATGGCCCGGGTACCGCTCCTGGAGCGGCGGATCGGCTCGGACCGGGTGGCCCGCTGGCATGCGCGGGCCGGGCGGTACACGGTCTGTCTGCTGGTCGCGCATCTCGTCCTGATCATCGCCGGGTACGCCGCCCAGGACCGGGTCTCGCTCGTGCACGAGACGCTCACGGTGGTCCTCGACTATCCGGAGATGATCAAGGCCACCCTCGGGACGGTCGTCCTCCTCGCCGTCGGCATCACGTCGATGCGCGCGGTCCGCCGCCGGACCGGCCACGAGTTCTGGTACTACGTCCACCTCCTGACCTACGCCGCCGTCTTCCTCGCCTTCGGCCACCAGCTGGCGCTGGGCGCGGAGTTCGCCGGGAACGCCCTCGCGCGGGGCGTCTGGTACGCGCTGTACCTCGGGGTCGCGGCCCTGGTGCTGTGGTTCCGGGTCCTCGCCCCCGTGCGGCTGAACCTGCGCCACCGGCTGCGGGTGGAGGAGGTGCACCAGGAGGCGCGGGGCGTGTGGTCCGTGGTCGTGGGGGGCCGGCGCCTGGACGAGCTGGGCGCGGCGCCGGGGCAGTTCTTCCGCTGGCGGTTCCTCGCGGACGGTCTGCGCTGGACCTCTACGCCGTACTCCCTGTCCGCGCCGCCCCGCACCACCCGGCTGCGGATCACGGTCAAGGCGCTCGGCGACCACAGCGCTTCGGTCGCGTTGCTGCGGCCCGGCACCCGGGTGTGGGCGGAGGGCCCGTACGGATCGCTGACCGCGGACCGGCAGACCAGCGGCAGGACCCTGCTGATCGCGGGCGGCGTCGGGATCACCCCGCTGCGTGCCCTGTTCGAGACGTTGCCGGGCGAGGTGACGCTGCTGTACCGGGCGCGCTCGGCCGAGGACCTGGCGCTGGGCGGCGAGCTGGAGGCCATCGCCCGCCGGCGGGGCGGCAGGGTGCTGTACGCCCTCAACGGTGAGGACGGCTCGCGTCCGCGGCTGACACCCGGCACGCTGCACGCCTCGGTGCCCGAACTCGACGACCACGACGTCTTCCTGTGCGGTCCGCCCGCCTTCGCCGAGGACATGTACGAGGCGCTGCACGCGGCGGGGGTCCCGGACCGCCGTATCCATCACGAGTCGTTCGAGTTGTGAGGGCGTCATGCATCCGCTGAAGAGGAACAGCCCGCTGCGGCGCATCGTCCTGGCGACCGCCGCCACGGTGACCGGCGCGGTCATGCTGCTGTCGCTGAAACCGCACACGGCACCGTCCCTGGAGGTGGGCGCGCCCGCACCCTCGGGGTCGGGCGCGGCGAGCGCGTCGGGTGGATCGGGCGGGTCGAGCGGAACGGACGGAACGACCGGTTCCGGTGGAGCGAGTGGCTCCGGTGGATCCGGCGGGTCCACCGGCAGCAAGACCGTCACCGGGGAGTCCGTGCAGACCCGCTGGGGACCCGTCCAGGTCCGCGTCACGGTGGCGGGCGGCCGGATCACCGATGTCACGGCGGTCGACTACCCCCAGGACAACCCCAGGGACCAGGAGATCAACAGCTATGCGCTGCCACAGCTGCGGAGAGAGGTCCTCGCCGCCCAGAGCGCGAACATCGACGCCGTCTCCGGCGCCAGTTACACCAGCGAGGGTTACCGCCAGTCACTGCAGTCGGCCCTCGACTCCGCAGGGCTTTGAACGCCAGGCAGGTCTCGCACGTACCTCTGGGCCCAGGGGGCCACTGGCCTCACCCGTCCCACGGAGGATCACGGAGGACACCGTGTCCACGATCGCCGGTGGCCGCGCCGCGCGGCGCCAGACGATGCGCGCCATCCGCCCACGCCGCTCCCCTGCCGTCCCGCTGCTGGTCGCGGTCTGGGCGGGCGCGGCGGGCGTCATCTGGCTGTGGTGGATGAACACCCCGTCCATCGCCGACAACAACAGCAGGATCCTCAACGCGGGGCGGATCACCGGCCTGCTCGCCGGCTATCTGATGGCCCTGGTCGTGCTCCAGATGGCGCGGGTTCCCGCGCTGGAGCGGCGGGTCGGCTCCGACCGGGTCGCCCGCTGGCACGCCATGACCGGCCGGTACACCATCTGTCTGGTGCTCGCCCACCTCTTCCTGACCATGTGGGGCTACGCCCTGCAGAGCGGCAAGGGGCTGGGCGGGATCGTGCAGCAGACCATCGACTCGATCAACCAGCTGCCGGACGTGGGCAAGGCCACCATCGGCACGGGCCTGTTGATCCTCATCGGGCTCATCTCGATGGGCCCGATCCGCCGCAGGATGTCGTACGACCTCTGGTACCACGTCCATCTGCTCACCTACGCGGCCACGTATCTGTCCTTCTGGCACCAGCTGTCGACCGGCAACGAGTTCGCCGTCCAGCCCGAGGCCAGGACCGCCTGGTACGCCCTCTACGGCTCGGTGACCGCGCTGGTGATCTGGTACCGCATCCTCACCCCGCTGCGGCTGAACCTGCGCCACCGGCTGCGGGTCGAGGCGGTCATCGAGGAGACGCCCGGCATCGTCTCGGTGCTGATGACGGGCCGGAAGCTGCACCGGATCGGCGCGACGGCGGGGCAGTTCTTCCGCTGGCGCTTCCTCGCGCCCGGTATGCGCTTCAGCTCGCACCCGTACTCGCTGTCCGCGGCGCCCCGCCCCAACATGCTGCGCATCACGGTGAAGGCCATCGGCGACCACAGCTCCGCGCTGCGCGACCTCACGCCCGGCACCCGGGTGTGGGCGGAGGGCCCCTACGGGGCGCTGACGGCGGACCGGCGCAGCCGCGGCAAGGTGCTGCTGGTGGCCGGCGGTGTCGGCATCACGCCGATGCGGGCGCTGTTCGAGACCTTGCCCGGCGCGCCCGGCGATCTGACCCTGCTCTACCGGGCGAACACCACTCAGGACCTGGCTCTGTGGGACGAGTTGGCCCAGATCGCCGAGGAGCGCGGCGCCCGGCTGATGTACGCGGTCAACAGCCCGGAGGGGGAGCGTCCGGACATCTCGGCGGACACCCTGCGCCGGAAGCTGCCGGACATCGACCGCCACGACGTCTTCATGTGCGGACCGCCCGGATTCGCACAGCAGGTGTACGAAGCAGTACGCGGCGCGGGAGTTCCCGCCCGCCGCATCCATCACGAGTCGTTCGAGATGTGAGCGACGGGACTCAGGAGCTTTGGGAGCGATGAGGAAGAGCCACCCCATACGGCGTGCGGTGCTCGCCGGCGCCGCCACCGTGTCAGGGATCGTCCTGCTGCTGTCGCTGAAGCCGGCGTCGGATCCGGCGTCCGCCCAGGCGGCGGGCGGGGTCGCGCCGCAGCGGACGGCCGCGGCCCAGGAGGCGCCGCAGGGCGGCAGCGGACAGCAGACCGGCGCGCAGTCCGTCACGGGTGACGTGGCCAAGACGCAGTACGGCGATGTCCAGGTGCGGCTGACGCTGAGCGGCGGGAAGATCACCAAGGCCGAGGCCGTCCAGGCGCCCAAGGGCGGACTCAGCGACCAGAAGACGGCCATGTCCGTCCCCAAGCTCAACCAGGAGGCAGTCGCCGCGCAGAGCGCGCAGATCGACGCGGTCTCCGGCGCCACCTACACCAGCGGCGGCTACAAGCAGTCGCTGCAGTCGGCGATCGACAAGGCGAAGGCCGCATCGGGCGGCTCCTCCTCCGGCTCCGCGGGCGGCAAAGTTTCGCCGGGCGGCTCCGGGTCGGCGGGGTCGTCGGCCCAGGCGCGTACGGTCCTGGGTAACGTGGCCCAGACCCAGTACGGCAACGTCCAGGTGCGCCTCACTCTCAGCGGCGGGAAGATCACCAAGGCCGAGGCCGTCCAGGCGCCCAAGGGCGGACTCAGCGACCAGAAGACCGCGATGTCCGTCCCCAAGCTCAACCAGGAGGCGGTGAGCGCACAGAGTGCGAACATCGACGCGGTCTCCGGCGCGACGTACACCAGCACCGGGTACAAGCAGTCTCTGCAGTCGGCCCTGGACAAGGCCGGTGGCTGAGTGTCCGAAGAGGTGACCGGTCCCGCCGGGGCTCCGCCCGCGCTGCGCCACGCGGAGGAGGTGATGGGCACCGTCGTCTCCTTCGATGTGCGCGGCGGCGAACCCGAGGCCGTGCGCACCGCGTTGGAGGAGGCGATCGCCGGACTCCACCGGGTGGACGAGGTGTTCAGCACCTATCGGGAGAACAGCCAGATCTCGCGGCTCGCCCGTGGTGAGACGACCGTCGAGGAGTGCGACCCGGAGGTCGCCGAGGTGCTCGCGCTCGGTGCCGAGGCGGAGCGGCTCAGCGACGGCTGGTTCAGCACCCGCTACGAGGGACGGACCGACCCGACCGGGATCGTCAAGGGCTGGGCGGTCGAACGGGCGGCCCGGCTGCTGTCCGCGACCGGGGCGAGCGGAGTGAGCGTCAACGGCGGCGGGGACGTCCAGTTGCACGGGGTTCCCGGGCCGCACCGCCCCTGGCGGGTCGGGGTGTCGGATCCGCTGCGCCCCGGCGGGCTCGCCGCGGTGGTCTCCGCGGCCCATGCCGACGAGCTGGCCGTGGCCACGTCCGGGACCGCGGAGCGCGGCGCGCACATCGTGGACCCGCGCACCGGCCGCTCGGCGGTCACCGACCTGGTCGCCGTGACCGTGGTGGCTCCCCGGCTGACCTGGGCCGACTGCTGGGCGACGGCCGCGTTCGCGATGGGCTCGCGGGAGGGGCTGGCCTGGCTGGAGTCGCTGCCGGACGTGGAAGCACTGCTGATCACGGCGGGCGACGAGGTCCGGTGCACGGGCGGCCTGGCGTCCCGGCTGGGCTGACCGCACATGGGGAGGGCGCACCGGTCGGTGCGCCCTCCCCATGTGTGCGGGACGTATGTCTCAGTGCCCCGCTTGCGCCAGCCGCAGCAGGTGGTCCGCGAGCGCCTGGCCCCCGGTCGGGTCCCGGCTGATCAGCAGCACGGTGTCGTCACCCGCGATGGTGCCGAGGATGTCGTGCAGTTCCGCCTGGTCGATGGCCGAGGCCAGGAACTGTGCCGCACCGGGCGGGGTGCGCAGGACCACGAGATTCGCGGACGCCTCCGCGGAGATCAGCAGCTCCTGGGACAGGCGCCGCATCCGCTCCTCCTTGGCCGAACCGCCCAGCGGTGCGCGCGGGGTACGGAAGCCGCCCTCGCTCGGGACCGCGTAGATCAGATCGCCGTCCGTGTTGCGGATCTTCACCGCGTTCAGCTCGTCCAGGTCCCGGGAGAGCGTCGCCTGCGTGACGTTCAGCCCGTCGTCGGCGAGAAGTTTCGCCAACTGGCTCTGGGAGCGCACCGGCTGCCGGTTGAGAATGTCCACGATCCGGCGGTGGCGCGCGGTGCGGGTCTGCGGCACGGCTGGTCCCGTGTGCTCATGGTCCTGCGCCTGGGTCATCGTCGTCTCATTCTCCGGATCGTCCGTCCCCGTTCACTGCGTCGAGGACACCGGGAAGCGCCCGGAGGAACGCCGCCACTTCGTCGTCGCCGAGGTTCAGCGGCGGCATCAGCCGTACGACGTTCGGGGCGGGCGCGTTCACCAGGAGACCGGCGTCCTGAGCCGCCTGCTGCACCTGCTGCGCGAGCGGCTCGCTGAGCACGATACCCAGGAGCAGGCCCGCACCCCGGACATGGTCGATCAGCGGGTGCCCCGGCGACTCGATTCCCTTCCGCAGTCGCTCGCTCTGCCGCTTGACGTTCTCCAGCAGACCGTCGGCCGCGATGGTGTCGAGAACGGCGAGGCCGGCGGCGCAGGCGACGGGGTTGCCGCCGAAGGTCGTGCCGTGCTGGCCCGGCTGAAGCAGTTCGGCTGCGCGGCCGAAGGCGACGGTGGCGCCGAGCGGCAGTCCGCCGCCGAGGCCCTTGGCGAGCGTGACCACATCCGGCAGGACGCCGTCGTGGGCCTGGTACTCGAACCAGTGGCCGGTGCGGCCGATACCGGTCTGCACCTCGTCGAGCACGAGCAGCGCCCCGGTGGCCGCGGTGATCGCCCGGGCCGCCTTGAGATAGCCGGCGGGCGGGACGACGACCCCGTTCTCACCCTGGACGGGCTCGATGATCACGAGAGCGGTGTCCTCGGTGACCGCGGCGGCCAGCGCCTGTGCGTCGCCGTAGGGGACGTGCGTGACCTCGCCGGGCAGCGGCCGGAACGGCTCCTGCTTGCCGGGCTGGCCGGTGAGCGCGAGGGCACCCATGGTGCGGCCGTGGAAGCCGCCGTGGGTGGCGACCATATGGGTGCGCCCGGTGAGCCGGCCGATCTTGAAGGCGCCCTCGTTGGCCTCGGCGCCGGAGTTGCAGAAGAACACCTTGCCGTCCCGGCCGAAGAGCTGGAGCAGCCGTTCGGCGAGGGCGACGGGCGGTTCGGCGATGAACAGGTTGGAGACATGGCCGAGGGAGGCGATCTGCCGGCCGACCGCCTCGACGACCGCGGGGTGGGCGTGGCCGAGCGCGTTGACCGCGATGCCGCCGACGAAGTCGAGGTACTCCTTGCCGTCGGCGTCCCACAGCCGGGTGCCCGCGCCGCGGACCAGGGGCAGCCTGGGAGTGCCGTAGTTGTTCATGAGCGCGCCCCGCCAGCGCCGGGTCAGCTCCTCGTTGGCGGAGTGCGCCACGTCGGCGGTGGCATCGGTCGTACCGGTCATACGGCGCTCCCCTGGGCGAAATCGTCGGGCACGACCATCGTGCCGATGCCCTCGTCGGTGAAGATCTCCAGCAGGATGGAGTGCTGGACCCGGCCGTCGAGGACGCGGGCGGTGGTGACGCCGTTGCGCACGGCGAACAGACAGCCCTCCATCTTCGGGGCCATGCCGGAGGACAGCTCCGGCAGCAGCTTCTCCAGCTGGGAGGCGGTGAGGCGGCTGATCACCTCGTCGGAGTGGGGCCAGTCCTCGTAGAGTCCCTCGACGTCCGTGAGGACCATGAGGGTTTCGGCGCCCAGTGCCGCAGCGAGTGCCGCAGCCGCCGTATCAGCATTGACGTTGTAGACATGTCCGTCGTCCTGACTGCGGGCGATCGACGAGACAACCGGGATTCGGCCGTCGGCGAGCAGCGCCTCGATCGCGCCCGTGTCGATCGCGGTGATCTGGCCGACCCGCCCGATGTCGATCAACTGGCCGTCGATCTCGGGCCGGTGTTTGGTGGCGGTGATGGTGTGCGCGTCCTCGCCGGTGAGGCCGACGGCGAACGGGCCGTGCTGGTTGAGCAGCCCGACCAGCTCGCGCTGTACCTGTCCGGCGAGCACCATGCGCACCACGTCCATGGCGTCCTCGGTGGTGACCCGCAGGCCCGCCTTGAACTCGGTGGGGATGCCCTGGCGGTCGAGGGCCGCGCTGATCTGGGGGCCGCCGCCGTGGACGACGACGGGCTTGAGACCGGCGTGCCGCAGGAAGACGACGTCCTGGGCGAAGGCGGCCTTGAGCTCGTCGTTCACCATGGCGTTCCCGCCGAACTTGATGACGACGGTCTTGCCGTGGTGACGGGTCAGCCAGGGCAGCGCCTCGATGAGGATCTTGGCCTTGGGCAGGGCGGTGTGCTTACGCGTCTTTCCGGTGCTCATGAGGAGTAGGCGCTGTTCTCGTGGACGTAGTCGGCGGTGAGGTCGTTGGTCCAGATGGTGGCGGTCTCGCTGCCGGCGGCGAGGTCGGCGACGATGTGCACCTCGCGATAGCGCATGTCGACCAGTTCGCGGTCCTCGCCCACGGAACCGTTCTTGCAGACCCAGACGCCGTTGATGGCGACGTTGAGCTGGTCGGGCTCGAAGGCGGCCCGGGTGGTGCCGATCGCCGAGAGGACACGGCCCCAGTTGGGGTCCTCGCCGTGGATCGCGCACTTGAGGAGGTTGTTGCGGGCGATGGAGCGGCCCACCTCCACGGCGTCCTCCTCGGTGGCGGCGCCCACGACCTCGACCTTGATGTCCTTGCTGGCGCCCTCGGCGTCGCCGATGAGCTGACGGCCCAGGTCGGCGCAGACCTCCCGGACGGCCTCGGCGAACTCCTCGTACTCCGGGGTGATGCCGGACGCCCCGGAGGAGAGCAGCAGGACGGTGTCGTTGGTGGACATGCAGCCGTCGGAGTCGACCCGGTCGAAGGTGACCTTGGTGGCGGCGCGCAGGGCCCGGTCCAGAGTCTCCTGGTCGGCTTCGGCGTCCGTGGTGAGGACGACCAGCATGGTGGCGAGGCCCGGCGCGAGCATGCCGGCGCCCTTGGCCATACCGCCCACGGTCCAGCCCCCGCGGCTCGCCACGGAGGTCTTGTGGACCGTGTCGGTGGTCTTGATGGCGATGGCGGCCTTCTCGCCGCCGTGCTCGGACAGCTGGGCGGCGGCCGTGTCGATGCCCGGGAGCAGCTTGTCCATGGGGAGCAGGACACCGATGAGCCCGGTGGAGCAGACGGCGACCTCGATGGCGCCCCGGCCGAGGACGTCGGCGACCTTCTCGGCGGTCGCGTGGGTGTCCTGGAAGCCCTTGGGACCGGTGCAGGCGTTGGCACCGCCGGAGTTGAGGACGACCGCGGAGACCTCGCCCGACTTGAGGACCTGCTCGGACCACAGCACGGGCGCGGCCTTCACACGGTTGGAGGTGAAGACGCCCGCGGCGGCGTGGCGGGGCCCGTTGTTGACCACGAGGGCCAGGTCCGGGTTGCCGTTCCCCTTGATCCCGGCGGCGACCCCGGCCGCCGTGAACCCTTTTGCTGCCGTGACACTCACTGCGACTCCTTTTTCGCTTCTCCGCCCGTGCGGTGCAGCGGTGCGGCCTTCTCCCCCCGCGCCTCAAGGGCATGGGAGGCGCCCCCGGTCTGCGGCCAGGTGGCTGCACGTACGTCGCTCACGGTGCGACTCCGATCGTGGAAAGCCCCGTGGTCTCGTCGAGCCCGAGGGCGATGTTCATGCTCTGGACGGCACCGCCCGCGGTGCCCTTGGTCAGATTGTCGATGGCGCTGATCGCGATGATGCGATGCGCAGCGGCGTCGTACGCGACCTGCACCTGAACGGCGTTGGAACCGCAGACGGACGCGGTGGCGGGCCACTGTCCCTCGGGAAGCAGGTGGACGAAGGGCTCGTCGGCGAAGGCCTTCTCGTAGGCGGCGCGGACGGACTCGGCGGTGACACCGGGCCGGGCCTTCGCGTTGCAGGTGGCCAGGATGCCGCGGGACATGGGCGCGAGGGTGGGGGTGAAGGAGACCGAGACGGCCTCCCCGGCGGCCGCGCTGAGGTTCTGGATCATCTCGGGGGTGTGCCGGTGGACGCCGCCGACGCCGTACGGGGACATCGACCCCATGACCTCGCTGCCCAGCAGGTTCGGCTTGAGCGCCTTGCCGGCGCCGGAGGTGCCCGAGGCGGCCACGATCACGGCCTCGTTCTCGGCGAGGCCAGCGGCGTACGCGGGGAAGAGCGCGAGGGAGACGGCGGTCGGGTAGCAGCCGGGCACCGCGATGCGCCGGGTCCCGGCGAGCCGGGCGCGGTCACCGGGAAGTTCGGGAAGGCCGTAGGGCCAGGTGCCGGCGTGCGGGGTGCCGTAGAACCTCCCCCAGTCGGCCGCGTTCTCCAGCCGGAAGTCCGCGCCCATGTCGATCACCAGCACCTCCGCCCCGAGCTGCTCGGCGACCGCGGCGGACTGGCCGTGGGGCAGGGCGAGGAAGACCACGTCGTGCCCGGCGAGCACCTCGGGGGCGGTCTCCTGGAGCACACGGTCGGCCAGGGGCAGCAGATGCGGTTGCAGCGCGCCCAGGCGCTGTCCGACGTTGGAGTTCCCGGTCAGGGCGCCGATCTCGACCTCGGGATGTGCCAGGAGCAGACGCAGCAGCTCCCCACCCGCGTATCCGCTCGCTCCGGCGACCGCCGCACGTACCGTCATGGAACCTCCTCCTGGATGGCATGACTATACGGATCGCTGCACGTTTATGCAATCCTGGAGATCGCACCTCTCCCTCGATGGTGACCTCCGCGACGCGTCACCGCACCGGAGGCCGCACCGGGGCACCTCCGTCCCGGGGGAGCATGATCGTCCGGGAGACGACGAAGGTGACGGGAATCGCCGCGGCGGAGGCGAGCAGCGGGGCGAATGTGTTCCCGGCCCGGAGGACGTCGACGATCACATACACACCCACCGTCGTGACCAGGAAATTGGTCGCGTTCGTCAGAGGGAACAGTAGGAATTTCCGCCAGGTGGGCCGCGTCCGATAGGTGAAGCGCGCATTGAGAAAAAAAGAACCGACCATGCTGAGGGCGAACGCGAGAATGTGCGCCGCAAGATAAGGCAAACGGAGGAGGAACAGAAGGTAAAGCCCGTAATACGTGGCGGTGTTGACAACGCCGACCACGGCAAAAGTGAGAATCTGTCTCGCCACGGGACGCGTAGGTGCGAGGCGCATCAGGGAATGAGGTCCTTTGCCGTGTCGCGGGCCGTGCAGCGCTCAGCGCGCTCCACGTTGGTCGCCTGCACCAGGAAGTGCGGACGCCTCTTGACCTCGTAGTAGATCCGGCCGGTGTACTCCCCGATGACCCCGAGCATGATCATCTGTACGCCCGCGAGCGCGGTGACTGCGGTGATGATCGTGACATAGCCGGGCGTCTGCACCCCGTGGACCAGCGCGGCGACCACGATCCACGCCGTGTACACCCCCGCCAACAGCAGCAGGCCGAGCCCCAGGTACAGCGCGGCGCGCAGCGGCCTGTTGTTGAACGACAGCACGCCGTCCAGCCCGTAGTTGAGCAGGCTCCGGAAGGACCAAGAGCTGCGGCCGTGCTCGCGCACCGCGTTGTCGTACTCGAAGGTGGTGCCGGGGAACCCGACCCATGCGAACAGGCCCTTGGAGAAGCGGTTGTACTCGCTGAGGGACAGGACCGCGTCCACCGTGCGCCGGGACAGCAGCCGGAAGTCGCCGACGCCGTCCATGAGTTCCACGTCGACGAGACGGTTGACCAGCCGGTAGTAGAGGCGGGCCGTGACGGTACGGGTGATCCGGTCACCGGTCCTGCTGCGCCGGGCTATCACCTGGTCGTAGCCCTGTCCGCACAGGTCCACCATGCGCGGTATCAGTTCCGGCGGGTGCTGCAGATCCGCGTCCATCACGATCACGGAGTCCCCCGAGGCGTGGCGCAGCCCGGCGAGCAGCGCCGCCTCCTTGCCGAAGTTGCGGCTGAAGGAGACGTACCGCACCCGCGCGTCGAGGGCGGCCAGCTGCTTCAGGGCCGTGAGGGTCCCGTCACGGCTGCCGTCGTCGACGTACACGAACTCCATGTCGTGGCCGAGCGGAAGAAGTTCGTCCGCGACCTTCTGGACCTCGTCGTGGAATCGCCCGATGACTTCTTCTTCGTTGTAGCAGGGTGCGACGATCGAGATGAGCATGGTTCTCCCCTTGAGGACGCGGTCGGCGTGTACGCACGGTCGATGAGCGTCGGTCATGCGCTCGGACGAGTGGTCATGGGTGGAGCCGGGCGGCCCGCGGCACGCCGGCGGCGGACGGCGGTGATCACGCACAGCAGCACCAGGGACAGCAGCGAGGCGGCCCCGACCGCCCCTCCCAGCCGCAGGCCGGGCGGATGGAAGGTGCAGGTCAGGCTGGTCGAGGAGCCGTCCAGCGGCACGGCGATCAGCCCGAGGTACTGCCCCGCGGGCACAGCGGAGACATCGCCCGTGGCGCAGCGCCAGCCCGCGATACGGGGGGCCGCGACGACGGCGGTGCCGGTGCTGCCGACGGGCAGCTGGGCCCGGACGGTGCCGTCGGAGACGGTCACGTCGGTGGCGCCGGTGGCCTTCAGATGCCCGACGGCGGTGTGCAGCCGGCCGGTGTCCAGGCAGCCGACCGCCCCGTCCGGGATGACGCCCGTCCGGTCGGGGGAGAGCTCGATCCGCAGCCGTCCGGACGCCGGGACCCTGCCCAGCCGCTGCATGGGGGCGATCTTGGTGACGGGGTAGTCGGACCGGAACCGCCCGGTCGGGCCGGTGACGGAGTCGCTCGCGAGCCGCGCGGTGCCCGAGAAGTGCGGCGCCCACAGGTACACCTCGCTGCCCGCCGGGCAGGCGGCGGTGATGGCCGGCTTGCGCACGGCATCGGGAACGGCACCGATGCGCAGGCCCGGCCGCGCGTCCTCGCTGCGGCTCGGCGGCCTTCCGGCGCTGGTGCGCACCGTCAGGCGGGGCACGGCGTAGACCCGGGCGCCCAGCAGCAGTTCCTGGTTGCGGTACGGCGACGGACCGAAGGCCGTCAGGCGCCCGGCGGACGGCCGTACGGTGACCAGGGGCGGCACGTCCTGCCGCGACACGCTCACCCCGCTGCCGTCCTGCGGGAACCAGTTCTGGTGGGGGTCCGGCGGGGAGTGCACCCGCGCGCCCACGGAGAAGATCGCGTCCGTGACCGCGTTGTCCAGGCTCTGCAGATTCCGGCCCCGCGAGGTCCAGCCGTCTCCCAGGGCGGTCAGCGTACGGCTGAGGACGTCGGAGGTGAGGCTGCTGTAGTACTGGGCGCCCTGACCGCCCACCAGCAGCGGATCGTTGCCGACGGTCTGCTCCCGGCCCGGATCGGTGCGGTACCGGGGCCAGCCGTGGGCCTCCGCGATCGCGTCCGCCTGCTGTTGCTGCCGCGCGCCCCAGGGCGCGTAGTCGTCCATGTGCGCGAGCCGCAGCCGGGCGGCCACGGCGGCGGTGGCGGTGGTCTCGCCGAACTGCCCGCCGAGGAGCAACGCCACGGCGAGCCCGGCCAGGGCGGTGCGGCGCCCGTCCCGGGCGAGACGCCCGCGGTCGGTCAGGCCGAGCAGGGCCAGCCCGCCCACGGCGCCCACGGCGGCGAGCAGCAGCACCGGCCAGGCGAAGGGACGCACCAGAGCGCTGCGGCCTGCGACGGCGGTGATCAGCGCCAGGAGCGCAACCGCCGCGGCCAGCGCGCGCGGGGCGGGCACGCCGTACGCGAGCGTGTGCCACGCGGCGATCACCAGCAGCGCGCACAGGACGAAGGCCTGCCGGTAGGAGCTGCCCTGCGGGGTGGTGAAGGCGTGCCAGACCAGACTGGTCGGCCCCCACTGCAGGGACAGCGCCACCGCGACCACCAGCAGCGTCCACCCCGTGCGCACCCGCCGGGGCACCCCGCGGTGGAAGGGCAGGGCGAGGGCGAGCAGCAGCGCGGTGATGCCCACGTACACGGCCGGTGTGCTGAAGCTGTACGTCGTCGGCAGCAGGCGGGCCAGCAGGTCCTGGCTCGCCACCGGGACGAACTGGCTGGTCCTGCCCGGATAGGCGTGCCCGGTGGCGAAAATACACGACCGTCACCAGCGGTGCCGCGAGACCGATGCCGAGGGCGACGGTGGCACAGGCCCGGGCCACCGCCGCGAGCGCCTGCCGGCCCGGCGGCCGGGCGAGCCAGAGGCGGAGCAGCAGTACCAGGGCCGCGGCGAGGGTCGCCATGTACGCGGTGTAGAAGTTGGCGGTCCAGGAGAGCGCCACGACCAGGCACCCGAGCACCCGGCGCCGTCCGCTCAGCGCCCATTCGCCGACCAGGCACAGCAGCGGCAGGGCGACGAGGCCGTCGAGCCACATGGGGTTGTACGCGGCGTCGGTGACGCTCCACCCGCACAGGGCGTAGGACGCGCCCAGCAGTCCCGCCGCCCACCAGCGGCCGGGGCGCAGGACGAGCAGCAGCACGGCCATGGCGGCGGCCGCCGCGGCCGTCTTCAGCACGGTGATCACATAGACCGCGAGGTCGATCTCGTCCCGTGGGAACACCGCCACGAGCAGGGCGAACGGGCTGCTGAGATACGTACCGAGGTCGGGCAGGAAGCTGGCGCCGAAGCCGGACTGCCAGTTGACCAGCAGTCCGCCGTCGGCCCTTCCGTGCAGCAGGTCCCACAGGTGCGCGTGGAAGGGCACGTACTGGTTGCCCAGGTCGTTGATGCTGCGGGTGCGGGGACCGAAGGGGAAGGTCCGGGCGACGACGCCGGCGGCGCAGGACACCGTGACGGTGATGACCGCCGCGAGCAGGGCCGCGGCCGGCCCCGGTCGGGTCGGCCGGGGCAGCCGCAGGCGGCGACGGCGGTCGTCCGGCCGGCCCGGTGACGGCTCGACAGGCCGGCGCGGGGCGGGGACGGGTGGCCGGCCGGCCCCGTCGGGCGCCTCGGTCTCCGGCTCGGGAGGGGTGGTCGGATTCACGTCCTCTCCCTGTTCACACGGCGGCGCGGGTTTCCTTGAGAAACGTCTCTGCCACGGCGGGAACCGGCCGCGCTTTCCCGGAAGAAGCGGACCGAGA
Source organism: Streptomyces sp. NPDC001222 (assembly GCF_042896945.1). Lineage (NCBI taxonomy): Bacteria > Bacillati > Actinomycetota > Actinomycetes > Kitasatosporales > Streptomycetaceae > Streptomyces > Streptomyces sp. NPDC001222. The sequence goes on from NZ_JBIAXT010000033.1 coordinate 52,841, forward strand.
GAGATTCGGCGGCTGCCGGAAGCACCGGGGACACATAGGGAAAACCGGCGATGGGCAGGGTCGGGCAAACCATTCTCGGCAGGCTCCCAGGGAATGGGGGACGCAAGACGTCCCATCCGGGGATGTCGCTCCCCGTACGTCATCGATTCGCCGACTTAGACCGGCAGTGCTTCGAAACGGTTGCATCCGCATCGGAAAGTGAGGTGATTGATTCCGAATGCGTGCGGGAGCATTGGGCTGTCGTCATGCACCGAACGCGCGGGCGGTTCCGGGCCCGCCCGGGCGCGGGCATAGGGTCGACGGCATGGATTCCAGCTTCTGGCCCGTGCCGGACGTGCTCGCCCATCTCGCCGGGCGGTGGAGCGTCGAGCGTGTCGTGCGCGACCTCGCGAGCGGCGAGGAGGGCCGCTTCAGCGGGACGACGGTGTTCTCGCCGCTGGAGGACGGCGGCGACGGGCTGCTGCACCAGGAGTCGGGCACTTTCGTCTGGCGGGGCACTCCGCGGCCCGCCGAGCGGACGCTGTGGTTCCTGCCCGGGGACTCCGCCGGTACGGCGCAGGTGCGGTTCGTGGACGGCCGCCCGTTCCACGAGCTCGATCTCACCACCGGCCGCCATGTCGCCGACCATCCGTGCGCGGCGGACCTGTACCGGGGCGAGTTCACCGTCCGGGACGCCGACCACTGGCGCACGGTGTGGCGCGTGGGCGGTCCCGCGAAGGACCTGGTGCTGACCACCGACTACGTGCGCGAGCGCTGAGCCCTGGGCACAACTGCCCGGTCTACCGGGCCTCCGGCTCCAGTCGGAGGTTCCAGCGCCCGTCGTGTCCGGCGAGCGTGACCGTCGACAGCGGACGGACGTCGATGTTCCAGTACGCCGACGGCTGCGCCCGCAGCGCATAGACCAGGGCGGCCCGCACCACCGACGGCTCCGCCACGGCCACGACACGGCTGCCGTCGTTCACCGGACGGGTCTCCAGCCAGCCGCCCACCCGGGAGATGAACGCGTGCAGCGACTCGCCGCCGTGCGGTGTGGAGCGGGGGTCCGCGAGCCACGCGTCCACCGCCGAGGGCTCCCGGGCCATCGCCTCCCCCAGCGTGAACCCGCGCCAGCGGCCCATGTCGCAGTCCCGCAGCGCGAGCTGCACCAGCGGCGCGTACCCGAGCGCGTCCCCGGTCGCCCGGCTCCGTGGCGTGGGCGAGCAGTAGCGCAGCTCGGCCGCCGCCAGCGGCACCAGATCCCGGGCGGCCCGTTGCACCTCGTCCCAGCCCGCCTGGTCCAGCGGGCGGTCGTCCTCGAATCGTTCCGCGAGCAGCGCGGAGCTGCGCGCGGCGGCGACGAACGTGACCCGAACATGCACACGGCGATGGTGTGACGCGCAAGTGCGCAGGTCAAGACCCGTTACTCAGCAGATACCAAGGGCATCGTCCGCGTGATCGGGCCCCGCGCGGTGCGTCTGCGGGCCGGTGTCCCGTTTCGTCCGCCGGCCCGCGTCCATGGATCTGCCCGGGCCGGCGCCTGTCGCTACCGGGGCCCGAGCACCTCGTCGCAGGCGGTGCGCAGGCGCCGTACGCCCTCCGTGATCTCTCCGGTCCCGGCGACGGCCGCAAAGCTCAGCCGGAGGTGGGCGGCGGGGGGTTCGGCGCTGAAGTAGGGGCGGCCCCGGGCGACCGCGACCCCCGCTCGCAGGGCGCCCGCGACGAGGGCCGACTCGTCGGTGCCGTCGGGCAGACGGGTCCACAGGTGGTATCCACCGGAGGGGATGTGCGGCAGGGCGAGTTCCGGCAGATGCAGGCCGAGGGCGGCGGTCAGCGTGTCCCGGCGCTGCTTCAACTCGGCGGCGACGGCGCGCAGATGGCGGGGCCACGCGGGCGAGCCGACGAGTTCGAGCGCGGCCTCCTGCAGCGGGCGTGGCACGAAGAAGGTGTCCACGACCTGGATCGCGCGCAACCGCTCCAGGACCGGGCCGCGTGCGGCCAGCGCGCTGACCCTGAAGCTGGGCGAGGTGGCCTTGGTGAGCGAGGAGACATGCACGACGACCCCGTCGGGATCCTCCGCGATCAGCGGGGGCGGCAGCGGACCGGCGTCCTCGTGCGCCAGTCGTCGTACGAAGTCGTCCTCGACGACGAACGCGCCGGCCTCGCGCGCGATGCGCAGCACCTCGCGCCGGCGCTCCGGCGCGAGCACGGCGCCGGTCGGGTTCTGGAACAGCGGCTGACAGACGACGACGCGGGCGCCGCTCGCCCGGAAGGCGTCCGCGAGCAGGGCCGGTTTCAGCCCGTCGGGGTCGACCGGCACCGGCACGGGCCGCAGACCCGCCGCGCGGGCGATCGCCAGCATGCCGGGGTAGGTGGGCGACTCGACCAGCACGGGGGCGCCGGGCGATGCCAAGGCCCTCAGTGCGGTGGTCAGCGCGGACTGACCGCCTGCCGTGATCAGTACGTCGGCCGGGCTGATCGCGCCGCCGATCCCGCGCGCGAACCACTCGCGCAGCTCCGCCACGCCCTCCACCGGCGGCCGGGCCCACACCCCCGGGCGGCGCCCGGCCCGGGACAGGGCCGCGCCCATGGCACGCTCCGGTTGCAGGGTGGGGTGCAGATAGCCGCCGTTGAACTCGACGACACCGGCGGGCGGGGCGGCGAGGGAGTCCAGCACGCCGGAGGCGTCGACGCTCCGTGGCACGAGCTCGGCGGCGGCCTCCGCACTGAGGGCGACCTCCTGCCAGGCGGTGTCCCCCACCTCCGGGGCCGTCGCACGCGGCTCGGCCCGAAAGGCGCCGGCCCCGGGCCGCGTCACCACAAGCCCCTCGCCGGCCAGCTGCGCGAACGCACGGGACACGGTCACCGGGCTGACCCGGAACCGCTCGACGAGTGCCCGGCTGGACGGCAGCTTCTCTCCTGGAGAGTAGCGCTTCACCTCGGACCGCAGCCTGCCCGCCAGTTCCTCAACACTGCTACTCTCTTGCATGAGAGCACAGGATAGCGCTACCGAGACCGTGACGATAGCGGCCGCGCAGCCCGACGGCGGCACCACCACCCGCCCGGCCCCGCACTACGGCGGCACCCTGCAGGCCGCCCTCGGGGTCGTCGCCTTCTCCCTGACGTTCCCCGCCACCGCCTGGGGGCTGGAGGGGTTCGGGCCCTGGTCGCTGGTGGCGGTGCGCAGCGCGCTGGCCGCCGTGATCGCCGGCAGCTGTCTGCTCGCGTTGCGGGTCCCGCTGCCCGCGCGGCCGCACCGGGCGGGGCTCGTCGTGGTCGCGGCCGGGGTCGTGCTCGGCTTCCCGCTGCTGACCACCCTCGCCCTGCGCACCTCGACGACCGCGCACGCCGCGGTGGTCGTCGGGCTGCTCCCGCTCACGACCGCCGTCTTCTCCGCGCTGCGCGTCGGCGCCCGGCCCTCCCGTACCTTCTGGCTCGCCGCCCTGGCCGGCGCCGCAGCCGTCATCGCGTTCACCGTGCAGCAGAGCGGCGGCGCGCTGACCGGCGCGGACGCCTATCTCTTCGGGGCTCTGCTGATCTGCGCCGCGGGCTACACCGAGGGCGGCCGGCTGGCCCGGGTCATGCCCGGCTGGCAGGTGATCGGCTGGGCGCTGGTGATGTGTCTCCCGCTCAGCGTGCCGGGCGCTCTCCTGGCCCTCTCCCACGAGCCCGTCCACCTCACCGCGCACGCTGTGACGGGGGTGCTGTGGGTGGCGGCCGGCTCCCAGTTCCTGGGCCTGGTCGTCTGGTACCGGGGCATGGCGGCCATCGGAATCCCCCGTGCCAGCCAGTTGCAGCTGGCACAGCCGCTGCTCACACTGGTGTGGTCGGTACTGCTCCTCGGCGAGCATCTCACCCCGGCCGCTCCACTGACGGCCGCCGCGGTGCTGGTGTGTATCGCGGTCACCCAGCGGACGCGGGCCTGACCGGGTTGGGGCGCGCGGACCGGGTCGACCGGCGCCACCGGCCGTACGAGACGGCCACGGACCGATACTCCCGCATGTGACGAGGAGGCCCCCCAGATGCGCGCGACTGTGGGCGACAAGCTGGTGCAGCACGGCAGGATCGTCGGGCAGCACGACAAGGTCGGCGAGATCGTGGAAGTGATGGGCTCGGACGGCAACCCGCCGTATCGCGTCCGCTTCCAGGACGGGCACGAGGGCGTGTGCTCTCCCGGACCCGACACCGAGATACGCCACAAGGAGATGGGTCAGCAGATCGGACACTAGGGCGAGACCGGACGGCGGGGCCCGGATCGGAGTGGGTCCCGCCCTCGTGCCGCGCACGGCCGTCCGGGCACGGCGACCCCGGCACGGACTCAGCGCGGGGGCTTCGCGGGTTGCCCGTAGTGGTCGGCGACGACCTGCGCCATCGCCCCGGCCGGGTCCGTCCTCACCTCTTTGGCGGCGAAGAACACATGACCGCGCACCTGCGGGTACCACTTGGCGAGTCTGAGGTGGCGCGAGAGTTCCGCCGGGTCCTGCCAGGCTTCCGGTTGCGTCGGGTCCGCTGCCTTGTAGAGCGCCTCACCCACGTACAGCTGCACGCGCGTGCCCCGGGTCACGTCCGCCCACCAGGGCACGAGCGTCGCGTAGTCGGCGGCGTGGAAGCCGATGTTCCAGTAGATCTGCGGGCAGATGTAGTCCAGCCAGCCGGACCTCACCCATGTGCGGGTGTCCGCGTACAGGTCGTCGTACGTCTGCACCCCCGCCCGGGTGGCCGAGCCGCGGGGGTCGGTGTCGGCGTTGCGCCACACCCCGAAGGGGCTGATGCCGAAGCGGGCGGCGGGCCGCAGCGCGTGGACGCGCGCCGCGGTCTCCTGCACCAGGAGGTCGATGTTGTGGCGCCGCCAGGCGGCCCGGCCGGCGAACCCGGCGCCGTGGGCCGCGTACGCCGCGTCGTCGTCGAAGACCGCGCCCCGGACGGGGTACGGGTAGAAGTAGTCGTCGAAGTGGACGCCGTCCACCGGATAGCGGCGTACGGCGTCGAGGATCGCGTCCTCGACGAATCTGCGCACCTGCGGCAGTCCGGGGTTGTAGTACAGCTTGCCGCCGTAGGACACCACCCAGTCCGGGTTCCGGCGGGCGGGGTGCCCGGGGGCGAGCCGGGTCAGATCGGTGTGGGAGGCCACCCGGTACGGGTTGAACCAGGCGTGCAGCTCGAGGCCCCGGGCGTGCGCCTCCTCGACCGCCGTGCCGAGCGGGTCCCAGCCCGGGTTCTTCCCCTGGGTGCCGGTCAGGAACTCGGACCACGGCTCGTAGGGCGACGGCCACAGGGCGTCGGCCGAGGGGCGTACCTGGAAGAAGACGGTGTTCAGCCGGCGCCGTACCGCGGCGTCGAGGTAGGCGCGCAGCTCGGCGCGCTGCACGGTGGCCGGCAGTCCCGCCCGGGAGGGCCAGTCGCGGCCGAACACGGTCGCCAGCCACATCCCCCGCATCTCTGTGACGGCCGCCGCGCGGGCAGGCTGAGCGTGGGCGTCACTCGCCGTCACCAGGGTCGACAAGGCGGCCACCATGAACGCCCTGCGTGACACTCGTCGCATGCACTCGTCCCCATACGTACCGATTCCGTCCGCCCTGGATCGTATCCCCCGGAGGCGGCCCCGACCCGGACGATCGATCATCGGCACGCCGGGGGTAACGTGCAGAGTCGAGAGCAGGCACCGAACCACGGGGGGCCTGCCCGGGGGCGTCCTGTGATCGCGCGAGCCGGCGTGGTGCGCAGGCCCCCTCCTCAGGCCCGATGATCAGCGAAAGGGACGATGTGACCGACATCGAACGCGTCGGAGTGGTGGGCTGCGGCCAGATGGGAGCGGGCATCGCCGAGGTGTGCGCCCGCGCCGGACTGGACGTGAAGGTCGCCGAGACCACCGGCGAAGCCCTGGAGATCGGCCGGACCCGCCTGCTCAACTCCCTGTCCAAGGCGGCCGAGCGCGGCAAGATCTCCGAGGAGGAGCGGGACGCGACGCAGGCCCGCCTCACCTTCACCACCGATCTCGGAGAGTTCGCCGACCGCGACCTCGTGATCGAGGCCGTCGTCGAGAACGAGCAGGTGAAGACGGAGATCTTCCAGGTGCTCGACCAGGTGGTGACCCGCCCGGACGCGATCCTCGCCTCCAACACCTCCTCGATCCCGCTGGTCAAGCTCGCGGTCGCCACCTCGCGGCCGGACCATGTGGTCGGCATACACTTCTTCAACCCCGCACCGGTCCAGCAGCTCGTCGAGCTGATCCCGGCGCTGACCACCTCGGAGGGCACGCTCAGCCGGGCCCAGCTGTTCGCGGAGAAGGCCCTCGGCAAGCACGCGATCCGCGCCCAGGACCGCTCCGGTTTCGTGGTCAACGCGCTGCTCGTGCCCTATCTGCTCTCCGCCATCCGGATGTTCGAGTCGGGCATCGCGGGCCGTGAGGACATCGACAACGGCATGGAGATGGGCTGCGCCCACCCGATGGGCCCGCTGAAGCTCTCCGACCTCATCGGCCTGGACACCATCGTCTCCATCGCCAACTCGATGTATGAGGAGTACAAGGAGCCCCTGTACGCCGCTCCCCCGCTGCTCCAGCGCATGGTGGAGGCGGGCCGGCTGGGCCGCAAGACGGGCTCCGGCTTCTACACCTACAGCTGATCCAGGGTTTTTCGCCCGCCTGGTCACACACCGTGAGTCCGGGCCGGGCCGGACGGGCCCGGTGCCGATTTCGGTGCCGGGCCCGTGTTATTCACACACCGTGTGTGCCGGGGACACGCATATGCCTTTCGCACACTCTCCCCACGCGTCCACCAGGCGAGTTGACTCTCCATGCGCATGCAAGGGATGTGACGACTACGGAAAGGAGCGGACACGTGACCGCCGACCCCGAGCATCCCGTGGTCCATGGAGAAGTCGCAGAGTTACGCCGTCGCCTCGATGTGGCGCACGCGCGGGTCGAGGGAGGGCTGACGCTGCTCAGTCATCGTGCCGAGGAGACCGCCAAGGATCTGGACGAGTTGAGCCTGAGGGTGGTCGCGCTGGAGCACACGCGCTGGCCGCTGCCCGCGGTGGCCGCCCTCACCGCGGTGGGCGCCCTCGTCGTGGCGATCTGGCAGGCACTGGGACGCTAGTGCTGTGACCGGCCTCATGCCGCTCAGGGCAGTGTGTCCTGTCCGAGCCTGAGGTGGTGCAGCAGCAGTAACGCGGCCGCCATGTTGGCGGCCGGGACCTCTCCCCGGGCGACCAGGTCGGGGACGAGCTTCAAGGGGACCCATTCCCGGCGGTCCGACTCGAAGTCGTCCACGGGGTGTCCGACGTACTCGCCCTCGTCGGCCCAGTAGACGTGGTGCCGGGCGTCGGTGAGTCCGTTGGAGGGCTCGACGCTCATGAGATGACGCAGAGGTCCCGGCCGCCAGCCGGTCTCCTCCTCGAGTTCGCGGGCCGCCGCGGCGGCGATGTCCTCACCGTCCTCCACGACTCCGGCCGGGAGCTCCCACCCCCAGCTGTCGGTGATGAAGCGGTGCCGCCACAACAGCAGCACCTCGTTGGCCTCGTTCACGACGGTGGCCACGGCGACGGGCCGCAGCCGGATCAGGAAGTGGTCGAGGTGCCGGCCGTCCGGCAGCTCGACATCGGCGAGATTGACGCTGAACCAGCGGTTTGCATACACAGTTTGTTCGTTCAGTTTCGTCCACTGCACGGTTCTGCCACCTTCCGCTGAGTAAGTGGCAATATCGCAGCAGGAGCGGTTTCTCAGCAGGCTCACAGCGGCGCATACCCGGCGCAGCGGCGGACACGGGTCCGCGCCGGCGGGAGCCCCACGGGGCCCACGCGGCGCTCCGGCAGAGGCCGACGGGGTGGCTACAGCGGTACGCGGAGTGCGCCGTCGATGAGTTCGGCTGCCTCGGCCGTTCCCGCGGAGCCGTTGCGCACCAGGTGCTCGCGTACCGCGCGCAGTCTGTCGCGCAGCCGCATGGACTCCATCCCCCGGGCCCGCTCGGCCATCTCGACCGCGGTGGCCGCCGCTCTGTCGGCGTTGCCCTGCCGCAGTTCGATCTGGCTGAGCATGGCGAGCCGGTGCACCCGGCCGCGGTCGTGCGCGGGCGTGTCGACGGCGGCCGCGGCGTGCTCCCCCGCCGCGGTCAGATCACCGAGGCTGAGCAGTGCCTCCGCGACCTGCACATGGACGAGACCGGGCTGCACATAGCCGGTCTCGTCCGGTTCGTGGCCGCGCCGGATGCGTTCGGCGGCCGACTCGGCCTGCCGGATGCAGTCCAGGGCGCTCGTCGCGTCGCCGAGATGTGCGTATGCCTTCGCCTGCATCGCGTACAGGTCGGAGGCGAGCGCCGGGGTGATGTGGCGGCCCGCGGTGCGCAGCGCCGCCTCGGCGAAGGCGACGGCCTGCCGGTACTCCTTCATGAACAGGGACTGGTTGACCAGCAGCGCTATCACATACGCGCCGAGCCCCCGGTCCCCGCTGGCCTTCGCCAGTCGCAGGGCCTGGTGGAAGTAGCGCTGGGCGAGGCCGAGCGCGTCGGAGTCATAGGCGCAGATACCGGCGATCGCCACCAGACCGCCGGTGGCGCGGTGCAGTTGACGGCCCATCGCGTCGGTGTAGCTGCCGCGCAGCAGCGGCGCGGTCTCGGAGTTGAGGAAGCCGACGATCCGGCTGCGGGTCGCTATACCGCCCGCCTTGCGGTACATCTGCTCGTAGTGGCTCCGGGCGGCGCGCAGCATCTCGATGTCGGCGGGGGTGACCCGGTGCCGGCCGCCGCGCGAGACGTCCACGTCCTCGGGCGGGTTCTCCCACTCCCACACCGGCATCACGGCGGGCGTGCCGGTGACCGCGGGGGCGTCGAGTATGTGCGGGCGCTGCTGCTCGTCGGAGCGCCACAGGGCGGTGGCCCGTTCGACGAAGCCCGAGAGGCCCGAGCCGTGCGGGGCGGCCGGTTCGCCGGGTACGCCGAGTCCGATGTCGTCGAGGGTGACGGGACGGCGCAGCCGGGCGGCGAGCACCTCGCAGATCAGATCGGGCACCTGGCCGCGCGGCCGCTGGCCCTTCAACCACCGTGCCACGGCGGTGTGTTCGTACCGGAGTGCCAGTCCGCGGGCCCGGCCCGCCTGGTTGACATGCGCGGCGAGTCCCGCGTGGGAGATCCCGGCCTCGTCGAGGATCGCGTCGAGCAGGGTGTTGGGCTGCATGAGGTGCCCTCCGGTGGCTCGGTGCGGACAGCGTAGTGCGTCCGGGTTCACACGGGGTGTGAACGGAGTACGCGCATCCGGGCGGTACGTACGCTGTTGCGGAGAGTTTCCGGCCGGTTGACTGAAATCCCTCGTAAGGGGCCGGCGGGCCGCCGGCTCCCCCTCGTACAGTGCGGCGGCCCGAGTCCGCGCCGTCCGCCCCGCCGCTTGCCCGACACTCCGTGGCGGGGCGGACGGCGCGTCGGCGCTCCCACGGGAACGGGCGGGCGGCTAACCGTGGTTCGTCGGGTGCGGATCCGTCGTCGCGTGTCCCGCAGTGCCCCGCGCCCCCGACGGGGCGTCCCCGCGGCGGTCGTTGCGCACGACGAGGAGGGCCACGTCGTCGGTGAGGCGTGCGCCGGTGTGGCGGAGCAGCCCGGCGAACACGCTGCGCAGCACTCGCTGGGGTACGACGCCGTCGCGTACGGCCTCCGTCAGGGCGGTGGCCAGGGGGAAGAAGCGCCCCTGGGGGTCCCGGGCGTCCTCGGCGCCGTCGGTGTGGAGGAACAGCGCCTGTCCGGGCTCCAGTCGTCCGCAGTCGATGGCGGACAGATCCTCCGGCAGGGGGAACGGCCCGAGCGGAGGCAGGGGTTCGGCGCTGCTGAGGGGCACGGCTCCGGCCCGGTCGAGCAGATACGGCCATGGATGGCCGCAGTTGAGGACGCGCAGCTCTCCCTCGCGGCCGATCTCCAGGAGCAGCAGGGTCACGAACTCCTCCGCGACCGGGCCCTGCGGCTCCCGGCCGGACGAGGGGTGTTCCGCGCGGGCCCACTCGCGCAGATGCCGGGCCAGCGCCCGGTCCAGCCGGCGCAGCACCGGGGCGAGTTCGGACTCGTCGTGCACGGCCTCGCGGAAGCTGCCGAGGACGGCGGCGGCGGTGGCGAGGGCCGCGAGTCCGTGTCCGCGCACATCGCCCATCACGATGCGCACCCCGTGCTCGGTGGCGATCACCTCGTACAGATCGCCGCCCACGGTGGCTCCGCGGTCCGCGGACACCTGCGCGGCGGCCACCCGGAGCCCGTCGATCCATGGCGGCAGCGGGCGCAACAGCACGCTCTGGGCGGCGCCCGCGACCTTGCGGGCCTGTCTGAGCTCCCGCAGATACAGGTGCCGGACGTGCAGCAGCAGCCCCGCGCCGGCCCCCAGGAACACGGCACTGCCCGCGATCCGCGCTCCGAGGGCCTGCTGCTGGGCGAGCGGACAGGCGAGTTTGTACGTGACCACCGTCGCGCCCCACACGGTGGGCAGCCCCACCGAGAACGCCCGCCCCAGACGGCGTGGGCCCCTGCGGACGCGGTGCCCGACTCCCCGGGCGACGGCCGTGCCCAACCGGCCCCCGGACGCTACCCCCGGCCGCGGCCCGCGAGGGGGCCCAGCCTTGATACGGATCATGCCGGCCCCCCATGAGAGCCCGAGTGCGCAGAATCGGCCCGCGGAGTCCCACCTCACGCCCCTGGGCCGGTCCGATTCTGTCGACGGGACCGACGGCCGGTCGGGATCATCGAGACTTGCCACCCTAATGAGTGAGGTGGCTCCAAGGGGTACGAGGGCACGCCCCCGTCAGCAGAAGAGGGGAGCTGCGCGGCCGCGCAGCTCCCCTCGGCCCCGTTGCGGGGAGTACTGGGGCGTGTTTCGAAAGTCCCGTCTGGCCCGCGACTCCCCCAGCCCGGCGGCTGGGAGGTGCCCCCAGGTACGACACCTCGCCGCGTTGTCGGGATCGTCCGCGTACCCAGTACGCGGACGATCCTCCGCCTTGCGCTGCGCCGCACCGGACGCCGCGGGCCCCGCCCTTCGGGCGGACGACGCTACTTTCGCAACACGCCCTAACTCCGCAACGCCGCCCCGGTGCGCTCCGCCGCCAGCGCGACCGCCGCGTCACGGGCCGCGGAGGCCTCGTCGACGGTCAGGGTGCGGTCGGGGGCGCGGAAGCGCAGCGCGTACGCCAGCGACTTCTTGTCCTCGCCGAGCTGCTCGCTCTCGTAGATGTCGAACAGCCGGATGGACTCCAGCAGTTCACCGGCGCCCTCGCGCAGCGCGGCCTCGACGTGCGCGTGCGCGACCGTCTTGTTGACGACCAGGGCGACGTCCTGGGTGGCGACCGGGAAGCCGGCGATGTGCGGCGCCTGCGGGGTGCCGGTGCCCACCTGCTCCAGCACGTCCAGGTCCAGCTCCATGGCACAGGTGCGCTCCGGCAGGCCCAGCGTCTTCACCACGCGCGGGTGCAGCTCACCCGCGTGGCCGACGACCCGCTCGGCGCCGTCCACGGCGACCACCAGCTCGGCGCAGCGGCCCGGGTGCCACGGACCGTACTGGCCCTTGCGGACGATCAGCTCGGCCCCGGCCTCGCGGGCGACGGTCCGTGCCGCCTCGACCGCGTCGGCCCAGTCGGCCGGGCGGCCCTTGCCCCACCAGCCGGCCTGTTCCCGGGCGCCCGCCAGGACGACCGCGACGTGGCGCGGCTGCTCGGGCAGCGCGGCGTTCAGCCCGGCGATCTCCTCGTCGGTCGGACGCCGGTCGACGGACAGATGTCCGGCGGCGGGCCGCTCCACCGCGGGGTCCTGGGCGCGGGGAAGGAAGACGAGGCCGGTCTCGAACAGCGCCAGGTCGTGGTTGCCGCGGCCGTCGTTGCGGCGCAGCGCGCCGAGCAGGCCCGGCAGCAGCGTCGTACGGAGCGCGGGCTCCTCGTCGTTGAGCGGGTTGACCAGCTTGACCACCCGGCGGGCCGGGTCGTCGGCCTCCAGGCCGAACTGGTCGAAGACCTGCTCGCTGACGAACGGGTAGTTCGGCGCCTCGACGTAGCCCTCACCGGCGAGGACCCGGCCCACCCTGCGGTGCAGTCGCTGCCGCTGGGTCAGCCCGCGGCCCGAGGGAAGCTTGGGCAGCGTGGAGGGCAGGTTCTCGTAGCCCTCCAGACGGATGACCTCTTCGGCCAGGTCGTTGGGGTCCGTGAGGTCGGGTCGCCAGGACGGGACGGTGACGATCAGCTCGTCCTGCCCGTACACGTCGCAGCCGACCTCCTGGAGGCGGCGGACGACGATCTCACGGCCGTACTCGACACCCGCGACCCGGTCCGGGTGGTCGGCGGGCATGGCGATGGTGTGCGGCGCGGAGGGCGCGATGACCTCGGTGACACCGGCGTCGGCCGTGCCGCCCGCGAGCAGCACCAGCAGGTCGGCCGTGCGCTGGGCGGCCGCGGAGGCCGCCTGCGGGTCGACACCGCGCTCGAAGCGGCGGGACGCCTCGGTGGACAGCTTGTGCCGGCGGGCGGTGCGCGCGATGGAGATCTGGTCGAAGTGCGCGGCCTCGATGACGATCTCGGTGGTCGCGTTCTCCGGGTCCGCCGAGTGATCCGCGATCTCGGTGTTGGCGCCGCCCATGACGCCCGCGAGGCCGATGGGCCCGCGGTCGTCGGTGATCACGAGGTCCTCGGAGTGCAACTTGCGCGTCTGACCGTCGAGGGTCGTGAACTTCTCGCCCTCCTCGGCCCGGCGCACGCCGATCGTGCCCTGGACCAGCTTGCGGTCGTAGGCGTGCAGCGGCTGCCCGATCTCCATCATCACGTAGTTGGTGAGGTCGACGGCGAGCGAGATCGGGCGCATGCCGACCTTCTGCAGCCGGCGCTGGAGCCAGATCGGGGAGCGCGCGTGGGGGTCGAGACCGGTCACCGTGCGGGCGATGAAGCGGTCGCAGCCGTGCGGCTCGGAGATCTTCACCGAGGGGCCGAACGCGTTGGGGGCCGGGACGTCGAGCAGCGCCGGGTCGCGCAGCGGCACGCCGTAGGCGATGGCGGCCTCGCGGGCGACACCGCGGATGGACAGGCAGTCGCCGCGGTTGGCGGTGACGGCGATGTCGAGGACCTCGTCCACCAGCTCCAGCAGCTCGATGGCGTCCTTGCCGACCTCGGTCTCCGGCGGCAGCACGATGATGCCCTTGGTGCCGTCGTCGCCCATGCCCAGCTCGTCGCTGGAGCAGATCATGCCGTGCGAGGTCCTGCCGTACGTCTTGCGCGCGGCGATCGCGAAGCCGCCGGGGAGCTCGGCGCCCGGCAGGACGACGACGACCTTGTCACCGACGGAGAAGTTGCGGGCGCCGCAGACGATCTCCTGGGGCTGGCCGGTGCCGTTGGCCTCGCCGACGTCGACGGTGCAGAAGCGGATCGGCTTCTTGAAGCCCTCCAGCTCCTCGATGGTCAGCACCTGGCCGACGACGAGCGGCCCCTTGAGGTCGGCGCCGAGCTGCTCGACGGTCTCGACCTCGAGGCCTGCCGAAATGAGCTTGGCCTGGACGTCTCGACCGGTCTCCGTCGCCGGCAGGTCGACGTACTCCCGCAGCCAAGAAAGCGGGATCCGCATCAGATCTCCATCCCGAACGGCCGGGTGAACCGGACGTCACCCTCGACCATGTCTCGCATGTCTTCGACGTTGTGGCGGAACATCAGCATTCGCTCGATGCCGAACCCGAAGGCGAAGCCGCTGTACTTCTCCGGGTCGATCCCGCAGGCGGTGAGCACCCGCGGGTTGACCATGCCGCAGCCGCCCAGCTCGATCCATCCCTCGGAGGAGCAGGTACGGCAGGGCCGGTCGGGGTTGCCGACGGACTCGCCCTTGCAGACGTAGCAGAGCATGTCCATCTCGGCGCTCGGCTCGGTGAACGGGAAGAAGTTCGGCCGCAGCCGGGTCTTCATGCCCTCGCCGAACAGCGACTGGACCATGTGGTCCAGGGTGCCCTTGAGGTCGGCCATGGTCAGGCCCTCGTCCACGGCGAGCAGCTCGACCTGGTGGAAGACGGGCGTGTGCGTGGCGTCCAGCTCGTCGGTGCGGTAGACGCGGCCGGGGCAGATCACGTAGACCGGCAGCTCGCGCTCCAGCATGGAGCGGATCTGGACCGGCGAGGTGTGCGTGCGCAGCACGACGCCGGAGTCGCTGCCGCCGTCGGGGCCCTGCACGAAGAACGTGTCCTGCTCGCCGCGGGCCGGGTGGTCCGGGCCGATGTTGAGGGCGTCGAAGTTGAACCACTCCGCCTCGACCTGCGGGCCCTCGGCGACCTCGTAGCCCATGGCCACGAAGATGTCCTCGATGCGCTCGGAGAGTGTGGTCAGCGGGTGGCGGGCACCGGCCGGGACACGGTCGTAGGGCAGGGTGACGTCCACCGACTCCTCGACCAGGACCCGGGCGTCCCGCTCGGCCTCCAGCTCGGTCTGGCGGGCCGCGAGCGCCTTGTTCACGGCGCCGCGCGCCATGCCGACGCGCTTGCCGGCGTCCGCCTTGGCGTGCGGGGGCAGGGCGCCGATCTCGCGGTTGGCCAGGGACAACGGCGAGGCGGGGCCGGTGTGGGCGACCTTGGCCTCGTGGAGCGCGGCGAGGGAGTCCGCGGCGGTGAAGGCGGCGAGCGCCTCGTCCCGCATGCGCTCGATCTCTTCCGGTTTCAAGGCCTCGACCTCGACAGGGTCGTACGACTTATTGGGTGCCGACATCTCTTCCCGTGCTTCCGATTGGCTGGCTGAGGGTCCCCGTCACCGACTCAAGGATGATGAGTCGTCCTCAAGGATGAGTCGTCTCCGTCTTCGGGACGCAAAGGTGCCAAAGGTCGAGTCTAACGGTGCCAGGGAAAGCGAATGCGCCCGTGGGGGCTCGGGCGGCGCCTACAGCAGGTGCGCCGGGGTCCCCACGGGCAGGGTAAATCGGAACTCCGCGCCGCCGCCGCGGGCGCGGCCGACCGTGATGGTGCCGCCGTGGGCCTCGACGATGCCCTTGACGATATAGAGCCCGAGCCCCGTGCCACCGCGCTTGCTGCCCCGCCAGAAGCGGGTGAAGACGCGGTTCATGGATTCCTCCGGGATGCCGGGACCCTCGTCGCTCACGGTGACCGACGTGGCGGTGTTCTGTTCGTCTTCCTCTTCGCGGCGTGACACCGCGGGTGTGACGTCGATGGTGACGGTTCCCTCGCCGTGGCGCACGGCATTTTCGATGAGGTTGCTGAGCACCTGGTCGATCTTGTCGGGGTCCGCCCACAGCTCGGGCAGGGGCTGCTCGATACGGAGCAGGAAACGGTCCGCGGGCTGGCCCGCGGCGACATAGGCCTGGATGTGCCGGCCGACGGCCGCGCCCATGTCGACCGGCTGCCGGCGCACCTCCAGCCGTCCGGAGTCGATACGGGAGATGTCGAGCAGTTCGGCGATGAGCCGGGTGACCCGGTTCGCGTCGGCGTCGACGGTCTCCAGCATCAGCCGTTTCTGGTCGTCGGTGAAGCGTTCCCACTTGGCGAGCAGGGTGGCCGTGAAGCCTTTGACGGAGGTGAGGGGCGAGCGCAGCTCATGAGCCACGGTCGCGATCAGCTCGGCGTGGCTGCGCTCGGTGCGGCGCCGCGCCTCGGTGTCGCGCAGGGAGACGACGACCCGGCGGATCGGCCCGGTGGGGTACGCGCGCACATACCGGGCCGCGACGAGGACCTCGCGTCCGCCGGGCAGCAGCAGATTGCGCTCGGGCTGCCGGACCCGGATCGCGAGCCCGCCGTAGGGGTCGGTCAGCTGCCACCAGCGGCGGCCCTCCAGATCCTCCAGGGGCAGCGCGTGGTCGAGAGGTCTGCCGAGGGCCGCGGCGGCGGGGACGGCGGTGATGCGGGCGGCCGCGGCGTTGAAGCAGATCACGTGGCCGTGTTCGTCCGCGACCACGAGTCCGTCGGGGAGTTCGTCCGGGTCGATGCCGAGTTCGGCGAGATCACCGCACCGGGACGCGGGCGCGCGGTGCGCGTCCCGTGCTCCCGGAGCTCTGCTCGTGCCGACACCCATCCCCGTACCTCACCTCTCGTCCGGCGTGGGGAAACCTGCCTCCTCGCTCGAGCCGAGAGCTGGGGGGAGGGCCCCCGAACTCGCCACCCTACTAGCCGGTGGTGACGGAACGGCACCCTCCGTAGGCGCGCTGTGCCCGGGCGGAGGCATAGAGACATACGGCGGCGGCGGTCGCGAGGTTCAGGCTCTCGGCCTTTCCGTGGATCGGCACCCGTACGACCGCGTCCGCGAGCGCGCGCGTCTCCTCGGGCAGCCCCCAGGCCTCGTTGCCGAACACCCAGGCGGTGGGGGTGCCCATGGTGCCCTGGTCCAGTTCGTCGTCCAGGTCGCGGTCTCCGGCGCCGTCGGCGGCCAGGATCCGCACACCGGCCTGCTTCAGGCCCGCCACGGCGCGTTCGACGGGGACGCCGACGGCGACCGGGAGGTGGAAGAGCGACCCGACGGAGGCGCGGACGGCCTTGGGGTTGTAGAGGTCGACGGAGGCGTCGGTGAGGACGACGGCTTCGGCCCCGGCGGCGTCCGCGCACCGCAGCACGGTCCCGGCGTTGCCGGGGTCGCGGACATGGGCGAGGACCGCGACCAGCCGGGGACGCCCGGCGAGGATCTCGTCGAAGGGGGTGTCGAGGAACCGGCAGACGCCGACCAGCCCCTGCGGGGTGACGGTGGTGGAGATGTCCGCGATCACGTCCTCGTCCGCCAGGTGCACTCGGGCGCCGACGGCCCGGGCCTGCCCCACGATGTCGGCGTACCGGTCGGCCGCGTCCGGGGTGGCGAACAGCTCCACGAGCGTGGCCCCGGCGGCGGTGCTGTGCCCGGCGGCCTCGCGCACCGCCTGCGGCCCCTCGGCGAGGAACAGCCGATCCTTGCCCCGGAAGTTCCGCTTGGCAAGCCGTCGCGCCGCGCTGACGCGGGGCGAGCGGGAAGAGATCGGCTCGGGGGCGGCGGAGGGCATGTGTGTCACCTTCGGGAGTTCAGAAATCTCTGTTCGCCGACGGCCGCGCGGTGTGCGCGGTGCCGGTCGGCGAACACAGTCGGACCCGCAGGCTTGTGCAGCCTGCGGGTCCGTTCAGTCACGTCGGCTGGGCCGACGCGGCGTTCAGGCCGCCTTGGGGGCGTTCACGTCCGCCGGCAGCGCCTTCTGGGCGACCTCGACGAGCGTGGCGAACGCGCTGGCGTCGTTGACGGCCAGCTCCGCGAGGATCTTGCGGTCGACCTCGACGTTGGCCGCCTTCAGACCCTGGATGAAGCGGTTGTAGGTGATGCCGTTGGCGCGGGCAGCGGCGTTGATGCGCTGGATCCACAGCTGACGGAAGTCGCCCTTGCGCTTCTTGCGGTCGTTGTAGTTGTAGACCAGCGAGTGGGTGACCTGCTCCTTGGCCTTGCGGTACAGGCGCGAACGCTGACCGCGGTAGCCGGAGGCCTGCTCGAGGATCGCCCGGCGCTTCTTGTGGGCGTTGACTGCCCGCTTGACGCGTGCCACTTGTTAACTCCTTGTAGCGGGGCCGCGGTGGAACTCACACGGCCCGGAATCGATTGGGTCCCGGTGTTGACGTTCGGCGCTCAGGAGCGCCGCCGCGTCACTTGCCGAGAAGCTTCTTGATCTTCTTGGCGTCGGCCGGGGCCATCTCGGCGTTGCCGGTGAGGCGACGCGTCAGGCGGGACGACTTGTGCTCGAGCAGGTGGCGCTTGCCGGCGCGCTCACGGAGCACCTTGCCGGAGCCGGTGACCTTGAAGCGCTTGCTGGCACCGCTGTGCGACTTGTTCTTCGGCATAGCGCCGTTCTCTCCTCGTCGGTGGCGCTCCGGTGCCCGGCTGCAGAACCGGGCACGATGGAGCGTCTCTTGTATCGGTTACATCCTGGGACTGCCGTCCCGGGCTTTCCGGGGTCCGTACGTCCACCTCGCGGTGGTCCGTACGTCCGTACGTCCGGTGCTCCCCCGGGGCCTCAGCCCTGGGATCACGCCTCGGCGGAAGCCTCGGCCGGGGCCTCAGTGGTCTCGGCATCAGCGGCGTTCTGCGAGCGGCCGGGATTGGCCTTCGCCTCCGCCTTGCGGGCCTCCTGCGCCTGACGAGCCTCGGCCATCGCCTCGGTCTTCTTCTTGTGCGGACCGAGAACCATGATCATGTTGCGGCCGTCCTGCTTCGGGTTCGACTCGACGAAACCGAGGTCCTGGACGTCCTCCGCGAGGCGCTGCAGCAGCCGGTAGCCCAACTCAGGCCGGGACTGCTCGCGACCACGGAACATAATCGTGATCTTGACCTTGTCGCCCTGCTTGAGGAACCGGACGACATGACCCTTCTTGGTGTCATAGTCGTGCGGGTCGATCTTCGGCCGGAGCTTCATCTCCTTGATGACCGTGTGCGCCTGGTTCTTGCGCGCCTCACGGGCCTTCATGGCCGACTCGTACTTGAACTTCCCGTAGTCCATGAGCTTGCACACAGGCGGACGGGCGTTCGCCGCGACCTCGACCAGGTCCAGGTCGTACTCCTGCGCAAGCTCCAGGGCCTTGGCAAGCGGCACAATACCGACCTGCTCGCCACTGGGACCGACAAGTCGCACCTCGGGAACGCGAATCCGGTCGTTGATGCGGGGCTCGGTGCTGATGGATCCTCCTCGGTAGCACCATACGGCCGCCTGGCGGACAGCCGCGTATGTCCGGTTGACATAAGGACCAACCGTCGCGGCACATGAAAAATGCCCCGGACGGAACACAGGCGGGACTCCGAACATTCCGGAGCACCGCCGCGGTGACCGCGGGGCGCACTATCGGGCGACTCCACCGTCCGTACGGAACGGTGGTGGCCGCCTGACCGGTGACCCGCCGCCCCGAGGGGCGGTCAGGTGGGAGATCGGAGCCTCCACTTGTGGGCCGGGCACAGCCGTGCTCGGCCGGTCGTCACACAAGGCTAGCAGCTCCCCGGGAGAGGTGCGAACCGGCGTGCACCGGGCATCCGCGGCCCCGGCCACCGGGCCTCCCGCGCGCGGGAGGCCGCGCGCCGGGGCCTATCGTGTGAGGCATGAGTGACACCTCTCCCGAGGAGCCCCAGGCCTCCGCAGGTTCTCCGGCTGCCGCCGACAGTCCCGACTTCGACGCCATGGCCCGCGACATCGCGGAGGTCCCCGCCGTCGAGGTGATCGTGACCGTCGCCGTCAACCTGATGAGCGCCGCCGCCGTGAAGCTCGGACTGACCGAGGAGGGCGACAAGTACAAGGACCTGGACGAGGCCCGCAAGCTGGTCACCGCCCTCGCCGGTCTGCTCGACGCGAGCGCGACGGAGATCAGCTCCTTCCACGCGGCTCCGCTGCGCGACGGCCTGAAGTCGCTCCAGCTGGCGTTCCGCGAGGCATCGATCGTCCCGGACGAGCCGGGCCAGGGTCCGGGCGAGAAGTACACCGGGCCGGTCTACGGCTGATCCGGAGCGGTCTACAGCGGATCTGGCGCGGTCTGCGGCGGGTCCGGGCCGTCGGTCACGGCCGGCCCGGACGCCGTCGTCACGGCTGATCCGGACCCGCCGTCACGGCCGGCCCCGACGCCGTCGTCACGGCTGATCCGGGACCCGCCGTCACGGCCGGCCCCGACGCCGTCGTCACGGCTGATCCGGACCCGCCGTCGCGGCTGATTCATCCTCGTACGTACAAGGGCTCGCCCGGAGGCGTCACCCCGGCCGGCAGCAGTGCCAGGTCGAGACCACGCACCAGGCGGGCCCTCAGTGTCTCGTCGGCCGCCAGCCGGCCCGCCACGGCGCGCGCGGCCTCGGCCGGAGGCACCGACGCGTCGAGGACGAGCGCCACGGTCCCGTCGGCCTCGCCGGGACCGAGATGGGCGCGTACCACCGACGGCTCCGCGGCGACGGCGGCACGCACCGCCTCGCGCACCGCGGGGTCCGCGAGCGGGTCGACACTGGTGCGTCCCTCGGCGAGCGCCAGCAGCGCGGGGCCCGTCAGCTCGAATGCCACCGGCCCGGACATGTCCAGCACGATCGTGTCGGCCTGCTCGTGCGCCGCCGCCTGCAGGGCCCGGTGCAGCGGTACGGCGACGGGCCGGGCGGCGGGGTCCCAGCGCGCCAGCGCGTCCGTGGACGTGAACGCGGGCAGCGCCGTACGGCCACCGGCCCGGAGCGTCGGTACGGCCATGTCGCTGGTCTTCTCGCGGCGCAGGCCGTTCTCGTCCTCCTCCACCTCCCCGAGCACCGCGACGACGGGGACGAGGAGCCGTGCCCCCTTCAGCGCCTCCAGGACCGGCCCCACGGCCGCGCGGTCCTCCGCCCACGCGGCCAGCGCCGCGCTGAGCCGGGGGTCGGCCGCACCGTCGTCGTCGGAGAAGCCGGAGTCGGGAATGTTCTTGTTCGCCACGGTCACCGACCCTATCGGGGGGTCCCGGCCGGTCCGGTGCCGCCCCTGGCGTACCGCGGACACCGGTTCCACGCGTCTCACGGGTTTCTCAGGGCCCGCTGACACGGATCTCACCTCCGTCCAACGGCCCGCACAGCACCGGCCCCGAGCATCGCGGCCATGGAGTCCCACAGAGCCCCCCGTCGCCGCCGTGCCCGCCCCTCGCGACGCCGCCCGCTCATCTGGACGGCGCTGGCGTCGGTCGTGCTGGCCGCCGGTACGGTCGGCGCGACCGCGTATGTGAGGGCGCAGGCGCACGCCGCCGCGGGCGCCGTATCGTCGCAGTCGTCGGCGACGCCCCGGGCGTCGGCCTCGGCGACCCAGGAGGCATCGGTGGAACCTGCGGCGAAGCCCTCGGCGGACCGCGACGCGCTGTTGGCGAAGGCCATGAACGCCCTGCCCGTCGAGGGCGCCGCGGACGTCGCCGTGACGGTGCTGGAGACGGAGTCCGGTGAGAGCGCCGCGTACGGCGGCGACACCGCCTTCGAGACGGCCAGCATCGTGAAGGTCGACATCCTGGCGACGTTGCTGCTCCAGGCGCAGGACGCGGACCGGCGGCTGACCGGGCAGGAGCGGACGTACGCCACCGCCATGATCGAGGACAGCGACAACGACTCCGCGTCGGCGCTGTGGACGGCGATCGGGCAGGCGGACGGGCTCGACACCGCGAACAAGCGTTTCGGGCTGACGGACACCGCGGGCGGTGACGGTGCGCTGTGGGGGCTGACCCGGACCACGGCGGCCGATCAGCTCACCCTGCTCCAGCAGGTGTTCGGGGACGACTCGAAGCTGAGTGCGGCGTCGCGGACGTATCTCCAGGGGCTCATGGGCCATATCGCCGCGGACCAGCAGTGGGGTGTGTCGGCCGCCGCGGACGGCACACGGTGGGCGCTGAAGAACGGCTGGCTGCCGCGCAGCACGACCGGGCTGTGGATCATCAACAGCATCGGGCGGGTCACGGCCGACGGGCACGACTATCTGGTGGCGGCGCTGTCGAACGGCAACTCCACCAAGGAAAAGGGCATCTCGCTGGTGGAGGCGGCCGCGCAGGCAGCGGTCTCCGCGTTCGCGGACGACCCGGCCTGAACGCCGGGGCGGCCCGCTGTCAGAGTCCCTGGGGGCGTGTTCGGGAACGGCCACGCCACAGCACCACCGCCGCCGCCAGCAGTGCCACGCCCAGTCCGCCCGCCAGTGGGACCGCCCAGTCCGGGGAGTCCGTGCCGCCGCCGGCCGAGTCGGGACCGGGGCCGAAGTACCTGGTGGCGTACCCGGGCGCCCCGGGGTCCCCGGGCTTGAGCCTTGCCGCCGCCCTGACGGCCGCCGCGGGATCCACGAGGCCGAAGCCGCGGGCGTCGTCCCGGCCGCCGGTGGGGGCGTCGCGGGCCGTCTGCTCCAGGAGCCGCTTGATCTGGGCCGGGGTCAGGGCCGGCCGGCCCGCCTTGATCAGCGCGACGACGCCCGAGACGAAGGCGGAGGCCGCGCTCGTGCCCCAGCCCTCGTAGTACTTGCGGTCGGGGTCGGCTATGACGACGTCGACACCGGGGGCGCTGACCGTGGCGTACCAGCGGCGGGTGGAGAAGGAGGCACGGGTGTCGTTGCGGTCGACGGCGGTCGCGGCGATGACGCCCGGGTAGGCCGCGGGATACGAGATGTGGTCGCCCTTGTCGCCGCCGTTGCCGGCCGAGGCCACGACGACGACGCCCTTCTTCAGGGCGTACTGCACCGCCTCGTCCTCGGCCGCTTCGGGGTGCGCGGAGTCGGAGTCGTCGCCGAGGGAGAGGTTGATGACGTCGGCGCCGTGGTCGGCGGCCCAGCGGATGCCCTCGGCGAGGGCGTTGCCCCGGGTGTTGCGGGCCTTCGTACGGGCCGGATCGCCGTCCTCGAGGATGACGCGGACCGGAAGGATCTTCGCCTCGGGGGCGATGCCCATGACGCCGTCGGAGTCGCCGATGCCATGGCCGTGCCCGGCGATGAGGCCCGCCATGGCGGTACCGTGCCGCGCCCAGGGCCGGTCGCCGCGCTGGGCGCCGAAACCCACCATGTCCTTGCCGGGGAGCACGTTGCCCGCGAGGTCGGGATGGGTCGCGTCCACACCGGTGTCGAGGACGGCGACGGTGATGCCCCTGCCCTTGGTCGTCTGCCAGACCTCCTGGGCGTGCAGGGAGTCCAGGGCCCACTCCTGGGCTCGGATGCTGTCGGCGTACGCGACGGTCGACGGCAGCAGGGCCACGGAGCCGGCGAGCAGGACGGTCAGAAGGCGGGCACCGGTCCTGCGGCGGGTCGTGACGACGCCTTCGGCGGTGGTACGGGGGCTCGTGGCGGGGTTCATGACGGCTTCTCCGTGGCCGCGGTGACGCTCTTGTGGAGGGCGGCGGCGATGCGGTCGGCGAGGCCCGTCGCCTCATAGCCGAGACCCGCCTGGGCCGGGGCCGTGGTCGCGCCGGCCTTCATGGCGTCCACGGCGGGCTGCGGTTCGGTGACGGTACGGCCGTCGGCGAAGCCGGAGACGCCGTAGACGACGACGGGCAGGTCCGTGCGGATCGAGATCGTCCAGGAGGCGCGCTGGTCGTCGCCGAAGCCCGCCGCGACGGTGCCCTCGGCGGCGTAGGGGCGGGGCATGAGGTCGGTGCGCCGGTCGAGGCCCTCGTTCTTGAAGCGGCGGGCGAGGGCGGTCATGGCGGCGGAGTCGGCCCGGGTGAACAGCAGGCCGACGGTGGTGACCTCGCTGCGGGTCGCGTCCGTGTAGGTGGCGCGCAGCAGCCGAAGACAGCCGGCGGGGGCGAGGGCCTTGCGCAGCAGCGGGTCGAAGGCGTCCGCGCAGCCGCCGTCGGGGGCGACGGCGACGCGTGTCCAGGTGCGGTCGGCGCCGCCGGGGCCGGCGCCCGGGCCGTGCACGGTGGGCGGGAAGAGCTGGTCGACGGGCGCGTCGTGCCAGAGACTTCCGGCGACGGCGTACGCCCCTTGCGCGCCCTCTCCGGAACCGTCGCCGACGAGCCAACTGCCGGTCACGGCACCGCCGATGAGTCCGAGACCGAGGACCAGGCAGACGGCGGCCCCGGCGGTGCGGGGGCCCACCAGGATGCCGAGCAGCCGCGGGCGCGCGGTGTCGGCGTCGCGGATGTCGGGTTCGGCGAAGGTGACGACGGGGCGCGTCGGGACGACGCGGCGGGCCGTGTCGGGGCCGGACCCCAGGCGCGCGGTGGTCTCGACGATGCCCTCGGCGGGCAGCGGCGACGCGGGGGCCGTCCCGGCGCCCGGCAGGGACACGCCCACGGTGGGCGGCGCGTCCGGGAAGCGCGAGGAAGGCACCGGCGGGGGCGGGGTGCCGGGCCGGGCCTGCCGGTCGAGCCGCGCGGACCGGGGGTGGGCGGCGGCACCGCGCGCGTACGCGTCCGGCGCTCCGCCGGGGGCGCCGGACGCCGGGGCCGTCGTACCGCCGGGCGCCGGGGCCGAGGGCCGGGGCGCCGTACCGCCGGAAGCCGGGGCTGCCGTAGCACCGGACGACCGGGGCGCCGTACCGCCGGAAGCCGGGGCTGCCGTAGCACCGGACGACCGGGGCGCCGTACCGCCGGAAGCCGGGACTGCCGTAACGCCGGACGATCGGGGCGCCGTACCGCCGGAAGCCGGGGCCGACGACCGGGGCGCCGTACCGCCGGAAGCCGGGGCCGACGACCGGGGCGCCGTACCGCCGGAAGCCGGGGCCGAGGGCCGCGAGCCGGTCGCGCCGATCCGGAAGGGCCGCGTGGCAGCGCCGGGGCGGGTGGGCGTGTCGACGGGGGCGGACCCGCCCGGCGCACCGTTCGCACCGGCCCGTTCGAAGGAGGCGGGCGCGTCCGTCCACGGCGACGCCCCGTTCGCCGGGGCCGACGGCGCGGAGGCCGATGGGTGACCGGCGGGGCGGGGCGGAGTCGTGCGCGTGGCGGGCCGCTCCTGGGGTGCCGGGATCCTCTGCGGCGGTCCGCTCGGCCGGGGCGGCGTGGCCGGGCGGGCGGAGGCTGGTGCGGTGCCCGGCACGGGCGGCTGCTCCGGGCGCGGCGGGACCTCGGCGCGGTCGCGCGGCCCCGGCACGGGCGGTCCCTGCTGAGCGGGCGGCGTGGACGCCGTGCCCGGCGGGCTCGCCGGGCGGGGCGGATGCGGGGGGCGCGGAGGGATGGAGGCGCGACGCGCTTCCGTGCTCATGCACCCCCCCGTTTCGTTGTGGCCGGGCCGCCCCGGTCTCCCAGGGAGTTCGACCGCCCGTCGGGAGCGGTCCGTACGCGCGATGCGGACGCGCCGCCCGTCCCTGGGCAGGCATACCCGCGTGGCCGGACACCCATCCCCCGACACATACGGCTGGGCAACGCCCGTCGCTCATCGCGTGCGCGTCACTCTACGGGCTGATGCCCTTCGAACGGGAACCAGACGCCCGCACCGGGGCATCTGCCCGGATCGTCCCCCTACCCTGCGGAATTCGCGTCTGGCAGGCTTCGTTCATGACTGCCCGCGCCGCAGACCGGGCCCGCTACGACCGGGCCACCGCCCATCTCGACGCGCCTGTCGCGATCGTGGACCTGGAGGCGTTCGACGCGAACGCCGACGATCTTCGCCGCAGGGCCGGCGGCAAGCCGATCCGGGTCGCCAGCAAGTCCGTGCGCTGCCGTGCCCTGCTCGAACGGGTCCTGGCTCGGGAGGGCTTCGCGGGCATCATGTCCTTCACGCTCGCCGAGTCCCTGTGGCTGGCCCGGTCCGGCTTCGACGACGTACTGCTCGCCTATCCGTCGGCCGACCGCAGGAGCTTCGCCGAGCTGACGAGCGACCCCAAGCTCGCCGCCTCCGTCACGGTGATGATCGACGACCCGGCCCAGCTGCGACTCATCGACGACGCCCGCGAGGGCGGCACCGAAGTGGTGCGTGTCTGCCTGGAGTTGGACACCTCACTGAAGCTGCTCGGCGGGCGGGTGCGGGTCGGTGCGCGGCGCTCGCCGCTGCACTCGGCCGCCCAGGTCGCCGAGATGGCCCGGGTGGTCACGCGCACCCCCGGCTTCCGGCTGGTGGGCCTCATGGCCTACGAGGGCCATGTCGCCGGCGTCGGTGACGCGGTGGCGGGGCGGCCGGTGCGCTCCCGGGCCGTCCGGCTGATGCAGGCCACGGCGCGCAGGGAGCTGGCCGGTCGGCGTGCCGAGGTGGTGCGTGCCGTCCGGGCCGTGGCGCCGGACCTGGAGTTCGTCAACGGCGGCGGAACAGGCAGTGTGCAGTACACGGCCGCCGAGGACGCGGTGACCGAGATAGCGGCGGGCTCGGGGCTGTATGTGCCGCGGCTGTTCGACAACTACACCTCCTTCCACGGCCGGCCGGCCGCGCTGTTCGCCCAGCCGGTCGTACGCCGGCCGGGGGTGGGCGTGGTGACCGTGCTGGGCGGCGGCTACCCGGCCTCGGGAGCGGCGGGACCCGACCGGCTGCCCGTCCCGTATCTGCCCGAGGGACTCGTCTACGACCCCCAGGAGGGTCCGGGCGAGGTGCAGACGCCGCTGCTGGGCGCGCCCGCCGACGACCTGCTGATCGGCGACAAGGTGTGGTTCCGGCACGCCAAGGCGGGCGAGCTGTGCGAGCGCTTCGACGTGCTGCATCTGGTGGAGGGCGAGGAGGTCACCGCGACCGCGCCGACCTACCGGGGCGAGGGACACACCTTCCTGTGAGGACCGCCCGGCCGTGAGGGTCCGCGGCCGCCAGGACGACGGCCGCGAGCCGACCCGCCCCCTCCTCACAGCGGCGTGACGTACGCGCCCGAGATGCCGCCGTCCACCAGGAAGTCGGTGGCGTTGACGAAGGAGGAGTCGTCGCTGGCGAGGAACGCGACGGCCGCGGCGATCTCCTCGGCCTCGGCGAACCGCCCGACAGGGATGTGCACCAGGCGGCGCGCCGCGCGCTCGGGATCCTTGGCGAACAGCTCCTGCAGCAGCGGGGTGTTGACCGGCCCGGGGCACAGCGCGTTGACCCGGATGCCCTCGCGGGCGAACTGCACGCCCAGCTCCCGGGACATGGCGAGCACGCCGCCCTTGGAGGCGGTGTATGAGATCTGCGAGGTGGCCGCGCCCATGCGCGCGACGAACGACGCCGTGTTGATGATGGACCCCTTGCCCTGGCGGCGCATGTGGGGGATCGCGGCCTTGCAGCACAGATAGACGGAGGTCAGGTTGACCTCCTGGACCCGCTTCCAGGCCTCCAGGCCGGTCTCCAGGATGGAGTCGTCGTCGGGCGGTGAGATGCCGGCGTTGTTGAAGGCGATGTCGACGCTGCCGTAGGTGTCGTGGGCGGCCTTGAAGAGCGCTTCGACCTGGTCGGCGTCGGTGACGTCGACCTTCACGAACAGCCCGTCGACCTCGTCGGCGGCGGCCTTGCCGCGGGTCTCGTCGATGTCGCCGCAGACGACGTGGGCGCCCTCGGCGGCGAGCCGGCGCGCGGTGGCGAGGCCGATGCCGCTGCCGGCCCCGGTGACGACGGCGGTCCGGCCGGCCAGGCGGCGGCAGATGATGTCGGATGTCTGCGAGGTCACTGTGCGGAGCCCTCCGTGCTGATGAAGACGTTCTTGGTCTCGGTGAAGGCGGTCAGGGCGTCCGGACCGAGTTCACGGCCGATCCCCGACTGCTTGAAGCCGCCGAAGGGGGTCCAGTAGCGGACGCTGGAGTGGGAGTTGACGGACAGGTTGCCCGCGCGGACGGCCCCGGAGACCCGCAGCGCGCGGCCGACGTCCCGGGTCCAGATGGAGCCGGAGAGTCCGTACGGGGTGTCGTTGGCGAGGCGGATCGCGTCGGCCTCGTCCTCGAAGGGGAGCACGACGGCGACCGGCCCGAAGACCTCCTCGACGGCCACGCGCGCGTGCGGTTCGACACCGGTGAGGACGGTGGGCGGGAACCAGAATCCGGGGCCTTCGGGAGCCTTGCCGCGGATGCCGGGGGCGTCGGCGTCGACATAGCCGCGGACCCGTTCCAGCTGGGTCCGGGAGATCAGCGGGCCCATCTGGGTGCTCTCCTCGGCCGGGTCGCCGACCACGACCGCTTCGATCGCGGGGGCGAGCAGGTCGAGGAAGCGGTCGTAGGCGGAGCGCTGGACGAGGATGCGGGTGCGGGCGCAGCAGTCCTGGCCGGAGTTGTCGAGGAACGACATGGGGGCGGCGTTCGCGGCGGTGTCGAGGTCGGCGTCGGCGAAGACGATGTTGGGGCTCTTGCCGCCGAGTTCGAGGGTGACGCGCTTGAGGAGGGCGGAGCCCTTGGCGAGCACCTGTCTGCCCACGGTCGTCGACCCGGTGAAGACGATCTTCGCAACGCCCGGGTGCTCGACGAGTGCGGCCCCCGCGACGGGACCGTGGCCGGGCAGCACCTGGAACAGTCCGTCCGGCAGGCCTGCCGCAAGGGCCAGTTCGGCCAGGCGCAGGGCCGTGAGCGGTGTCGTCTCGGCGGGTTTGAGCAGCACCGCGTTGCCGGCCGCGAGCGCCGGGGCGGTGCCCCAGGCCGCGATCGGCAGGGGGAAGTTCCAGGGCGCGATGACGCCCACCACGCCGAGCGGTTCGAGGATCGTGACGTCCAGCCCGCCCGGGACCGGGATCTGCCGTCCGGTGAGCCGCTCCACGCCCCCGGCCGCGTAGTCGAGCAGATCACGGACGTTGCCCGCCTCCCAGCGGGCGTTGCCGATCGTGTGTCCCGCCTCGCGGACCTCCAGCCACGCGAGTTCTTCGAGGTGCTCGTCGACGGTCACGGCGAACCGGCGCAGCAGCCGGGCCCGGTCGCCGGGCGGCAGCGCCGCCCAACGGGACTGCGCCCGCGCGGCGCGTACGACGGCGGCGTCCACGTCGGCCGCGGTGGCGGCGAGGACGGTGGCGACGACCTCCTCGGTGGCCGGGTTGAGTACCTGCAGCTCATGCTCGTTCGGCACGAAAGGACCTCTCACATGCGTTCGAAGGAGCGGCGCAGCTCCCAGTCGGTCACCGCGGCGTCGAAGGCGGCCAGCTCGACGCGGGCCATGTTGTGGTAGTGCGCGACCACCTCGTCGCCGAAGGCGGCCTTGGCGATTGCGCTGTTCTCCCAGAGCTCGGCGGCCTCGCGCAGCGTGGTGGGGATGTGCTCGTACTCGGCGCTGTAGGCGTTGCCGGGGCAGGGATCGGGGAGCTCCAGTTGCTGCTCGATGCCGTACAGCCCGGCCGCGACCATCCCGGCGACGGCGAGGTGCGGGTTGACGTCGCCTCCGGGCACCCGGTTCTCGAAGCGCAGCGAACGGCCGTGCCCGACCACCCGGAGGGCGCAGGTGCGGTTGTCGTGCCCCCAGGCGACCGCGGTCGGAGCGAAGGATCCGGGCTGGAACCGTTTGTAGGAGTTGATGCCCGGCGCGTACAGGAGCGAGAACTCGCGCAGGGCGGCGAGCTGTCCCGCGAGGAAGTGCCGCATCACCTGCGACATCCCGCCGGGGTCGTCCGGGCCGCCGGGCATGACGGTGCGCCCGTCCTCGTCCGTGAGCGAGAGGTGGATGTGGCAGGAGTTGCCCTCCCGCTCGTTGTATTTCGCGATGAAGGTGAGCGAGACGCCCTCCTGGGCCGCGATCTCCTTGGCGCCGGTCTTGTAGATCGCGTGCTGGTCGCAGGTGACCAGGGCCTCGTCGTAGCGGAACGCGATCTCGTGCTGGCCGGGGTTGCACTCGCCCTTGGCGGACTCGACGACGAGGCCGGCGGCCGCCATCTCGTTGCGGATACGGCGCAGCAGGGGCTCGATACGGCCCGTGCCCAGCACGGAGTAGTCGATGTTGTACTGGTTGGCCGGGGTCAGCGCGCGGTAGTTCGCGTCCCAGGCCTGCTCGTAGGTGTCCTTGAAGACGATGAACTCCAGCTCGGTGCCCACCTGGGCGGTGAGTCCCAGGGCGGCGAGGCGCTCCAGCTGGTGGCGCAGGATCCGGCGGGGCGCCGCGGCCACGGGGGATCCGTCGCTCCAGGCGAGGTCGGCGACGATCAGGGCCGTGCCCTCGTGCCAGGGCACCCAGCGCAGGGTGCCGAGGTCCGGGTGGAGGGCGAAGTCGCCGTAGCCGCGGTCCCAGGACGACATCTCGTAGCCGTCGACCGTGTTCATCTCGGTGTCGACGGCGAGGAGGTAGTTGCAGCCCTCGGTGCCGTGCTCCAGTACCTCGTCGAGGAAGAAGCGGGCGGCGAACCGCTTGCCCTGGAGACGCCCTTGCATGTCGGGGAAGGCGAGGACGACGGTGTCGATCTCGCCGCCCGCGACGAGGGCGTGGAGTTCCTCGACGCCGAGCGGGGGTGTGCGGTGTGCCACGCAAGGTCTCCTTCGGTCCGCCGAGAGTCATAAGGTATTTCCGAGAACCATTTCTTGGGAAGGGGGCGCGGCACGATGTCGCGGACGGAGTCCGGCGCCGGGCCGCGGGACCGGCTGACCCCGGTGCTGCGGCCCGTGCGGGCGGGCAACGGCTTCGAGGAGGCGCTGGAGCAGATCCTCCAGATCGTCCGCCTCGGACTGGTCCCCGGAGGCGAACGGCTGCCCGCCGAGCGGGAGTTGGCGGAGCGCCTGGGGATCAGCCGGGTGACGCTGCGCGAGGTGCTGAAGGTGCTCCAGGACCAGGGCCTGGTGGAGTCGCGGCGCGGGCGCTACGGCGGCACGTTCGTGCGGGCCCGCGCCGACGCGGGCGGCGAGGACGAACTGCGCCGGCGGGTCGTGGGCACCGACATCGAGGACGTGCTGCGGTTCCGCGAGGTGCTGGAGGTGGGGGCGGCGGGCCTGTGCGCGGCCCACGGTCTCACCCCGGAGCAGGGCGCGCGGCTGCGGGAGGCGCTGGCGCGCACCCAGGACGCCCCGCTCGCGGAGTACCGGCGGCGGGACACGCTGCTGCATCTGACCCTGGCCGAACTGTGCGGCTCACCGTCGCTGACGGCGCAGTACGCGGCCGTCCGGGCGACGGTCAACGACCTGCTGGACTGCATCCCGCTGCTGGTGCGGAACCTGGAGCACTCGCAGCGCCAGCACGAGGCACTGGTGGACGCGGTGCTCGACGGGGACGCGGACGGCGCGCGGGAGATGATGCGGGAGCACTGCGCCGGGACGGCGGCGCTGCTGCGTGGGTTCCTGGCGTGAGCGGACCTCGTACGGGACACACATCCCGGTGCCGGGTAAAGGTATGAGTTCACTCCATTGGAGTCAGGGGAGGCCGATGTGACCGGACGACCGCTGATCGGCGTCAGCACCTATCTGGAGGCCCGCACCCGCTGGGGCCGGTGGGAGCTGGACGCGGCGCTGCTGCCCGCGGGCTATCCGCTGCTGGTCCAGCGGGCCGGCGGACTGGCCGCGATGCTGCCGCCGGACGATCCGGCGCACGCGGCGGCGACGGTGGCCCGGCTGGACGGTGTGGTGATCGCGGGCGGCCCGGACGTCGACCCGTCCCGCTACGGCGCCGAGCGCTCCCCCCGGACCGGCAGGCCGGCGCCCGAGCGGGACGCATGGGAACTCGCCCTGATCGAGGCGGCGTTGGCCGCCGGCACTCCCCTGCTCGGCATCTGCCGCGGGATGCAGCTGCTGAACGTCGTCCTGGGCGGCACGCTCGTGCAGCACATCGACGGGCATGACGCCGCGGAGGTGGGAGTGTTCGGACAGCACACGGTCAAGCCGGTGCCGGGCACCCGGTACGCGGAGGTGGCGCCGGAGCCGGTGTCCGTGCCGACGTACCACCATCAGGCGGTGGACCGGCTCGGGGCGGGGCTGCTGGCCTCGGCCCACGCCGAGGACGGCACGGTCGAGGCGGTGGAACGGCCGGGGGGCGACTGGGTGCTGGGCGTCCAGTGGCATCCGGAGATGGGCGAGGACGTACGGGTGATGAAGGCGCTGGTACGGGCCGCGTCGACCCCCTGACGGACCCCTACCCGCGCGTCAGCCCCAGCAGGTCCCGCCCCGGGCCGGTCGGCCGGTGGCCCGTGCGCCAGACGGCCCGCAGCGCCCGGTCCAGTCGTACGCCCTCCACCGGGACGCTCACCAGGCGGCGGGCCGAGAGTTCCTCCCCGACGGCGAGTTCGCTCAGCACCGCCGGGCCCGCCCCGCTGACCGCGGACGCCTTGACCGCCGTCGTCGAGGACAGTTCGAGCAGGGGGCGGGCCAGGCCGCCCAGGGCCGCCTGGAGGACCTGACGGGTGCCCGAGCCCTCCTCCCGGAGGATCAGCTGGGTCGAGGCCAGTTCCCCCGCGGACAGGGGCGCACGACGGCGCGCCCAGGGGTGACCCGGTGCCGTCACCACGATGAGGCGGTCGTGGGCGACGACGGCGGCGTCCAGGCCCGTCGGCACGGTGAGGCCCTCCACGAAACCCAGGTCCGCCTCGTCCGCGAGCAGGCGCTCGGCGACCGCCGCCGAGTTCCCGGCCAGCAGCGACACCGCCGTGTCCGGGCGTTGCGCCCGCAGCGCGATCAGCCAGCCGGGCAGCAGATACTCCGCGATCGTCATGCTCGCGGCCACCCGCAGCCGGGAGTCCCGGCGGCCCCGCAGTGCCTGCGCCCCCGCGTCGAACGCCTCCGCCGCCTCCACGATCCGCCGGGCCCAGTCGGTGACCAGAGCCCCCGCGTCCGTGAGCCGTGAGCCGCGCGGCGAGCGGTCCACGAGGGCCACGCCCAGTTGCCGTTCCATCGACCGGACCCGGCTGCTGGCCGCGGGCTGGGTGATCCCCAGCTCCCGCGCCGCACGCCCCAGGCTTCCCAGCCGGGCGACGGCGAGCAGCAGCTCCAAGGCCCCCAGGTCCGGCACCCGGCGGGCCAGACCGGCCACCGGGATCCCCTCGTCGTCCGTCATGCTCATAAGGACAGCTTATGCCCTCATAGAGACATCGCCCCTGGTCGGCGGGGTGGTCCCGGGAGATGGTGCGGTCATGGTCACCGCCGCCCCGCCCCTGGTCCTCCCCGGCGCCCCCCGAAGGCGCGCCGCAGCCGTCCGCCACCTCGGCCCGAACTGGTACGCGTCCGTCATGGGCACGGCGATCGTGGCGACGGCCGGCGCGGGACTCCCCGATGCCGTGCAGACACCGGGGCTGCGGACCGCCTGCGCGGCCGTCTGGGCGCTCGCGCCGGTCCTGCTCGTGCTCCTCCTCGGCGCCCGCGCCCTGCACTGGATCCACCACCGCGACCAGGCTCGCGCCCATCTCCTAGACCCCGCGACGGCCCCGTTCTACGGCTGTCTCGCCATGGCCCTGCTCGCCGTCGGCGGCGGTGCCATGGTGGTGGGCCGGGACTGGATCGGGCCGGGCCCGGCCGTCGCCCTGGACACCGTGCTCTTCATCGCCGGCAGCGCCGCGGGGCTGGTGGTCGCCGTGGCCGTGCCGTATCTGATGGTCGCCCGGCACCGCATCGAACCGGACCAGGCCGGCCCGGTGTGGCTGCTGTGTCTGGTCGCCCCCATGGTCTCCGCGGCCCAGGGACCGCTGCTGATCCCGCATCTGCCCGCCGGTCAGGGGCGGGAGACACTGCTGCTGGGCTGTCTGGCGATGTTCGGACTGAGCCTCCTGGCCACCCTCGTGCTGCTGCCGCTCATCCTCGCCCGGCTGATCGTCAGGGGCCCGCTGCCGCTCGCACAGACGCCGGCCCTGTTCCTGGTCCTCGGTCCGCTCGGCCAGTCCGTCACCGCCACCGGCGCGTTCGCAGGCGCCGCGGCGGGGGTCGTACCGGCGCCGTACGCCCGCGGATTCGACGTCCTCGCCCTGCTCTACGGCGTTCCGGTGCTGGGCTTCGCCCTGCTGTGGCTGGCGCTCGCCGGCGCCCTGACGGTGCGCGCACGGCGGCGGGGCATGGGGTTCACGATGACGTGGTGGGCGTTCACGTTCCCGGTCGGCACCTGTGTCACCGGCGCGGAGGCGCTGGCCCGGCGCACCGGGCTCACCGCCCTCGACGCGCTCGCGACCGGGCTGTATGTGCTGCTCGTCGCCGCCTGGGCCGTCGCCGCCTGCCGCACGGGCCGGGGAGTCGTCAGCGGAGAGCTGCTCGCAGCGCCTCGCTGACGACGCGCGGTGCCTCGGCCAGGGAGGGGCCGTACCAGGTGAGGTGGCGTCCGTCGACCAGTGCGCACGGCGTCCCCGGGAAGGCCTCCGGGCCGTCCTCGGCCGTGAAGCGGTACGGCTCGTCGGGCAGGACCACGAGCGAGGGGGCCGCCGTGTGCAGTTCCTCCAGGGGGATCCGCGGATAGCGCTCCGGGTGCGCCGCGTACACGTTGTCCACGCCGAGCCGGGCCAGCACGTCCCCGGCGAAGGTGTCCCGGCCCAGCACCATCCAGGGCCGCCGCCACACGGGCACCACGGCGGTCGTGCGGCCCTGCGGCACCGGCAGCCGCGCCCAGGCGGCGCGGGCCTCCTCCAGCCAGCGCGGCCGGGCGGGCGCCCCACACGCGGCAACGACCCGCTCCAGCTCGCGGAAGGCCCCCGGCACGTCCCGCACCTCGGTGACGAGGACCGTCAGTCCCGCCTCGCGCAGGACGGCGAGATCCGGTTCGCGGTTCTCCTCCTCGTTGGCGAGCACCAGGTCGGGGGCGAGTCGGACGATCCGCTCGACCTTCGGGTTCTTGGTGCCGCCGATCCGGACGACATCGAGGTCCCGGGGGTGGCTGCACCAGTCGGTCGCCCCGACCAGCACGCCGGGCACGGAGGCGGTCACGGCCTCGGTCAGCGACGGGACGAGCGAGACAACACGCATCGAGGCCTCCTCGGACCCGGCGGGGTCAGCGGCGTCGGCGGGCGGGGTCCTCTACCGCCTCGACATGGTCGGAGACCGCGACGACGATCACCCGGGTGTCCGGCACTGTCGCCCGCCAGCGGTGGCGCACTCCCCCGCTCAGATACAGGGTGTCGCCGCGCCCGAGGCGGTGCGCCCGGCCCTCCGCCTCCACCTCGACGGCGCCCTCGACGACGTACATCAACTCGTCGTTGCGGTGCTGGAATTCACGGCCCTCGTCGTGGTCCCCGATGAACTCCATCGCATGCAGCTGATGGTGGCCGCGCACCAGCGGGCGCACCAGCGCCCGGCCGGGCTCGACGGTCTCGTCGACGGCGCGCAGGACGTCCACGCTGCACGCCGGGTCGGCGGCGGCGAGCAGTTCGACGGCGGTGGTGCCGAGCGCGTCGGCGATCCGCTCCAGGGAGGGGCGGCTGGGGCGTGCCCGCTCGTTCTCCACCTGGCTCAGGAAGGGGACGGACAGGCCACTGCGCCGGGCCACGACGGCGAGGGTGAGCTCCAGCGCCCGGCGCCGCCGTCGGACGGCAGCGCCCACCCGAAGGGGCTGTTCTTTGTGGTCGCCCATCGCTCCGGCTCCCTCCCTCGCTCGTCGGTCCGTCCGCCCTGCGGGGCAGACGCGCCGCCGGGCCCGATGATTCATCGGTGCACTGCTTCTGTTGAGTTGTCTGCACCCTACGCATGTTCGGCAAACCGTTTCATGCGCCCGTCACATCGGTGTCACATACAAGAGTGGTGAGGGTCCCGGTTCGCGCCACCGGGCGAGCCATTCCGCCGCCCCGCGCACGCCACCCCTGAATCAGACGAAAGTGCTGATCAGAGGCGCTGCGGGAGCCTCCGTGAGTGCTCCACACAGGTGAGGTACAGGGCGGTCGGCCGGGTTCCGGAGGCCGGGACGGGCCATCCCGCCGGTCGGGGGTCCCCGAGCCGTCCGCGGGGCCCGAGCAGCGCGGGCGGGACCGGCGGTACCGGTGCGGCGGACGGCACCCGCGGGGCGGCCGGGAGACGGTGCGGCGGCTCCCTGGAGCCGATCGGGTTGTCCGGATCCCGCTCGTACGTCCGTACGGATCGGACCGTACACCTGTACGGAAGCCGGGTCCACCTACGGAAGCCGGGTCCACCACCGAAGACCGACCCCGGACGGGCCCCCGGACGGGCCCCTCGGGAGCCTTCGGACCGCTGTCGGTGCCGTACGGCATGATGCGGAAGGTGACCCGACGCCTGATGCTCCTCGACACCGCCTCGCTCTACTTCCGCGCCTACTTCGGCGTCCCGGAGTCCGTGAAGGCCCCGGACGGCACACCCGTGAACGCCGTGCGCGGGCTGCTCGACTTCATCGACCGCCTGGTCAGGGACCACCGCCCGGACGACCTGGTCGCCTGTATGGACGCGGACTGGCGCCCGCATTGGCGGGTCGAGCTGATCCCGTCCTACAAGGCGCACCGGGTGGCCGAGGAGCACACGGTGGGCCCGGACGAGGAGGAGGTGCCGGACACGCTCTCCCCGCAGGTGCCGGTCATCGAGGAGGTGCTGGACGCGCTGGGCATCGCGCGCGTGGGCGTCGCGGCGTACGAGGCGGACGACGTGATCGGCACGTTCACGGCCCGCGCCGAGGGCCCCGTCGACATCGTGACCGGCGACCGCGATCTGTACCAGCTGGTCGACGACGCACGTGGGGTGCGCGTGCTGTATCCGCTCAAGGGCGTCGGCACGCTCCAGCTCACCGACGAGGCGGTCCTGCGCGAGAAGTACGGCGTCGACGGCCCCGGTTACGCGGATCTGGCGCTGTTGCGCGGCGACCCGAGCGACGGGCTGCCGGGGGTGCCGGGCATCGGCGAGAAGACCGCCGCCAAACTGCTCGCGCAGTTCGGGGACCTGGCGGCGATCATGGCCGCCGTGGACGACCCGAAGTCCGGACTCACCCCGGCCCAGCGCAAGCGCCTGGACGAGGCACGGCCGTACGTGGCGGTCGCCCCGCAGGTCGTACGGGTCGCCGGCGACGTCCCCCTGCCGGAGGTCGACACGGCCCTGCCGCACGCGCCGCGCCACCCCGCGGCCCTGGACGGACTGGCGGCCCGCTGGGGTCTGGGCAGCTCACTGCAGCGACTGCTCACCACGCTCGGCACCTGAGCACCGGCTCCGAAACGGCGCGCCCGTCCCCCTTCCCCGCCACTTCCCCGAAACGCGCACGCCGCCCTTCCATGGAAGAGGTGTTGACCGCGATGAGGTGCTAACTTAGGTAAGCCTAAGCACTGAATGGGGAGGCCGTCATGGCAGAGCGCCCGGCAGGGAGAGCACGCAAGGTCCACGCGGCGCAGGTCACCCGCACGGAGCGGCTGACTCCGCATATGCAGCGAGTGGTGCTGGGCGGCGAGGGGCTCGCCGAGTTCGCCGCGGACAGTTGCACGGACCACTATGTGAAGCTGCTCTTCCCGGCCGAGGGCGTCACCTATCCCGAGCCCTTCGACATGCAGCGCATCCGCGAGGAGTTCCCGCGCGAGCAGTGGCCGGTGACACGGACGTACACGGTGCGCGGCTGGGACCCCGAGCACCGCGAACTGACCCTGGACTTCGTCATCCACGGCGACGAGGGCCTGGCCGGCCCCTGGGCGCTGCGCGCGCGACCGGGCGAGACCGTGCGGTTCATGGGTCCCGGCGGCGCCTACGCCCCGGACGCGAGCGCCGACTGGCATCTGCTCGCCGGGGACGAGAGCGCGCTGCCGGCGATCGCGGCCGCCCTGGAGGCACTGCCCGAGGGCGCCGAGGCATACGCCTTCGTGGAGGTCGCGGGCCCCGAGGAGGAGCAGAAGATCGACTCCGATGTGCGGGTCGTCTGGCTGCACCGCGGCGACCGCCCGGTCGGCGCGGCCCTGGTCGAGGCCGTACGGGCGCTCCGGTTCCCCGAGGGCCGGCTGCACGCGTTCGTCCACGGCGAGGCCGGCTGGGTGAAGGAGCTCCGCCGGCTGCTGCGCGTCGAGCACCAGATCCCGCGCGAGGACCTCTCCATCTCCGGCTACTGGCGCCTCGGCCACAACGAGGACGGCTGGCAGGCGTCCAAGCGGGAGTGGAACGCCCGCATCGAGGCGGAGCAGGAGAACGCCTCCGCCGCGTGAGGACCGCGGAAGAACGCTGAAGAACGCGGAAGACGGACAGGGGCGGCACCGGCGCGGTGCCGCCCCTTCGCGTACGGCGATCAGACCGGCCGGGGGATCAGACCGACCGCTGGTAGGACCGGAACGTCCTGATCGACAGCCACACCGCCGCGATCGCGAGCCCCAGCAGCGCCCCGCCGCGGCCGAGCACATCGCCCCAGTCGGGGTGCGCGGACATCGCCGAACGGCCCGCGACCATCGCCCAGTCGAGCGGGTTGAACTCGGCGATGTGCCGGATCCACGAGGGCATCTGCGACGGCGCCATGAAGGCGGAGGACAGGAAGGTCAGCGGGAGCAGCAGGAAGGTGTTGATCCCGATGATCGACTCCCGCTCCCGCACCAGCATGCCGAGCGCGTTGGACAGCGCCCCGAAGACGGTGCCGAGCAGCACCGAGGCGACGACGAGCACGGCGACACCGGCGATGCCGCCCGGGTAGTCCGCCCCGCCGAGCAGGCCGAGCAGCACGATGACGACCGACTGCAGGGCCGTGATCAGGCCGTTGTTGACGACGTTCCCGTTCATCAGCGCGGCCCGGCTGACCGGCGTGGTCAGAAAGCGGTTGAGCGTGCCCCGCTGGATCTCCTCCAGAGTGCCCATGCCCGCCCACATGTTGGAGCTGAGGGCGCTCATCACCACCACGCCCGGGACGAGGTAGTCCAGATACGAGGTGGTGCCGAAGCCGCCGAGTTCGACGACCTTCTTGAACAGGCTGCCGAAGAGGAACAGCCAGATCACCGGCTGGATCAGGGTGATGACCGCGTACGCGGGCTGGCGGGCGAAGACCATCAGCTGACGCCTGGTCATGTACCAGGTCTCGGAGAGCACGGCACTCATCGGGCACCTCCCGCGAGGACGAGGGCGTCGGCGCCGGGGTCCTCCGCCTCGGAGTAACGGCGGCCCGCGTAGCGGAGATAGACGTCGTCGAGCGAGGGACGGGCGACGGTCACGGAGGCCACACCCGACCCGGCCCGCTCCAACGCGCCGAGCAGCGCGGGCACGGCGGCCGCTCCGTCATCGGCGCGGACGCTGACGCGGCGCCCGGCGAACAGGACCTCGTGCACGCCCGGGACCGCCCCGAGGGCGCCCCGCAGCGCTGCCCGGGCACCGTCGTCGAGGGGCTCGCGCAGCTCCACATGGACGGCGTCGCCGCGCAGTTCGCCCTTGAGGGCGTCAGGAGTGCCCTCGACCACGACCCGGCCGCGGTCGACGATCGCGATGCGGTCGGCGAGCCGGTCGGCCTCCTCCAGATAGTGCGTGGTGAGCAGGATGGTCAGGCCCTCGTCACCGGCGAGACGGGCGATCTCGTCCCACATCGCGGTGCGTGCCTCCGGGTCGAGACCGGTGGTGGGTTCGTCGAGGAAGAGCACGTCCGGGCGGTGCACGAGCCCGAGAGCGACGTCGAGGCGGCGTCGCATACCGCCGGAGTACCCCTTGACCTGACGCCGGGAGGCCTCGGTGAGGGTGAAGCGGTCCAGGAGTTCGTCCACCCGCGCGGTGAGCCGACGGCCCCTCACCCCGTAGAGGCGGCCCTGGAGTTCGAGGTTCTCGCGGCCGGTGGCGACGGGGTCGGCCCCCGAGTTCTGCGCCACCACCCCGATCGCCCTGCGGACCCGGTCCGGGTGGCGCAGCACATCGTGCCCGGCGACGGTGGCCGAACCCGAGTCGGGGCGGGCCAGGGTGGTGAGGATCTTGACGGTGGTCGACTTGCCGGCGCCGTTCGGGCCCAGAAGCCCGAACACGGTGCCGCGTTCGACGGTGACGTCCAGGCCGTTCAACGCGGTGACGTCACCGGGATAGGTCTTGACGAGCTGACGCGCCTGCACTGCGGGCGCACGGGTGTTCATGACGGCTGCTCTCCTCATGAGCTGCATGAGCGGGGTGATCGGGATCCGCTGTGCGCGGAAGAACGACTGATCCGCGTGAGGAGCGCCGGGCTATCCTGGGTGTGCCGCACCTCGATCGCCTGGATGTGCCTCACGGCGGATTCAGCTCGGGGTTCGAGACCCCGGCGGGGCTGCTGCAACAGCCCGGCCGGGGTCTTTGCCGCCACGGCGGCTACGGTCCGTTCACGTCGCCGCCCTCCGCCTTCCGGTACGCCTCCGGGATCTCTCCCGTGTCGTGAAAGGTCCGCCACTCCCGTACGCCGGGAAACGTGCCGGCCTGGAGCTCCGCGAGGAAGCCGCGCACCCACGCCGCCTCCGCCTCGACCATGTGGAGCTCGTACTCGCTCTCGATCAGAAAGAGCCGGGGCAGCGTCTCCTGGAGCTTGTCCAGCACGCCCCGCAGGCCCGCCGCCCGCACATCCAGGCCGCCCAGCCGCTCCGCGAGCAGACGGGCCACCTCGTCGGGGTGGAGCACGCCCATCAGCGACAGCGCCGCCTCGAAGATGGGGAACTCCGCCACCGGGACGGCCAGCAGGTCCGACAGCCACTCGGTGGCCTCCACCCGGCCGGCGTCGGTGATGCCGTAGAGCGTGCGCTCGGGACGGTTGCCCTGCCGCTGCACCTCGGCGACCTCGACGAAACCGTGCTTCTGCAGATTCTGGACGACGGTGTACAGCGAGCCGTAGTTGATCTTCAGACTGCTGTCCTTGCCACGGCGGCGCAGCGTCTGGGCGATCTCGTACGGGTGCATCGGCCGCTCGGTGAGCAGCACCATGACCGCGAGTGCGAGCGGATTGCCGAGCTTCCGGCGCTTTGTCGCCATGGGATTGCCACCTCGCTTTCGAATATCCGTGGCCGAACATATCGCGACTCACCGCCTGGCGCAATACACACGACATATCGCGAATGAGGGAGTCCACGCAAGTGGGCTTGGGCCCGTCTGCCGACACGGCGCCGCACATCCCGCATACCGAAAGCGGGCCGCCGCCCGGCTCCCCTGCCGGGCGGCGGCCCTCACGAACGCGGGCACCTAGGCCTGCCGGCCCTCCTGGGCCGCGTCATCCCGTACC
Source organism: Streptomyces sp. NPDC001222 (assembly GCF_042896945.1). NCBI lineage: Bacteria > Bacillati > Actinomycetota > Actinomycetes > Kitasatosporales > Streptomycetaceae > Streptomyces > Streptomyces sp. NPDC001222. Next base: position 93,031 of record NZ_JBIAXT010000033.1, read on the forward strand.
CGGGCGTGCAGATGCATGTCGTGCCAGCCGTCCGGATGGAGCAGGGCACTGCGCTTGGTGCCCTCCAGGGCGAAGCCCGTCCTCGTCGCCACCCGGCAGGACGCCTCGTTGCCGAGAGCGTGGGTCAGCTCGAGGCGGTGGAAGCCGATGACGTCGAAGGCCCAGCGGGTGAGCGCGGTCAACGCGCGCGAGGTCACACCCCGGCCGCGAGCGGCCGGGACCGTCCAGTACGCCACCTCGGCCACCCCGTCGGCGAGCTCCATGTTGCGCAGTGCCATACGGCCGAGCAGTCGATCGCTGCCGGCATCCGCCACCGCCCACTGGGCGTTGCGCTCACCCTTCCAGGACCGCACCCACTCGTCGATCCAGCCGCGGACCTCGTCCTCGGAGTCGGCGGCGTACAGATGCCACCGGCGCATGGCCGGGTCCTGGAACGCCTGGTACGCCGACGGCGCGTCCGCGGCCGACCAGGGCCGCAGCACCAGGCCGTCACCGGTGAGGGTCGGCTGGGGGACGTGGGCAAGGGTTCCGGGAGGCAGGACGTCTCCGACGAGATAGGGCATGCGCGTCATCCTGTCAGCGGGCCGGGGCGGGGCCCAGTGGATTTCGCCCCTCCCGGCACCGCGCCCGCGGCCCAGCGCCTGCTCCGTCTCGTGCCCGGGGCTGCCTCGGCACCTCGTACGCTTGGCCGTGATGCGACGCAAGACCCGGATCCCGCCCCCTCCCCTCCCCCAGCGCGACGGGGTCGATCCGGTGCGGGTGCGCCTGCCGTTCGGGCAGGAGTGGGCCACCGTGCGGGACCATCTCGTCGCACGGCTCGCGGCCGGGGACGGGGTCGTCGACGGGATGATCGAGGCGGGGCTGATCGTCGGCGCGGACGGCCGGGCCGTCGCACGCGACGCGGCCTATGTGCCCGGCATGTATGTGTGGTTCCACCGTGATCTGCCGGCCGAGGTACGTGTGCCGTTCCCGGTCGAGGTGGTCCACCGCGACGAGCACATCGTCGTCGCCGACAAGCCGCACTTCCTCGCCACCACCCCGCGCGGCAGTCATGTCACCGAGACCGCCCTCGCCCGGCTCCGGCGCGACCTCGGCATTCCGACGCTGAGCGCCGCGCACCGGCTGGACCTGCTCACCGCGGGCCTGGTGCTGTTCACCGTGCGCCCCGAGGAGCGCGGTGCCTACCAGTCGCTGTTCCGCGACCGACAGGTCACGAAGGAGTACGAGGCCGTCGCCCCGTACGACCCCGCGGTGCCCCTGCCGCGCACGGTGCACAGCCGCATCGTGAAGGAGCGCGGGGTCCTCGCGGCCCGCGAGGTGCCCGGCGAGCCCAACGCCGTCAGCCGGATCGAGCTGCTGGACCACCGGGCGGGCCGCGGACGCTACCGGCTGCTCCCCGCCACCGGGCAGACCCATCAGCTCCGGGTGCACATGGCCGCGTCGGGGCTGCCGATCCTCGGCGATCCGCTGTACCCGGTGGTGACCGGCCCCCGGCGGGCCGGTGACTTCCGGCGCCCGCTCCAACTGCTGGCGCGGGTCCTCGAGTTCACCGATCCGGTCACGGGGCAGGCCCACCGTTTCGTCAGCGGGCGGGTGCTCGAGGCCTGGTCGGCGTACGAGGACTGGGCCCGGTAGCGACTCAGTCCCCCCGCCACCAGCGCAGCACCCGCTGCCACAGACCGGGACGGCGGCGCGGCTCCGTGCCCGGCTGCGGGGGCCCGGCCTGCGCCGTCGGAGCCGTGCGCGCGGCCGATTCCGGCGGGAGCGGCCAGCCCGCCGCCGGTTCCGTGGCCTTCGGCCCGTCGGTCGTGATCAGCCAGCCGGGGCGCTGGGCGGGCAGCGGGCGCAGGGCCGGCCGTTGTGTCACGTCCTGCGGCGGCCTCGGCTCGAACCTCACCGGCAGCTCCGCCAGGTGCCGGGACGCGATGGACGCCGTCCAGCGCAGCTCCTCCTCCGCGCAGTCCAGCCGGATGTCCGGCAGCCGCATCAGCAGCGCGTCGATCCCGGTGTCGGCGATGGCGCGGCCGATGTCCTGGCCCGGGCACTCGTGCGGGCCGCCGCCGAAGGCGAGATGGGAGCGGTTGCCCTGCATACTTGCGGACAGGTCGGGCCGTACGCGCGGGTCGAGGTTGCCCGGCGCGATACCGAAGAGCAGGCCGTCGCCCTTGCGGATGCGCTGGCCACCCAACTCGGTGTCCTGCTTGGCGAAGTAGCCGAGGATGCCGCTGAACGGCGGTTCGTCCCACAGGGACTGCTCGACCGCCTCCGGGACCGTCATCTGCCCGCCGTTGAGCTGGGCCCTGAAGCGCGGGTCGGTGAGGATCACACGCAGCACGTTGGCGATGAGGTTGGCCGTCGCCTCGTAGGCGGCGATCAGGACCAGCCGCAGATGCTCGCGGATCTCGTCGTCGGTCAGCCGTGCCGGGTGGTTGACGAGGTGGGTGGTGAAGTCCTCCTCGGGCTGGGTACGGCGCCGGGTGGTGAGCCGGGTCAGGGCGTCCACGATGTACTGGTTGCTGGCGATCGCGGTCTCGGTGCCCTTGAGCATGTCGCGCGCGGCGTGCACGATCCGGTCGCCGTACTCGTCGGCCATGCCGAGGACCTCGCACATCACCGCCATCGGCAGATGGTCGGCGAACTGGCCGACCAGATCGGCCCGGCCCTCCTCGCAGAAGCGGTTCACAAGGCTCTGCGTCGCCCGGTTGATGTACCGGCGCAAGCCGCGGTAGTCGATGGTCGACATCGCGCCGGTGACCGCGCCGCGCAGCCGCAGATGCTCGTCGCCCTCGGCGTAGGAGCAGATGGGCTGCCAGGCGAAGTGCGGGGTGAGCGGGTGGTCAGGCTTGACCCGGCCGGACCTCAGCAGCTCCCAGGTACGGCTGTCCCGGGTGAACTGCGAGGGCGAGCGCACCATGTGCAGGTTCTCGCTGTGGCCGAGCACCACCCACATCGGCACGTCGTCGTGGATCAGCACCGGGGCCACGGCGCCGTGCTCGGCACGGAGTTTCTCGTACAGGGCTCCCAGGTCCTCCGCCTCGGGCCCGTACAGCCGGCGCACTCCGCCGGGTCCGAGGGGGTGGGCCGGACAGCCGGGCGGCGGCACGGGGGCGTCGGCGGCGGGGTCCCGGTCGGTGAGGGAGTGGAATTCTGGCGTCACGATGATCGCTCCGAAACGTCGGGGGTCACGAGGCGTGGAAAAGGGAACGCACGTCGAAAATGCGGGACGGGGAACGGACGTCGGGGTGGGAGCCGGGCGTCCGACGCCGTGCACGAAGCAGGGACGGGTACGGCGAAGACGCGCCCCGGTCAGGCGGGCGCGTGGGTCAGCGCCAGGGAGTGCAGGAAGCGCATCAGCGTCATCAGGACCTCACGGCTGGAGGCCCGGCGCCGTACGTCGCACTCCATGATCGGGATCTCTTTGGGCAGGTCGAGCGCCCCGCGCAGTTCCTCGACGGGGTAACGGGGCGCGTCCGGAAAGGAGTTGACGGCGACCACGAACGGCACGCCCCGCTCCTCCAGACGGCCGATGACGTCGAAGCTGACCTCGAGCCGGCGGGTGTCGAGCAGGACGACCGCACCGAGCGCTCCCTCGAACAGGCCGTTCCACAGAAACCAGAACCGCTCCTGGCCCGGGGTGCCGAACAGATACAGCACCAGCTGCTCGGTGATGCCGATCCGGCCGAAGTCCATGGCCACGGTGGTGGCCGTCTTGGTGTCGGAGCCGTAGTTGTCGTCGACCCCGATACCTGCCTGCGTCATGGTCTCCTCGGTCGTCAGCGGCCTGATCTCGCTGACGGAACCGACCATGGTGGTCTTGCCGACCCCGAAGCCGCCCACGATCACGATCTTCACCGCGGCCTGTGTGGTGTGCGGCAGGTGGTCCTCGGCCCGTGGGCCGGGGACGCTGTCAGAGCTTTTGAAGTCCATGCATCACCGCTTCGAGGAGGGATCGGTCGGGCACCGCCTGGCGGACGATCGGAGCGCGTGCCTGGACCAGTTCGGCCGCCAGCAGATCGGTCAGCAGGACCGTCACCACACTGAACGGCAGGCTGAGATAGGCCGAGATCTCGGCCACGGACAGAGGGGCCCGGCACAGCCGCAGCAGCGCCGACTGCTCGGGCGTGGCGGTGGGCGGCGGGTCGGCGCTGGTCACGATGAGAGAGACGAGGTCGATCGGGGCCCGCTCGCCCCCGGCGGCCGCTCCGGTGAGGATGTACAACCGCTCGGGGTGCTTCTGCTCACCCCCCTTGCGCTCGCCCTCCCCGGGCTCGCCCTCGTACTGTTCGCCCCCCTTCGGGCCGCCTGCCGCGACGGGCTCCGGCGGGGGCTGTTGCCTGGGCTGACGCCGGCGGCGTCGCGGAGGAGTCATACGGTCTGCCCGTTGCGCCGTGGCGGACTGGTCAGATGGGAGCCGATACGGAGGACGAGATCGCGCATGCGGTTGCTCATCAGGCCGGCCTCCGCGACCGTGTCGGCGAGGACCGCGAGATAGGCGTTGGGTCCGGCCGCCATCATGTAGAAGTAGCCGCCGTCGATCTCGATGATGACCATGCGCATCCGGCCGTCGCTGTCCGGGATCTCGGCCGCGACCGCTCCGGCCAGGCTCTGCAGTCCGGCGCAGGCCGCGGCGACGCGGTCGGCCGCGTCCGGGTCGCCGCCGTAGCGGGCGATGCGCAGACCGTCGGCGGAGAGCACCACGACCTGGTGGATGCCCGGTACGCCGTCGGCGAGTTCCTTCAGCAACCAGTCGAAATTGCCTCGCTGCTGGATCACTTGTGGTCCCCCTCGTCGTCGGCCCGGGCAGGTGTCGGCTCGTCGTGGCTGATGAATGCGTGCGGATCGTCGGCCGGGGGCCCGGCGGAGAAGGCGTTCGGGTCCGGGGCCTTCTTGAGCCCGTTCATGAACGCCTCCACCCACAGTCCGGGCGCGGGCTCCTCCTTCTCCGGTTCGGGCTCGGGGCTCCACGGCGCGTGCGTCGCGGCCTCGACGGCCTGGGCAGCGACCTCCGCCGCGGCCGCCTCGGCCATGCGCTGACTGAGCGGGGTCTTCACCCGGCTACGGCGCTGCGGCAGACCGTTCGGGGTCCACTCGGTCACCACGGGGAGGTCGTCCTCCATGGTGAACTGCTCGGGGATGCGCGGCCCGGTGGTCGGACGGCGTTTCTTGTTCGTGCGCTCGGGCCCCTTGACCCCGTCGTTGTCCAGGGTCGGCACGGAGGTGGCGCCGATACCGTGGGCGAACCCGGGGGCGGGGTCGGTGGTGAGCATGTCGTTCGGGATGACGAGGATGGCGCGGACGCCGCCGTAGGCCGACTGCCGCAGCGAGACATGCATGTTGAACATCGTCGACAGACGCCCGACGACCGCGATGCCGAGGCGCGGCGCCTCGCCGATCTCCTGGACGTCCACGCCGGCCTGGGCCTCGGCGAGCATCCGCTCGACCTTCGCACGGTTCTCCTCGCTGAGACTGATCCCTCCGTCCTCGATCTCGACGGCGATCCCCGTCTGCACCTCGGTGGCGGTGACGTGCACCTTGGTCTGGGGCGGGGAGTAGCGGGTGGCGTTGTCGAGGAGTTCGGCCGCGGCGTGGATGATCGGCTCGACCGAGGTGCCCTTGATGTTGACCTTGGCGATGGAGTGCAGCTCGATGCGGGTGTACTCGAGGATGCGGGACATCGCGCCGCGCAGCACGCTGTAGAGCGGCACGGGCTGGGGCCACTGACGGCCGGGCCGGCCGCCGCCGATGACGGCGATGGAGTCGGCGAGGCGGCCGATCAGTGCGGTGCCGTGGTCGATGCGCAGCAGGTCGTCGAAGACCTCGGGGTTGCGGCCGTGGTCCTCCTCCATCTCCCTGAGTTCCTTGGCCTGCTGGTGGACGAGGGCCTGGACACGGCGGGCGATGTTGACGAAAGCGCGCAACGCTGAGTCGCGCCGAGCGATCTCACGGTCGACGATCTGGAGCACGGTACGCAGCAACTGCCGTTGTGGCTCCGGCAGTCCGCGGAAGTGAGGGTTCTCGTCGACGACGGTACGGATCACCTCCGCGGGCGAGATGCCGCCCCGGACCGTCTCGAGCGCCCTGGGCACGATCTCGGTACGGAAGAACTCGAGGTCGTCGTCCTGGGAGGCGATGCGTTGTTCGAGATACGCGGTCCGCTGGACGAAGTCGGCGCGCAGCGAACGCAGGGCGCGGTCCCGGCGTGCCGCCAGGACCGCGACGGCGCTCACCAGAACCGTGGCCGCGGCACCGAGCCAGCCGACGGCGGACCTGGCCGGAGCCGTCACCAGTGCGACGGCGGTCCCGGTGGCCGCGGCCATCAGTATGGCGGGCACCAACAGCACGGGTGTGTAGGGAAGTTCGCGGCCACCGGGAGGCGATGGAACACTCACCATGTATGCCCTCTGAGACGAATCGGCTGGATCGGGAGGCTGCTCGGCACACGCGCTCGCCGGGCAGAAGGGGTCCACACCGGAACGGAATCCGGCATCGACGGATCTTCGGCATGTTGGGGAACAAGCGCACGAATACGCCTCAACTCGGTGCGCTGCGGGCGAGCTTAGTCCGACCGGATCATCGCGATGTCATATTCAAGAAGCACCTGAAATGCCTCTGAGGGCAGGAGTACGCTCGACTCCTTTTGCACGCTGAGCCTCCGCTCGCACACGATGTGTGACGGCGAACGGGTGTCGGGAACGGTTAGCCCAGGTGGGTGAAATTCCTCCGTCGTACTTGACGCGAGGGAGGACCCGTGGCCATCCGGACCGACTCGCGGAGACGGTCCGGAATCCACTGACGGCCGGGTACGGCGGGTCAGCCCACCGACGAGTAGGCGACGACACCGCGCAGCAGGGCGTCGACCGCCTTGCGCGCGTTCCGCACCACCGTGGAGCCCTCGACGGGAGCCGCCGCCGCGATCTGGCCAAGGACGTCGATGACCTGCTTGCACCAGCGCACGAAGTCACCGGCCGGCATCTCGGCCTCGCGCAGGACCTCGTCCAGCCCCTTGCCGCTCGCCCACATATAGGCGGCCCAGGCGAAGCCCAGGTCCGGCTCGCGCTGGCCCACGCCCTCGGTCTGGTTGATGCGGAACTCCTCCTCCAGACCGTCCAGCCGGCCCCAGATGCGCACCATCTCACCGAGCGCGGCCTTGGCCTTGCCCGACGGCAGCTTCGGCGCCATCGCGTCGTCCGCCACCCGGGCCTCGTACACCAACGCCGAGACACATGCGGCAAGTTCGGCCGGGGCGAGCCCCTCCCAGACGCCCTCGCGCAGGCACTCGCTGGCCAGCAGGTCCAGCTCGCCGTACAGCCGCGCGAGGCGCTTGCCGTGTTCGGTCACCTCGTCACCGCGCAGGTAGTCCAGCTCCGTGAGCAGGGCGACGATGCGGTCGAAGGTGCGGGCGATGGTGTTCGTCCGGCCCTCGATACGGCGCTCCAGCTGGGAGGTGTCACGCATCAGACGGTGGTAGCGCTCCGCCCAACGGGCGTGGTCCTCCCGGTCGTTGCACCCATGGCACGGGTGGGCGCGCAGGGCGGTGCGCAGCCGGGCGATCTCGCGGTCGTCGGCGGCCACGGAGCGCTTCTTGCGCTGCCGCTCCGGCGGGATGTGCCCGGCCTTGGTGCGCAGGGCGGAGGCCAGGTCGCGACGGGACTGCGGCGAGCGGGGGTTGAACGACTTCGGGATGCGCATCCGCTCCAGCGCCTCCACGGGCACCGGGAAGTCCATCGACGCCAGCCGCTTGACCTGCCGTTCGACGGTGAGGACCAGGGGGCGGGGGCCGTCGTGGTACTCCAGACCGCGGTGTCCGCCCGCGCGGCCGGCTGGCAGTCCGGGGTCCAGCACCAGGGCCAGGCCCGCGTACTTCCCGGTCGGCACATGGATCACGTCACCGGGCTTGAGCTTCTCCAGGGCCACGGCGGCCTCGGCGCGCCGCTGGGCCGCGCCGTGGCGGGCCAGCTCCGTCTCGCGGTCCTTGAGTTCGCGGCGCAGCCGCGCGTACTCGTCGAAGTCGCCGAGGTGGCAGGTCATGGCCTCCTGGTAACCGGCCAGCCCCTCCTCGTTGCGCTGCACCTGGCGGGAGATACCGACGACCGACTTGTCGGCCTGGAACTGCGCGAAGGACGTCTCCAGCAGCTCACGGGAGCGGTGCCGGCCGAACTGCTCCACCAGGTTCACGGCCATGTTGTACGACGGCTTGAAGCTGGAGCGCAGCGGATAGGTCCGGGTGCCCGCCAGGCCCGCGAGGTGCTCGGGGCTCAACCCACGCTGCCACAGCACGACGGCGTGGCCCTCGATGTCGATGCCGCGGCGGCCGGCGCGGCCGGTGAGCTGGGTGTACTCCCCGGGGGTGATGTCGGCGTGCTGCTCGCCGTTCCACTTGACGAGCTTCTCCAGCACCACCGAGCGGGCGGGCATGTTGATGCCGAGCGCGAGGGTCTCGGTGGCGAACACGGCCTTCACCAGGCCGCGGACGAACAGTTCCTCGACGACTTCCTTGAACGTCGGCAGCATGCCCGCGTGGTGGGCGGCGATACCGCGCTCCAGGCCCTCCAGCCACTCGTAGTACCCGAGCACATGGAGGTCCTCGGAGGGGATGGAGGCCGTGCGCTCCTCGACGAGCGCCCGCACCTGCTCCCGGGCCTCCTCGTCGTTGAGCCGGAGGCCCGCGTACAGGCACTGCTCGACGGCGGCCTGGCAGGCGGCCCGGCTGAAGATGAAGGTGATCGCGGGCAGCAGGCCCTCGGCGTCGAGCCGCTCGATCACCTCGGGGCGACCCGGTGTCCACACCCGGGAGCGCTGTCTGCGCTCCCGCTCTCGATCGGCCTCGCGCATGGACCGGCCGCGTCTGCGGTCCTGGTACGACGGGCGGGTGGCCTCCATCCTGGCCAGCCGCATGAGGTCGGGGTTGACGGCCTTCTTGTGGCCCTCGCCCTCCTCGAACAGGTCGTACATCCGGCGGCCGGCCAGCACATGCTGGAACAGGGGCACAGGCCGGTGCTCGGAGACGATCACTTCGGTGTCGCCGCGGACCGTGTCGAGCCAGTCGCCGAACTCCTCGGCGTTGGAGACGGTCGCCGACAGCGACACCAGGGTCACCGACTCGGGCAGGTGGATGATCACTTCCTCCCAGACGGCGCCGCGGAAGCGGTCGGAGAGGTAGTGCACCTCGTCCATGACCACATAACCGAGCCCGAGGAGGGTCTGGGAGCCCGCGTACAGCATGTTCCGCAGGACCTCGGTCGTCATCACGACCACCGGGGCGTCGGAGTTGACGCTGTTGTCGCCCGTCAGGAGGCCGACCTTCTCCGTGCCGTAACGGCGGCACAGGTCGGAGTACTTCTGGTTCGACAGGGCCTTGATGGGTGTCGTGTAGAAGCACTTCTTGCCCTGGCTCAGGGCCAGGTGGACGGCGAACTCGCCGACGATCGTCTTGCCGGAGCCGGTGGGGGCCGCCACCAGTACGCCCTTGCCCGCTTCGAGCGCCTGGCAGGCCTCTATCTGGAAGGGATCGAGGCCGAAGTCGTACATCTCGCGGAAGGAGGCGAGCGCGGTGGCCTGCTCGGCAGCGCGCCTGCGTGCTGCCGCATACCGCTCGGCCGGTGAGAGGTCCTCTGTCATCGTGCTTTCGAGCGTACCGGGCACCACTGACAACACGACGATCATTATCCGGATCGGAACGATGGGTGCGGGGACGGTCACTCTTGGCCGCCCCGTGGTGAGCGGCGGCGCGCGCCGGCACGGATCGGCGGAGGCGGCGGCCCGCACGGCCCGGGCACTCGTGACGACGGCTGTGGGCCCCACCGAGGAATCGGTGGGGCCCACAGCCGTCGTCACGGTGTCACGGACTGCGCTCGCCGGCTCACGTCACGTCGTCGTAGCCGTTCACCCGGTCATGGTCCGGGCCGTCCGGCTCGGGGAGGGCGCGGGACGCCGGCACCGGTTCGAC